>BNXH01000022.1 GCA_025999435.1 Bacteroidia bacterium | reverse complement strand
TCACTGGCTCCGCCCCGGCATAAAAAAAAAGTCGATGGATATGAAAAGGACAGAAAAAAATAAAGAAAACAATATTTCCTACTTTCCACTCAGCATTAAATGGGTGTTGGGAGTGGCTCTATTGGGTGTTTGCGTGTGGTGTGTGGCTAAAACGGGAGTGTCGCTGTTAGTGGTGGCAGGAATTTACATACTTGTCCGTAGCGTGCTTAAAATCATCCGCTTGTCGGTTCGGATTATACTCTCCCTTGTTTCCCTTATTTGTCTGATTGCTATCTGCATGGCAATAATCGCATTTATCCTTTAAAACCAAATTATTATGCAAACAATACATATAGATAAATCAAAGACAGTGGCATTTACAGGGCATCGCCATATCAATGCTAACGCTATTGTTTCCTTGAGAGAAGAATTAACATATACAATCCGTCAGCAGTATCACAATGGTTACACAACATTTATTGTGGGTGGTGCGGTAGGATTCGATTTACTTTCAGCAGAGATAGTCCTTGAGTTGCAACAGGAGTTCTCCGGCATACAGTTATTCTGTGCTGTTCCCTATGCAGGGCATCACCTGTATTTCAGGGATGAAGCTAAACAGCGGTATATGAATATAGCTGACAAGGCGACATCGAATATCATCCTTTCTTCCCGCTACTATGACGGCTGCTTTTTACGCCGTAATGATTACATGATAGAGCATTGCTCTTTACTGATAGCTTATTATGGTCAGATTTCACGTAGCGGTACGGGCTATACTGTCCGCAGGGCAGAAGCAAACAACATCCCGATTATTAACCTGTATAAATAACAACAACCATGACAAAATTATATTCATTATTCGGGGGTACAACCACCGATACAGACAAAAAAGCAGTAGAAGTAAACCAAATCGTTCAGATGGAAGGCTACAGTTATGACCGCTATGTAATCCACAAAATTACACACAATGATTACGGCTACCATTATCATTTGATAAACCTCCGTACCCTTGATTTGCAACAGTCAAGAATCATTAAGCCGTTAAGTCAAAAATTCGGTATCGGGATGTATTACGATGAAAACAATATCGAATTTATGCCCGAAGCGGAAGTTGCAGACCTCTATGCCAAAGCAAAGGCTAAACAGGACGCAAAGAGGGACGCAGAAAAGAAAGAGGATGAACGCAGGGAAGCAGTAAAAGTAATCGGTCGCAAATGGTTACAGGAGAACCTGCCCAGTGAAGCACAGGCACTAATTGTTGCCCGATTAAAGCAGGACGAAAGCGACAGCCAGACCGATTATTATGCAAGCCGTACACAATGTACCGTCATTTTAGGCTTTTCCAAGCATAAGAGGGACATTTTTTCCGAGATGTGTAAATACGCATCCAACTTTGAAGGTACAGCCCATTTAGCGGAATACAACGAAGATTACGAGCACAGGGAAAAATACTCAATGGGTGCGGGATACTATTTAGGGGAAAGCAAATACAGGGGATGGATAATTGAAAAATGCCCCATATACACAAGGGAAAACACAATCGAAGAATTTGCCTATACCGCAGGCTGTCCCGATGGTATTTACATTAATACGAATAAAGCTGTCGCGGGGAAGGAAGTACAGGAACAACCGGCACAAGTAATTGAATCCGACAACCTCTCTTTCGAGGTAGTCGATTATTCGGAGAAAGCAATCGCCCTGTTCGGGGATACCAAACCAATTAAAGACCTGTTATCCGCTATGGGAGGGAAATTCAATCCGAGACTGACCCATGACGGAGGAAAACAGGCAGGGTGGATATTTTCCAAAACCAAGCGTGAAGAACTGGATACAATACTAAACCTAAAACAGAAATAACCATGTGGAGAATCATAGATGATAAAGGGACGCTTTATTCGGGTTCGGAACTCGAAATGCGGATTATGTACCGCCAGATAGTAGATGGCGGGATTGAAGGGAAATGGTATGGAGACTTACTTTTAATACAAGTACATGATATATACAGGTAAGATGAATTTTAAAAAATATATATACTTATGAAATCAACAGCATATTTTACACGGACAATATTGACACATTTGGAACAACGGGCATCGGTTGATGCCTTGTTCGCCGAAGCATTCGCAAAAAACAACAAGAACATTGACGACTGCTGTATTTATATCCTGAATCAGGTACAGCAAAGCGGATGCAACGGTTTCCATGATGACGAGATATTCGGCATGGCTGAAGATTATTATACAACAGATAACATAGAAGCAGGCAAGCCGATAAACTGTAATGTAGTGGTAAACCATGTGGTAGAACTAACCGCAGAAGAAAAGGAAGAAGCCCGCAGGGAAGCTATACAAAAAGCGCAAGATGATGCTTACAACCGGATGATGCAGCCTAAAAGGAAGCCTACAGCCAAGAAAAATGAAGTTACCAACCAATTAAGCCTGTTTTAAATATGAAACCAAAGAATAAATTCCAACAGCAAGTTGTAGAAGCAAGCAAAACGCTACCATCTATCACCAAAGAACAGATACAATGGGGATATGACCATGCAATTGAATACCTCGGATACCGCTCGAAGAAAGGTATTGTAACCTGTTCCAAGTGCGGACACTCGTGGCAGGGAGAAGGCGAACTGATTACGACCCTTTTGGGCTGTGATTGCCCGGACTGTAAATCAAAGCTGGCTGTAAAAGCCACAGCAAAACGGACATTCAATGACAGCTATTATATGACTGTTATTGACTCTCACAAAGGCTGTCAGGTATTACGGACTATTATGTTAGGATATACGAGCAAAATCGGGGAATTACCCAAATACAGTGCATCCGAAGTGATGCAACGCTGGATTGCACCTGATGGGAAGTACTGCACATTTGCCAAACTACGTCAGACAATGGGCACTATGTATTACGATTCATGGATATTCCATACACCGTTGGAATTACGGCAGGAAATTGATGTCTATAACCGCATCTATACAGGTGCGGTATATCCAAAGCAAAAGCTGATACCCGGACTCAAAAGGACAGGCTATAAGAAAGCCTTATATAACCAAAGGCCATTGGATTTATTCCGTATCCTGTTAACAGACAGTAAAGCCGAAACACTAATCAAAGCAGGATACGCCAAACTGTTAAAGCGTATCATGGATAGTGGTTGGAAAAATATAGATAGCTACTGGGCATCAATCAAAATATGTATCAGGAACAAGTACATAATCAGGGATGCAACCCTTTGGTGTGATTATATAGACATGCTCCGCTTCTTTGGTAAAGACCTGCACAATGCGAAATATGTTTGTCCCGCCAACCTGAAAGCGGAACATGACCGCTATGTAATTAAGAAAGCAAAGGCGGACGCTCAGCTAGAAATCGAAAAGCAGCTTGAAAAAGAGGACGCATACAGGGAAGCCAAAGCCCGGTTCTTCGGACTGGTATTTTCTGACGGATTGATTAATGTGCGGGTATTGGAGAGCGTAGCGGAGATAATAACCGAAGGTAAGGTCATGAAGCACTGTGTCGGCAGCTATCACTCAAAACCCGATTCGCTTATCTTATCGGCTTGTATTGACGGGAAAAGGATTGAAACAATAGAAATCTCTTTATCCCAACTAAAGGTTATACAATCGAGAGGCACTTGCAATAAGACAACCAAATACCATAATCAGATAGTCAACCTCGTCAATGAGAATATTCCTTTAATAGAGGAGAGATTGGCTGCATAACAATAAAATTAATAGCCATATAACAGATTAAGAATATGAAACCGGACGAAGTAAATAAAGACATGGCAGGCAAACGTTGTAAATGTATTTTCATGGGACTGATGGTCACGGGAACGATTGAGGAAATATGTATCGGCGACCTCACGGCGGATGTGAAGGTGCGGTTTGACGAACCGCACGTTTGGGGAAAGGAAACATTCAACAGCGACTGGTCAACCGGGCGATTTTTCGACAATACAGGCTCTCTCCGGTATCTTGAAATCATTGATGACGGCTACCAAACGATTATGGTAATTTTTTCAGAAAACATCAGGGAGATTAACCGGATGTTTACCCGGGATTATAAAAACTGGGGAGTAGTCAACCTGAAAGAATGGATAGACAATTACGAATCTTCCCGTTTTACTCAAATTGACGGGCACAGGGCTATTATAACATCCGAACACAACATGGAGCACCTGAAAGAATGGCTTGCCAAAAACACCCCTGTAGCAATGATTGAGTATATATAAACATAACAGGGAGATATGAAAATGCAAATCAGGAATATTAAAGACCCTGTACTAATGGCAATCGTCATGGATTCTACAGACATTACCGGGATGCGTAAGACCGCTTACAAAAGGGAATGCGACAATCCGATATGCAAGTTTATACCAATCATACTTGAATACAACCGTTTATTCAGGGAGTATTATTTGAGGTCTGTATCCTTTGATGATACCGGAATGCCTTTCCAAACAGGCTGTTTTTTCAAGACACAGGAGGAAGCGATGGATTATATTTCCTCATACCCCTCCGTTGAACAGCTAACAGACACGACAGAGATCGTACAGGCTTGTACTTATTATTGGAAATCTTATGAAAGGGAATTATGAAAAAGAAATTATCTAACTATACACACGCCCGGTATTGCACCGATGAAGCCGACGTACTTTCAGGTCTGGCTGAAATAAACGAAGCGATGAAGTATTGCAACCTGATGGATAAAGCTATCCCAAACTATTATTACAGCAGAAGAAATAAACTCATAGAAAAGTTGAAGCATGTTGTTACCAAAGGACTGAGGATACATGAATTCAGGTACGGAGGTCATATATTCCAAGCGGAACGCCCATTCAAAGCGCATGAAGATTTTGGATATGTAGGTCGAAGGCTCACACGGCTTGTTGTTCATGGCTGGGATTGGGACAATTTTTGGATATGTGCCAATGCAGTAGGACATGAGAACCTATCTCTCAAAAATGCAGACATCTTCCTGATGGATCGGGATATTTTAGTTGTTCCATGCGGAGGCTTTTTAGGTCAATATGTAATTGATTAATATAGATATAGATAAGATTATGAAACAGGAAATAAGACAAAACGGAGAAACAATTCTCGAAAGTGACGATAATATATCCATCCCTATGATATTTAGTAACCTGACAGGAAAAAATAGTAAGGATAACAAAGAATATCAGGCATACATCAAATATACAGCCATCCCCCTGATGGGATTCCAGTACGGGAAGATCGAATTGTGGGACGATGGAAAACTCACAAGGACAGGATATATTACTAAACTTTTATTGATAACATAAGGCGGATTGATTTTTCAATCCGTTTCTTTTTTCGGTGAGCCTGAAGCGGATAAAAAAGAAACAAAAAACCGAATAGGCAATATTCAATTATAAATATCTATTTTTGCCAAATAGATATAAAATATAAATTATTCAGTCCATGTGGTCTGATTGGAAAGAACAAATCAAGCGCAATCCCCAAATAAAGCAAAGTTTATTATGGGAGTATGACCTGACAAATTTCGATTGGCAGTACATGCGTGCATTGGTTGTCGAGAGGGTTATCGAAAGAGGATGGGACGAGGATTATTACGCCATGTTTGCCCTTTACGGAGGGATGGAAGGCGTAAGACGGATAATCCGGGATGAAGTCCTGTTCTTATCCGGCAAGGATATTGCTTTCGTTTGCGTGGCATTCGACCTGAAGAAAGAAGAACTTGAATGTTACAGGCGGAAACAATCCTATCCGGTATTATAGTCTAAATCCCCTATGTTAGTATAAATATGAACAATACCGTTAAACTTGAAAAATGGAAAGTTGCCCAGAAGAAGCACCGCCTGTCGGATAAACAGGTGCAAATGGCGCGCACGAAGTAAACTGAAAAATTATGAAAGTCCAAGCTGTTAATTTGTGATAAACGAACAAATACCTGTATATTTCGTCCAATATACTTTCCATTAATATAATCTTTCATGCCTATTTCCAAATATCATAATTTCTTGTTTGAAAAGAAATAGGCTTTTGATTATGATTTTTTTATGTCTATTTTTATTAGAAGAAAAGATTGTTTTTTGAATTTCCTTAATTGTCAGAACTTTAATTAAGGTGACCATTTCTTCGACAGTATAGTTATTCTCAATAGATATACTAAGGCTAACTTTCATTACTTTGGATATTATTCCCTTATAAATAGCAATTGCTTTCACTGGGATACTTTTTTCAGCAATATAATCTGTAGGAATATCCCCAAAACCAACAAAGCTTATTACTCCGCTGTTTATTGCATTTCTAGCAAGACTTTTAGCGTCATTTCTATTAGAAAAACAAGAGAAACTAAAAAAGATTTTATCTTTAAATTTTACGATGTTATCTGAGTGGATAAAATATTCATTTCTATAAAATTCTGAATTTTCAATTACTGCATCTCCCGCGATAAAATCTTGAGATTTCTTATTGCAAGAACCAAATAAATAATCACTTCGTCCATGTCCCATGAATAAAATGAACTTCGCATTACTGTCTATGGCCTTTTTTATACAAGATTCATGATCTGCATCAGTATATTTTGTCTTATAGCAATGCCACTGGTTTCCAAGCTTTCTGCAAAGATAAGTGTTTATTCGGTTTAAGAATGTAGTAGATTCTTGTCTGTCAGTAGGATATATGCCAAAAATTTTCGTCATAGAATCAATTTGTTTCATCTAAGCCATTAATCGATGACAAATAAGAGATGATCTGTTCAACCAAATCTTTTTTGAATTCTATACTATCAGGTGTTTTTGATTGAAGACAAGTCGCTATTTCTTCAAATCTTTTACCTGTATATTTCGGAAATAAATAATTAAATATATCATCTTTTCGAAGAAAAAACCATTTGATTAACTCATCCTCAAAACTAAATTCTTTTTCTTTCTTTATATGTTTGACAAGTCCTTGTTCATAACCATTATCTCGTTTACGGAAGTCTATGTTGCAATCAATTAGTGATTTGAGATTTTCTTTTTGTTTTTCAAAGTCACCTGTTTTTATAATATCTTCAATAACATTCTCTATTTGTGCGGAATATAGGATTACTTGTTTTTTATAATTAGGGTTTATTGATTTTATGATTTTTATTATCTGAAATCCATCTATAACATCTGCGATTAAATTGTAATCACAAACAATAGAATCAAGCTGTCGAAAATAAGGCAAGCTTAATAAATCGCTTTTAAAAGATTCAGCATCAAATAGAATCTCTCCACTATCATCTCTTTTTTGATAGCAAATGGGATTAAATTCATTAAAAACCAATTCAAGACCTTCATCTTTAAGGGCTGTTTTTATGTTTTGTAAAACAGCGTTTTGAGATTGTTCATCTACTAAAATCAGGTATTTCTGAGTCATTTGAAAATAATCTTAAAATTCATACCATTGCCTATTTCAGGCTTATCAATCGCTATTTCGGCATTCATTTTTGAAAGTGATTCTGAAACTAGATATAATCCGAATCCAGTACCGTTTTCTTTAGCTGTTTCTCTAAATTTAAATATGTCATAAGGAGTTGTTTTATACTTTGAAGATAATCCTTCACCATCATCATATATATTTAAAACTAAAGCATTGTACTCTAATTTAGTCTTAAACCATATATTTTTTGCACCCCATTTTTCGGAATTATCTATAAAATTATCAATAATCAAGGCTAAATCAAGCTTGCTTCCAATTATATAGAAAAAGCGAACACTATTGGACGAATGTATTTTAATGTTATGCTTACTATTTTTGAAATAACCTGATATAAAATCAGGTAAGTTAATTTTCTGAGCATCTGCTTTCTCCAAATCACTTTCGAGAATCAAGTCAGTTGCCTTTAGTGATTTATCCGCAAAATGCAAAATCTCATATAAAGATTCTATGATAGATTCTTTTATAGAATCCTTAACCTGTTCTTTTGTAAGGTTATGAATAATAAGCGAAATTGTTTCTTTTATTTTTTGGTTGTTATTTTTTACATGATGTATCAAAGCGTCTGTTTCCGGAGTAGATTGCTTTTTGTAAAATTCGACTTTTAATTTCTCTAGTTGAATCTCCTTATCTTTTTCCTTAACTACTTCTTCTGTTTTCTTCTCTGCATCAACTCGTTTTTTTGTTTCTTCTTCTGCTGTTTTTTCAGCTTGAAGTTTTTCCGTTTGGAGTTTTTCTAACTCTTGTTGATGCTTTTCATTTATTTCTTTTTCTCGTTCCAATTGAAGTTTTAATTCTTCAATTATCCGTGTTTGTTTTTCTATCGTTTTTTTGTAGTATTGAAGTTCCGCAATAGCCTTAGATGTAGCTTCATTTGTGGAATATTTGGAAAAATCAGCTATTTGTCTCTCAAGTTCTTTGTTTTCAATAGCCTTTCTTTGTAAAATTCGATTTAGAGTATCGCCATCAATCTTTTTATTTTCAAAATCTGTGATAAGCTGTTCAAATTCTCGTTCTGTATTAGCTTTTTCTTCTTCGATTTTATCAAGTATTAAATCCTCATTGATATAAAGCTCAATAACATCGCTAATTTTTGCTCCAATAATAGAATGAATGCTAGAATAAATACGTCTTCTTTTTATAACTTCATCTTCACGAAAAGTTAATTCATTCTCTTTTAATTGACCTGAAATTATTTTTTTCTCAATTTCCCTTATTTTATCTTTATCTTCTTCTGGAATACTGTCCCAGTTTAGGCCATCAACAACATATTTTTCTAACCTCTTAAAAGATTTAAAGAAATAACCTTCACGGCTGGTTAATTTTGAAAAACTTTCATTCCTAACTAATCCTTCTCGACTAGATATTATTTGGAATGAATTTTCCGAATCTAAAACTTCTACCCTTCCAACGATATCTCTTGAACTAAGAAACCTTGCATAGCCTTGCGCCCGTCTCTGCTCCAAGTTTAACCAATCATCACCTTCCTCACCATATGGAGGAATACGAAAACCATTCAAGAACAAGTATATTGAACCATATTCTACAGGTCTTACACCTGTTTGTTTTGTGAAAAAGGCCTTAGAATATGGATTTAAATAGTATAAGTAACACTTTGCATGTTTAATCTCTGGGTAAAATTCGTTTTTTTCTTTTATCCAAAAAATTGTCTTGCCTTTATCTTTTAGGGTTGTTAAAATTATTCCCCCCTTTTCAATTATTTCACTTTCAATACTTGTTGTTTTAAAGTCAAGTTTTTCAAAAATGCTATTTTCTACTTTTCCTATAAATTTTTTAGATTCTTCCTTGCTATCATTTTCCGCTGTAAATTCTTGCGCGTCCAAATAAATACCAAAATCATTTTTTTCAAATGCTTGATTGGGATTAATTAATTTTTCAAGATATTTTTTTAGGTTTACAAGCTTGTCTGTATTCCAATCAACAATGATGCCTTTATCATTTTTAATCTCATAGACCCAGTTGCTCCGTAATTTTATTATCTCTAAGATTACTCCATGCTTGAATGGCTTAATTCTTCTTTTCGCTAAATCCTCCGTTGTTAATTCTTCATAATCAAGAATGACACTTTGTATTTCTTTATTTTCATCTTCAATCTCGAACATCTTCCAGTCTATTTTTAGAAGAATGTAGGAGTCTTCATTGTTTTTTCTAGCATAAAGATTTAAAAATTCACCCAATCTGTCACAAGAAAAACGTCCGACCCCCTTAGCACCTGCCATCATTCGATTATGTTGGCGAGTATTTTGTTTTTTCTCTGAATATGCAATATTTAGCCACTTATTCTTAATGTCGTCCAAATTCATACCTAAACCATCATCTTGGATAATTAGGCGTGAAGTCTTTTCTGAATACGAATTAATTGCCTTATCGTCATTCTCTTTTAAATTTGAAAATGAAATATCTACTCGTTTTGCATCTGCGTCAAAAGCATTTTTCACCAATTCAAGAATAGCTATATTGTCATCATTGATAAGGTCTTTACCTATAATACTTTTGAGTTGTATATTTGTTTTAAAATGCAAATCCATTTCTATATCATTTTTTTTAGGATAATTCCTACTTGCTCTCCAAACAATGGTGGGATGGCGTTACCTATTTGTGTATAACGTGGAACTTCCTGTGTTCGCCTTTTACCTCCCGTTGTGTATTTTCCTTGAAAAATATACCAGTCTGGGAAAGATTGTATTCTTGCATATTCTCTTACCGTCAAAATTCTAGGCTCGGAATAATGAATATAATCATCTGGAAGAGTAGTAATAGTAGGACTCTTTTCTTGCGCATCCAATGGTATTATAGTATGTTTTTTTATATTAAACCGCTCTCTTGTGTGAGAGTCTATATCTTTATTTTTTTTGCAGGTGTCTAAAATAATTTGAAATTTATTTAAGATTTCGGGTCGGTGTTTTGGAAAACGATGACTGTCTGGAATACGTTGATTTGCTCCAATTCTCATTAATTGTTGATAGGAACTCTTTATTGGGGAATACATTCCAGCCTTAAATGATTTTGTATCAGGAGAATCTACTTCTCCGTTTTTTCTTAATAAATCAGAAATGGCTTCTCCTAAAGTAGTTTCAATGGTCAAATTCTTTTTAGACAAAAAAGAATGCCGATTGTTCTTTATTAAACTAAAGAACTGTGAAGCCGTATCTTTAGATATATTTGGCACATCCTTTCTTACTCCAACTAATATAAAACGTGTCCTTTTCTGAGGAATACCATATTCTCCAAAATTAACCAGCTCTCCTTTTACGTAGTATCCTGCTCTATTTAAAGCGCGTTCTACATAAGATGAATACTCTTTGCCCTTGTCCTTATTTTTCTTAAACTCTAAAGTGAAGCCTTTTACATTTTCAAAAAAGATTATTTTTGGCTGTATCGTTTTGATGAATTTGATATAGGATTTTATCAAATCATTACGTCGATCATTTTCTTTTCTTCTTCCAGCCATAGAAAACCCTTGGCATGGGGGACCACCCACAACAAGATCTACTTTTCGTTGCAAACCTAACAATTGCTCCTTATAATCTTTCAAGACGACATTAATATCATGAGAGGCTTGAGGAAGCCAATCCGGCCATAGAAAATGATTAACTTTTTCTATAAGGTTATATTCAAGCGTTTTAAAGGCATCTGCGTTTTTTTCAACAGCAAATAATCCTTGCCATCCGGCATTATGAAGCCCTAAAGAAAGACCTCCACATCCAGCAAATATATCAATATAGGTAGGCTTTTTCATTTTAACTTAATTAATTTGAGATGACCGCAGACTTTTTTTAAGATTTCTTCCGGAGGAACATCAATAGCAAGTGCTATTAAATAAACTTCATCTGCCTTCAATTTTGCAGTTTCTTTTCTACTTAACTCACTCAATCTAGACTTGCTAATACCAGTTTTACGAGACACATCAGCCTTATTAATAGACTTTTCCGACAAGTATTTTCCTAATATAGTCATATTTATGCTATTAATTCTTCTGCAAAGATAAGCAAAGGTTTAGAATATCAATACAGAAATAAAGAAAATCTAAACATAAAATTTGAGTGCTATGATTTTCATGCCAAACAAATTCTGATACGATTACACCGCCCTGAACACTTATGATCAACCTATTATGTGGTCTTTTGTCACAGGATGGAAATGTAAATTAAAGACCAATGTAGGGGGAATAGGATGATAAGCTGAAAAACCGTTACTCACAAGAAAGAGAACCAGTTGTTGATAACAACGGTAAATGGCAGACAAACAAATTTTTGATTCAAATAGCCACTTAAAATCTTTCAACCAAGCTAATAGATTGTCATTTGCAATCCATTGTGGGGATTCTTTGCTAACCACATCAACATAGGCACTTTCACGCGTTATGGAAAACGCCATTGCCCAAACACTTAGAAAACCTGTACTTCAAACGTTTCGGGAAGGAAGAACCGGATATTATTAAGTCCATCGGCCAATTGCTCAGAGAAGATAAAATAAAAAAGGAAAAACATAAAAAAGAGAAAGAGCGGAAGCGTAAAGCCAAACTTCAGGGAGATGGGTCTTTAACCGAAGATTCAGGAGAGGCTAAGGAAGAAAAACCCGTTAGCCTGAAGCAAAAGGTCAAATCCCTCGATACAGGTTCGAGGGTCAGTATCAAATTAGAGGGCGGAGATACTCCTGAAACTATATTGCAAAAGGAAGCACATATCTTTGACGAGGCTTTTGATTTCTATGAAAAAGAGCATGTTACATTTTCCGAACTGGGGTTTATACTAAAAAAGATACACCCCCGGTATAAACCCCGCCGTTACGGTTGTAAAACGTTAGGGGCAATCTATGAAAAGTTAGATAAGTACGAAGTTTTACGGACAGAAGGGAAAGGTACTTATGAGGCTGTCCGTAAAAAGGAAAACGGGGAAAACTGATTTATTTCCCTATTAGTTATCAGGAGGATGGAATAAAGAAGTATCCGCTTCATTTTTGAGGCGGATACTTCCTGTAATATACGGACAACTACAAGCAATCCATACTTTCCCGGTCATTCAATTTCTTCACCCCAGAGTTCTATGTCCGTAGGGGCGTTCCTTAGCTCACATGCGATGTACAGCCAACAGACGATGTTGAACGCTATAAAGCCCGCGAAAATCATCATAGGATATTTTTTGTTGTTTACTTTCTTCCTTTTCTTCCCTGTCCGCCGCTTCCCCATCGAAGGAGATGCTGTATTCTACCCGCCTGCCGGAAGAATCCTCAAATACAAAGTCCAGTTGCTGCTGTTCATTCCCGCTTTGAGACTGGTAAGTCAGCACAAAATCGTCGGCTTCTATATCCCGGAAGCGGTTTACCGGAATAGCTTCACCCTTATAGCCCAATATCCCTTGTCCCTTGCTCTGGAAGTACCTGAATTTGTATTTAGCCCCTGTGTAGTATCCTTCGCGTACAATGGAAAACTCCAGGTCTACTGTTTCACCCTGTTTGAGTTTCTCAGGCAATGGCAGCGTTTCAATACGGTATCCGTAATCCTGTACAATATCAAGATTGCCGCTACAGGCACAGGCCAGCAGCATTATCGCCGCTAGCCAGATTATTTGCGCGAATGCACGTTTTATTTTCGTTAGCATATTTTTCATTGCTGTTCTTTTATATTTTTGTTATTCCTTTATATTGTTTATCCTTATCTCCAGCCTGCGGTTTTTACTCCGGCCATCCTCGCTGTTATCCGGACTGACAGGCTCAGTGTCGCCTTTACTGGATGTACTGATATGCAAGGATGATATGCCTTTGCTGATCAGGTAGTCCTTTGCCATGTCCGCTCGCTTTTGTCCAGCACGGAAGTTGCCTTCCCTTGTTCCTATATTACAGGTATGCCCGGTGATTTCGATATGCGCCTGTGGGTTTGCCTGCAATAAGCTGATATATCCGTCCAGTATGGCTTTTTGCTCAGGCGACATAATAGTTTGCCCCAGCTTGTAACCGCCTATGGTTATTATGGATGGCAGGTTCGGACCGCAATCACACCCTTTTGTACCTGTTTGTTCCCCCGTCCCCTTTATTTCTACCGTTGTATCAGTGATAACAGTACCTGTCGGGGAGAGTATGGAATCGTTTTGGGTATTGCCAACTGTTTCTTCCGTATCTTTTACTGCTATGATTGTGGCAGGTGTAATAGATTCGACGGGTTTGTCTGCTGTTGCGGAATCTTTTTCCGGAATCGGTGTTTGCTGTTGTTCCTTTTCCTGCTCCTTCTTTCGTTCCTGCATCCGTATCCGGATTGGTTCCGCAGGCCTGTCTTTTGTTCCGGTATCCGTATTTCCTGCCGGATAACCATATATATCGTCCCATCCGCCGGAATACCGCATTTCCCTGTACCGCCTCCTTTCGGCCAGCAAGTCGCCGCTACCTATTGCAAAGGCAAGTTTCAACTTTATACCTATAGCCAGTGGCGATACCTTTTCCATAAAGGACAATCTATTGTCATGGGCTCCATATACAGAGGTTAGCAAGCCGTTTATATGCGGCTCTGCCGGGTTATCATAATTATACCCGACAAACCGTTCCTTTGCGTATCCCCGGATAACATTATTCAGGCCATAGTCTATATAGACACCCGTATATAAGTCTGTACCGATACCAACGTTCCATTTTATACCAGCTTCCAGTGTCCCGGTATAAGATAATCCTATCTTCAACGGCTTCTCCATTGTCCTTACGGGAAAAGTGCCATAGCCCAAATCATTCTGCCAGATTTCCTCCTGATAGTAATCCGTATAGTAGCCGGAAGTGGTAACTGTACCGCCGCTTGCCGTGTACCTGCCGTAAACCGGAATACCCAGCTTAAAGCCCAGTGAAGCATAGTACCTGTTGTCCTTTCCCATGCGGTATATCAGGGAAATGGGGATATTCAGCAGCCCGCTACGCTGGTATTCCCTATAGCTGTCTATCAGCGAGCGGTACTCAATGGGGGTTCTGTCCGCGTCATAGGTTGCATAGGAACTGTTTATATTTTCGAGACTTATGTTCCTGCGGTGGAAGGCATATTCCAGTCCTGTGGAAACGCCCCAGTTCCGGCTTATGTACCGTGTATAGCCGATACCGAAGGCATATCCCGTACCTGTATGGGCCTTTCCAATATTCGGCCGGTAGTTTAATGTAGATAATCCGCCTGCCATCCACAGGTTCAGCTCATGGGGGACATATGCATCCTTCAGGTATTGAGCCAGCAGCAGGCTGTCGCTTATTATTGCTTCCGTATCGTCCTTCCATTCCTGGTTTTCCCCTGTCTGGGCACAGGCTGTCTGGAATCCCATCAAACAGGCCAGTAATACCGGGTATATCCTGCGCAGGCCTATTTTAGGTATCTTGGGCTGTCCTGTCCGTTCTTCTATATTTTCTATATCTTTTCTATTCTTCATCTTTTATGTTTTAGTTCGGTTTAAAATGAGCTGTTAGCTGATAGCCGGTAGCTTATAGCTTTCGTCGCTTTGCGCTGCTAATGGCTAATATCTATCAGCTAACAGCTTAAATCATTGGCCCATTTTCAAATTAGCCCATTAGCTATTGTACCACCGCCTTGAGTCCTGTTTCCAGTTCCTTTGCCTTGAACTTCAGGATATAGACGCCTGTTTCCCCCGGTAGATCTACCGGAATGGTATGCTGTCCCTTAGCCTGCACTTTACCGTAATAGCGTCCCGTATAGCTGTAAACCTCTACTTCCGCGTGCTCCAGCAGCTTTTCATTGCTTGTTTCCACCTGCACATAAACGCGGCTGTTATCCCTGCTGACGGGATTCGGGTAGACCTTTACGCTGGCAGGCAATGCGACAGGGATATAGTTGTACGGGCAGGAGAAGTAATGCTTGTCGTCGGCATCCGTCACTTCGACCATATAAACTGCGTCCGCATCGAGGTTTGCTCCGCCTGTATAATAGCTGCCGCCGTGTTCTTCATGGGAGCCTTCTTTCAACAATCTACCGTCTTTGTACCATTTATAATAGCTGAAACTATGTTTCTCATTGGTAGCAGGATTGTTATTGATTAGCAAAGTATGGTTACGGAGCTGCTTTATCAGGGGCAAGGTGGTGGTTCCGGTAATAGACCAGACGGAGTTATTTCCATCTCCCTTATGCAGTAACTGCACATAGTAGTCCCCGCATTCGGGTATTACAGGTTCAATGTAGAATACATCCGCATTATTACCTGTCCCTGATGTGTTATCCGGCTTCGCTTTTACCAAATTGACAGGAGAACCGTCCCAGCTTTCATCCAGTTCAGGGATAATTTCTGTGGAGCCTCCGGCTGTGGAAGCATCAAGGAAAAGGGATGCGTCCATACCGGTATCAATAGCTGTAGTGACATAGCGGTAAGCCCTGGAGCCGGGCTCGCCATAGTAACTGCCTTCGAGTTTCAGCCGCCCGTTGTTTGTAAACAGCTCGCCGTCGGATTGCAGGGCTATATCCCCATGCATCAGTACCGGAATGTCCCCGATACTGATCTTCCCATGCCATGCCGATTGTACGTCCTGCGCACTTATTTGTGCTGTTATTGCACACAGGTACAAAAGAGGCAGGCATAGCTGTATTATCAATTGTTTTCTCATATTCTGCGTATTTTATATTTTTATATTTTCTCCATTTTGATTATATCCGCTCTGTATCTTTAAAACCGCGCCAGATATAAATTAAACAGGCGGGTCGGACAGTTGCCCGTACAATCCGCTTTCAGCCTTAATGTGCCCGTATAAACAAAGTTGAACATAATCTCCGCCGTATGGTCTGCTGAATCGCCATTGACCTCGAACAGGACAGAGGTACCGAAGGCTACGTCCGATGCCAGCTTGAACCTGGCCGTGCCGTTTCCGTTTGTTCTGACGCGCAGGTTATATAATCCCGGTACAAGGTCGCTCCATGTATATATATCGCTGTAACCGCCGGAGGTGATGCTGCCTGTAGCTGTAGAGCCGGATGTAATCGTTGTCGGCGAGGCATAATTCGTAGAAGGAGCCCAGGCCGAACCGTTGTAGGCAAGTACCTGCCTGTTACTTGCGCCCATACCGTTCAAGTCTTCAGCCTTGATAGTACCGTTAGCTATCCTGGCCGATGTAATAGCATTGTCTGCTATGCCCAGCGTGTAAGGGTCGGCTACCGTACCGGAGCCTGCCCGGACAAGGCCGCCATCTGTTGTCGCATTGACAACTTCATTGCCAATAATCCCGTCCGATTCTGTTGTAATTCCTGTTTCAGCAGAGGAAGCCCAGGCCGTGCCATTCCATTTAAGTACATTACCTGTCGTTGTACCGGAAGGCAAGCTAACAGTAGGTGTTGTCGTTCCATTGGTAACCGTAATACCATTTGCCCCAGTAACAGAAGTGACGCCTTGCCCGTCTCCGGCAGGAGCAGACCATGTACCATCTCCGCGAAGGTAGGTTGTTGTGGAAGCAGTACCGGTGGCATTAACCTTTGCAACTGCAATGCTTTTGTCAGCAAGTTTCATTCCTGAAATAGCTGCCGTTGTACTAACATCGGAATCAACTATTGTTCCGTCTGATATTTTAGCTGTAGTTATAGCGTTATCACTTATTTTGGCTGATGTAACCGAGTTATCGGCAAGGCGGGCTGTAGTGATAGCTCCATCTAAAATGCCTAATGTATAGGGCGAAGCAGCTGTTCCCGAACCAGCCCTTGTTAATCCTCCACTCGTTGTTGCATTTGTTACCTCGTTACCGATAACTCCGTCCATTTCGCTTGTAATACCTGTATCTGTAGAAGAAGCCCAAGCCGTCCCGTTCCATTTCAATACATTACCTGTTGTTGTCCCGGTAGGTAAGCTAATAGAAGGTGTCGTTGTGCCGTTGGTGACAGTAATACCGTTGGCTCCGCTAACAGAGGTGACGCCCTGTCCGTCTCCCGCAGGAGCAGACCATGCCCCATCCCCACGTAGGTAGGTTGTAGCGGAAGCGGTTCCTGTAGCATTAACTTTACCTACGGCTACGCTTTTATCCGCAAGCTTGGTTCCCGAAATAGCTGCACTGGTACTTATATCGGAATCTGTAATCGTACCGTCTGATATTTTTGCGGATGTAACTGAGTTATCAACCAAACGGGCGGTAGTTATAGACCCGTCTGAGATACCTAGTGTATAAGGCGAAGCGGCAGTCCCTGAACCCGAACGGGTTAAGCCGCCATTGGTAGTCGCATTTGTTACTTCATTCCCTACTATACCATCCGATTCGGATGTTATACCCGCGTCGGTAGCGGAAGCCCAAGCCGTCCCGTTCCATTTCAATACATTACCTGTTGTTGTCCCGGCAGGTAAGCTAATAGAAGGTGTCGTTGTGCCGTTGGTGACTGTAATACCGTTTGCCCCGGTAACGGAAGTGACACCCTGTCCGTCTCCGGCAGGTGCAGACCAGGAACCATCCCCGCGTAGAAAGGTTGTAGCGGAAGCTGTACCTGTGGCATTTACTTTACCTACGGTAACGCTTTTATCAGCCATCTTAGCTGTGGTTACAGCATTATCAGCCAAACGTGCAGTAGTTATGGCTCCATCCGAGATACCCAATGTATAAGGAGCGGCAGCAGTGCCTGAACCTGCACGAACCAAGCCGCCACTTGTAGTTGCGTTTGTTACTTCATTCCCTACTATACCATCCGATTCGGATGTTATACCCGCGTCGGTAGCGGAAGCCCATGTAGTCCCGTTCCATTTCAATACATTACCTGTTGTTGTCCCGGCAGGTAAGCTAATAGAAGGTGTCGTTGTGCCGTTGGTGACAGTAATACCGTTTGCTCCGCTAACGGAGGTGACACCCTGACCATCTCCGGCAGGAGCAGACCAGGAACCATCTCCACGAAGATAAGTTGTTGTTGATGCAGTACCTGTAGCATTGACTTTACCTATGGTAACGCTTTTATCTGTAATCTTAGCTGTTGTAACGGCATTGTCAGCAAGCCGGGCTGTGGTTATAGCTCCATCTGTTATTCCCAGCGTATAAGGAGCGGCAGCAGTGCCTGAACCTGCACGAACCAAGCCGCCACTTGTAGTTGCGTTTGTTACTTCATTCCCTACTATACCATCCGATTCGGATGTTATACCCGCGTCGGTAGCGGAAGCCCATGTAGTCCCGTTCCATTTCAATACATTACCTGTTGTTGTCCCGGCAGGTAAGCTAATAGAAGGTGTCGTTGTGCCGTTGGTGACAGTAATACCGTTTGCTCCGCTAACGGAGGTGACACCCTGACCATCTCCGGCAGGAGCAGACCATGCGCCATCTCCACGAAGATAAGTTGTAGCGGAAGCTGTGCCTGTAGCATTGACTTTACCTATGGTAACGCTTTTATCTGTAATCTTGGCTGTTGTAACGGCATTGTCAGCAAGCCGGGCTGTGGTTATGGCTCCATCCGAGATACCCAAAGTATAAGGAGATGCAGCAGTTCCCGAACCGGAGCGGATTAAACCGCCACCGGTTGTTGCATTCGTGACTTCATTGCCTATAACCCCGTCCCTTTCGTTTTTATGTACCAGGCTGACAATGCTGTCGCCTAATGCCGTATTGCTTACATCTTCCGTTATATATTGCAGGATATTGTCGCCCAGTACGGTATTGCCGATATTTTGGGTAATATAGTTAATAATGGTATCGCCCAATATCGTGCTGTAGATATTGGAGGCGATACTGTCACCCAGGTGTACGATTGTCTTATTGGACAGCTTATTTATGGTAATAGCCCCGTCAGCAATCTTATCGGTTGTGATACCACCCGCAGCTATTCCCAGCGTATAAGGGGATGCGGCAGTACCCGAACCGGAGCGGGTTAATCCACCGTTTGTTGTCGCATTAGTCACTTCATTGCCTATCACCCCGTCCCTTTCGTTTTCATGTACCAAACTAATAATACTATCGCCAAGTATTGTATTCCTGATGTCATTCGTGATATATTGCAGGATACTGTCTCCTAATACCGTGTTGGTTATATTATGCGCGATATGATTGACAAGCGTATCCCCCAATGTCGTATTATATACATTCCTTGCAATATTGTTTATCAATTCTTTGAGATAAGCATTGTTATTGCTGACATGGTAACTGATACTATCCATCAGGGCGGAACCATCCAGTCCGTTCGTAATATGCTGCATTACGGTATCGCCTAATTGCGTGCTGAAATTATTCGTAATATAATAGCTGATGCTGTCACCTAAGTTCGTTAAACCGATATTCTTTGTAATGTAATTGATAATGCTGTCTCCCAGTACGGTGTTGTATTCATTGACGGCTATGTTATCTATCAATTGTTTAATGTAGCTGTTATTATTACTGATAGCATTTACCACGCTATCCATTAATACGGAATTATCTATATTCTGGGATATATAGCTGATGATGGTATCGCCCAATATCGTATTATACTCATTGACGGCTATGTTGTCTATCAATTGTTTAATATAACTGTTATTATGGCTGATAGCATTTACCACACTGTCCATTAATACAGAATTATCTATATTTTGAGTGATATAGTTAATGATAGTATCTCCCAACACTGTATTGTAGATATTGGAAGCAATACTATCCCCCAGGTGTACGATTGTTTTATTGGACAACTTATTGATGGTAATAGCCCCGTCCGCTATTTTATCGGTTGTAACACCTCCCGGAGCAATGCCCAGCGTATAGGGAGAAGCATTTGTTCCGGCTCCTGCCCGGATTAATCCTCCTCCGCTTGTCGCATTTAACACTTCATTCCCTACAATACTGTCCTTTTCAGCCAGCAGTTTAGCCAGTGATTTCAGCGATTCGTCCATAAATACGGCATCGGGCTGGCGGAGCCATTTTGTCCCGTCATTCTGGTAAAGTCCGGGAACGACATCACCTGCCGTTGCCACATTGTAAACGATAATGCCTTTTACATGTGATTGGAGGGGAAAGGCGTTTGCGCTGCCTTTAAGCTTGACCCTCGGTAAGGCAAGCCCCAGTGTCGCATTGCCTTCATTTATCTTATCGTCCGGGTTTAAGTCCAGTACGGCGGAGCTGTTCGGGGCCGCCTTGCCGCTGATGCGCACCTGCGCGTTCGTGATTGCTATCCCCGCTATTGCAAGGATCAGCATAAAAAAGATTCTTTTTGTCATATTATAAATTGTTTAGAATGGATAATTAATAATTGATTGGTTATGATCAATAATCATCGTTAATGGATTGATTGTATCAGGCTAGTTTATAATCAGCCTGACTCCTGCATCGAATTGTGCATGGAAATGCCCTGTGGTGTTTCCCCACAAGACCCGCTCCCGTGCATTAAGAAGTAGTACAATCCTATCGGATAAATATGTTTCCAGTTCCAACGTAACGGCCCCCCCGTATATAAAAGCATCTTTATTTATAAGCGTAGCCCCGTCAAACAAAGCCTTTTTACCCCAATTCGATGTTTCATAGCCTGCCAAAGCAGAGCCTCCCAGCGAAAGGAAAAAGGTCTTTGATTGGTCGGAGAGGATATTCAGGTAATACCCGCCTTCGGCTGTAAACTGCGCCACAGGAATACGGATATCCTTATAAGGATAATTCCGCAGCAGGTATTCCCCGCCGAATACCCATTTATTGCCATGTCCGTCATAAGTCGCCATCGCCGCCCCGAAGTAATAGCCCATTTTGCTTTGATTAGAAGACGAGTAAACCCCGTCAGCCATACCGCCCGTTACCTGTATGCCTTTCATATCCGGCAGGGCGCGTTGCGCCAGGGCGTTACCTGACATAAGCAGGAATAACGCCAGCATATTCAATAGTACTGTTATCCGCTTCATGGCTTATTCCGCTTTGAGTTCGTTAATCACCTTTGCCCTGACCAGATCAGCGTTATCTACTGTAAAGCGCTGATGCCGTCCCCCGTCCTTCTCATGCAGGTCTACCAGCAGCATTTTGTCGTCCGGCAGGGTAAACAGCGGTAAAGCGAATACCATACGCTCGGTGCGCTTACTGCCGATAACCGCCATGTTGTTATAGTCCCTGAGCGGCTGTACCACCTGTTCCTGTATAGCCGTGCGTTTGGCAACCTTCTTATCCACAATCCGGAATGTGATAAAATCCACGTTAAACGGCACATTTGTCGTATTCTTCAGTTGCATATGGAAATACAGTATCCCGCCATTCGAATAAATGCCTTTGAGTGTATATTGGATACCGAAGCGTTTTGATCCGATATGCTTTATTTCCCTGCGGTCGTTTTTGTGGATGGATTTCATGACCAGGCGGACAAGCGCGGGCGGTTCCTGCCCCAGTTCCTTTATACGGATGTCGAGGGTATTGTCCGGCTTGTTCACGGTTTCGCTGTTACGGATAAAGTCGGCCATCTCGATAGAGAGCTTTACCGGCTCATCCGCATACTTGACGTTAAAGGAAAAATAGCTGCCGTCTTCGGTAATAACCGAAAGGTTGCTTTCCTTACTAAAACCCTGTGTGGCGGCTTTCACCCGGAGCACGTTCTCCGTACCGTCGGCTTTGGCGGCTAAAAGGTCGGAGGAGCCCAGATCCACATAGCGTATAGCGGAGGGGAAGATAATATGCACCGTCTTACTGAATGTCACCTCCAAAGCGTATGGCGGTATCATCCGGCTAAAGGTCAGCGGGCGTGTAAGGCCGTTGAACAGGTCGCCCGTCGAGGATTTCGGTATTTGCCTGTCCTGGGTTTCCTGTGCCTGTATTGTTGTAAAGATGCCTGCGATAAGGGCAAGCGTTAAAATTAGCTGCTTCATAAGTATATGAGTTTAAGCCCCCTAAATCCCCCAAAGGGGACTTTTAAAGGCGGTTTATAGTATGCTTGTTTATTTGGATTGCGCCTGCTCTCACCCTTTGGGGGAGCCGGAGGGGGCTGGCAGCAGGAATACCCTGTATCCGGACTTGAGCGTTACCTTCACCTGCCTGATCTTTTTCTGCATATAAGCCGATACGCCCTGTATGGCTCCCTTGCTTAAATCGGATGTGATTTGCGCCCCCGCGTTCTGCGTCATGGTAAAGCTGGTTCCCACGCTGTTGCCCATATTGGCGACAATCTCTTTGGCCGCGTCCAGTTCCAGTGAGCCGGGGATATGGACACCCTTCTGACCGTCCGTATCGTATGTAACCATCTCCACAGGAATAACTGTGCCCTGATGCTCTATCGAAGAGACAAGTATATCCAGCCGCTCGCCTTGTACCTTGGCGATACCTGTCAGGATGGTATTTTCGGGGATTAGCGTAGTCCCTGCCATCAAAGGCTCAGTCAACCGCAAGCGTGTTGTCTGCCCGTCGGTCACGGTCTGGTCGTCATGGATAACAGCGGAAATCGTATTTTTGGCGCTTACTCCGGTTTCACCGCCTACTGTATGAAAGCCCGTATTACGCGGCTGGTCATACATCTGGAACAGTTCTTCATTGCTTATGCTTTGGGCCAGTGACGATACGGTATGCTTTTGTATCTGCCGGACAGGGCTGACCCTTGCCTTACCATCTTTGGAGGAAGCCTCCTTGCCGTAATTCTCGATCCTGCTTTTCAGGGAATTCGGACTGTTTGAGGGAGGCTCTCCCTGGTTCTGTGCCTGCGGCATATATTTGGCCGCCATCTCATAGGATTTCTCCATCAATACCAGTTGTTCGTCCACCGAGCTTTTGGTATTCTCTTTTTCCTGCATTTTGGCCTCCAGTTCCTCCAGCTTTTTCTTCATCTCTTCCTTCTCGGGATCGTCCTTCGGTTTTTCATAGAAGTTGCCCAAAGTCCGGTTGATGTCCCTATAGGCGGAAACGGAATTGCTGACCGGGGCTTTTTCTTTCTCCGGAGCCGGCCTGCTTTGCTTTGCCGCGTTTCCCAAATCGATTGCCACCTTTTCACTTTTGGAACTTTCCAGCATATCGGCATAACCCTGTAAGGACTGCATCCTTTCCTTTTGCCTTTGCTCTGTTTGTTCCTGTTCATAGGCGCTCATCTTGTCGCCGACGATACCGTCTTTTTTCGGGTCGGGTATATCGGCGTTAAAGCCCGTGCCTGCCTGCTCTTTGGCCTTGTCTTTTTCCGACGGGGAATAGATCAGCCACATACATCCCGCGCAGACAACAGCCATCAATGCGTAAACCGCATATTTCTTCAGCCTTTGCTTCTGCCCTTCGCTTAGTTTCGGTTTATCAGCCATAATTTTTCTTCTTTTCAATGTTCATACTATCCAAAACCGGAGTATCGATATCAGAGTCTAAGAAATCCAATCCCAAATCTTTCGGTCTTGTCTTTTCAAGTTCCAGTCCTTTCATATGCCCTATCTTTAATTGTTCCTTCCGTTCCTGTTCCCTGCCCCAGTTACTGATAGTTGTAAAGGTGAAGTAGAGGTTTAGGATTGTAAAGCCTAGGAGCATAATCAAAATCACAGTCAGCCGCTTGTCGGGAGTAATTTCCCCGCAGAGGCCTTTGAGCCTGTCTTCAAGCCAATAGCCCAGTTCTTTTATTCGTTCTTTCATATTGTATCTTATTTAGCCTTCCCAACCCCTCCAAAGGAGGGGCCAAGTCTCCCCTCCGGGGAGATTTAGAGGGGCTATTACCTGTCCAATACCCTTAAATCCTTATTCTCCCTGATTTCGAATCCTTCGATGGTAAACCCGTGCGGGTTATTATCGGAGCGGACGGAGTTCAAAAGCTTGCAGGTTGTTATCAGGCTGCGTTCCGTGATATTGCTCTCACGGATTATCATCTGCCTTGCGTAAGTGTTCACCTGATAGGGATAGATATTCAGGTTGCAGGAAATACTATCGACCTGTATGGCCTGGTTGATATTCCCGGAGATGATGCGGTTATAAAATCCCTTCTCCGATAAATCTTTATAATAATTGAAAGCCGATTTATCCGAAAGGAACAATGCCCGTTGGATATTACTTTCAATAGCCGACTTATCGGGAGACAGCGTGAAGAACAGTTCATGGAACCGCCTGACATGCTCGCGGGCTTCCACAGGGCGGTTTTGCGACAAGTCCTGCGAAAGCGCCAGCATCAGTGATTTACCGTTATCCAGCACATAGATCTTTTGCCGCTGCGCTTCTGCAAAACCGTAGGCGCTCCAGACGGAGTAGCCTGCGACAATAGCGCACAGGCATAAAAAGACTATGCCAAATACACGGAGCTGCTTAAAGCTCGATTCGATATTTTTTAATGATTTAAATTCCATAAATTCTAATTTGAAAATTTGATAATTAGCAAATTCGGAAATGGAAACACATTTGCTAATCTCCGAAACAACGTTCGGCGGAGCCAATCTGCTCATTTGCTAATTATTAAGGAGTCCTCCCTGAAGAGCCGGATTGACCTCCGTTCCCCGTTGAATAGTTCCGTCCTTGCGGCTGGCTGCCACCACCACCGACAGAACCACTACTACTGCTACCGGAATTGCCGCTTCCCTTTAATCTTCCTACAATATTTCCGCCTGCAGCTCCGGCAAAACCTCCTGCCATTGCAGCACCTTTGGTCGCCGTACTGTTCACATTCTTACCGAAGTTGCCCATGCCGCCTGCCGAGATAATCCATCCGGCAACAGTAGGGATTGTGAAGTAGCCTACAATGCCGATGATGAGAAAGACAATGTAAATGGCGTCCGAACTGTCCAGTGAAAAGTTAGGGTCGGTCTGCATACGCTCAATATCCGATTGCAGCATCAGCGATTGCAGCCTTGCCAGTATCGTGCTGAACAGGTCGGAAACAGGCAGCCACAGGTACACGGAGATATAGCGGGTGATCCACTGGGTAAGCGTCGATTGGAAGCCGTCCCAGACAGATATGGCAAAAGCCAGAGGGCCGAGTATGGCAAGGACAATCAGGAAAAAGGTGCGTATCACATCGATTATCAGGGCTGCCGCCTTGAAGACGATCTCCAATACTTCCCGGAAAGCTTCACGTATCCATTTCTTGGTCTGGTACAAACCCCGCTCGATATACATCCCTGCTATTTCGCCTACATCGGTAATTCCCAGTTGGTCCAGCCTTTCTTCAAAAATATCGTTATCTACTAAGTAAGCTGTCTCAGGGTTCCTTCGCATAGCCTCATATTCCAGCTTGTCCTTTATTTCCGCGTACTTTTTCATATCCAGCGTTTCGGATTGCAGCATCCCGTTGGTTCCCTGTACGACCGGGCTCATAATGCTGTTGATCGTTCCGAGCACCACGGACGGGAAAAACATAATGCATAAACCGATGGCGAAGGGACGGAGCAAAGGATATACATCTACCGGTTCAGCCCGCGACAGGGACTGCCAAACACGGTATGCCACATAGAACAAGGCTCCCAGCCCGGCAATGCCTTTGGCTATACCGATCATATTGCCGCACAGGGGCATCATCTGGTCATAGAGCGTGCGCAGTGTCTGATGAAATTGATCGAAATCCATGTTTTTAAATGAAAAATTAAAAGTGAAAAGTGAAAAATTGAAATACCTATCTCCTCCAAACCCTCTAAGGAAGCCATAAGCCTCCCCTTTTGGGGGAGGTTGGAGGGGGTGGGATTCTACCAGTAGCGTTCGGAAGGATTACCGTATAAGGCGTTCACACGGGCTGTTTCCCCTTTCTTCTTAGCCCGCAGGTACGAAACGCCGATATTCTTATTCGTATAGTAGCGGACAAGGTTCCGGTATTCCAGCATCGAGTCATGGCAACTGTTAACTACGTCCATACGGTCTTTATCCGAGAGGGAAAGCGTTGAAATATTCACCACGCCTTTCAGTTCGTTCAATACATCATTGCTTTGCTCCAGTAGCTTTGCATAACCGTTGGCAATAGCGCCCAGTTCCTCTACAGAGTAATTGGGATCGGACAGCATCTTCTGATAGTTATGCACATAGATATCGGATATTTCGCCTACCATCAGGATGGTTTTCTGCACTTTTTTGGCGTCCTTTACCAGGCCGTTTACAGCTTTCAGCGCGTCATAATACTGCTTCGACTGGTTATAGACTTTTTGAACTTCCTGAAAACTTTTGACCATATTCGTGGCCGTCGTGGTTGTCTGTGTGACGTTGCGGGTCGTATTGACGATGCTCTGGGCCAGGTTGCTCGGGTCAAACACCGCCCACTGGGCTTTTACCTGCGTTGCCATAAGCATACAGCTTACGCACAACATGAAGA
>BNXH01000021.1 GCA_025999435.1 Bacteroidia bacterium | reverse complement strand
AGTAGCGACAAAGATGGTAAAGAAGTCTGGGGAGGCTACAACTCGGCGGGCTTTGCCATTATGAACTCGGCTTCGTACAACATCAATCCTACCAACGAAGGGAATGAAGAGCGCGAAGGTATCGTCATGAAAATGGCTTTGCAACGTTGCGCCACGCTTGCCGACTTTGAGAAGTTGCTCGCCGGGCTGCCCAAGCCCATGCAATTGAGCGCCAACTTCGGCGTGATAGACGCACAGGGAGGCTGCGCTTACTACGAAACCAACGACATAGGCTATAAGAAATTCGATGCCAACGACCTGTCCACCGCACCAATGGGATACATTATCCGTACCAATTATTCCTTTTCGGGCGATAGGGAACGGGACATGGGGCTGAGCCGCTATCAGTCCGCTTCCGGCTTGTTTTATAAGGCATCCCTGGCAAACGGTCTGTCTTACAGGCTCTTGCTTCAGGACGTATCGCGTTGCCTTACTCACGGCATCACTGGCGTTGACCTGTACAGCATCATGCCCGAAAACGGCGATAAACCGGTATATTATCCGTTCCGCGACTTCATTCCCCGTTATTCTACCTCATCGGTTATTGTGGTGCAGGGAATAAAAGACAAAGAACCTGTGCAGCAGACTACCATGTGGACAATACTTGGCTCGCCACTGACCACTCCGGCTATACCTATATGGTTGAATGAAAATAAGATATATCCATCGACCATGCTTGCCGACGAAACAGGCAACGCCAAAATATGTGATTGGTCATTGGAGTTAAAGAAACGATTATTCCCTATTGAAAGGGGCGAAGGCAAGGATTACATCGATCTGTCGGCACTCGTATCAAAGGACAAAGAAGGCGTTTTACAGCGGATTTCAGGCATAGAAAATCAAATTTTCGATTATTCGGAAAAGGCCATTAAAGAATGGGGCGGAAATGGCTATACAAAAGAGGATTTAAAAAGCTTTTATGAAGAAATTGGCAAGAAACTGGAGGAATATTTCAATTTGTGATATTATGTTCGCTTTTATAAATATTTACATCGGGGAAAAGCTTCGTCATTGCAAACGGAGGGAAGAATAAACTGGATTGCTTCGGGTAAACCCTCGCAATGACGAGAGAAGAGTAAGACACGTCAAAAGAAAAACAAAAGGGGACTTCGTCATTGCGAACGAAGTGAAGCAATCCAGAGGATGATAACTGGATTGCTTCGGGTAAACCCTCGCAATGACGAGAAAGAAAAAAGCAGGAAAAAACAAAAAAGAGGACTTCGTCATTGCGAACGGAGTGAAGCAATCCAGAGGATGATAACTGGATTGCTTCGGGTAAACCCTCGCAATGACGAGAAAGAAAAAAGCAGAAAAAACAAAAAAGGGGACTTCGTCATTGCGAACGGAGTGAAGAATAAACTGGATTGCTTCAGGTAAACCCTCGCAATGACGAGAGAAGAAAAAAGCAGAAAAAACAAAAAAGAGGACTTCGTCATTGCAAACGGAGAGAAGAATAAACTGGATTGCTTCAGGTAAACCTTCGCAATGACGAGAGAAGAAAAAAGCAGGAAAAAACAAAAAAGGGGACTTCGTCATTGCGAACGGAGTGAAGCAATCCAGAAAACAAAAAATTAGTGGAAAGAGGAGGCTGTGTATACATTATGACTAACCAACGAAACGGAACACTATATATTGGTGTTACTTCTCGATTGATTGAGCGTGTTCAGGAACATAAGACTCGTATACATCCTCAAAGTTTTACTTCAAAATATGGATGTACTATGTTGGTGTATTATAACGTTTTTAGTTCGATAGAAGAAGCTATAGCTGAAGAAAAACGAATAAAAGCAGGCAGTCGTTCCAAAAAGTTGAAATTGATAGAACAAATAAATCCTGAATGGAAGGATTTATGGAACGAAATAAAAGAATGGTAACTTCGTCATTGCGAACAGAGGGAAGAATAAACTGGATTGCTTCGGGTAAACCCTCGCAATGACGAGAGAAGAGTAAGACACGTCAAAAGAAAAACAAAAGGGGACTTCGTCATTGCGAACGGAGTGAAGAATAAACTGGATTGCTTCGGGTAAACCTTCGCAATGACGAGAGAAGAAAAAAGCAGGAAAAAACAAAAAAGGGGACTTCGTCATTGCAAACGGAGGGAAGAATAAACTGGATTGCTTCAGGTAAACCTTCGCAATGACGAGACAGAAAGAAAATATAAAACAAAAATAACTTTAACCTAAAATAACAACCAAAGACATGACATTGTACGACATCGCAATCATCGGCGGAGGCCCTGCCGGATACACGGCAGCAGAGAGAGCTTCGGCCGGAGGACTGAAAACAATCTTATTCGAAAAGAACGCCTTAGGCGGAGTGTGCCTCAATGAGGGCTGCATTCCCACAAAGACGCTTTTGTATTCTGCCAAAACGCTCGACAATATAAAAAGCTCGGCAAAGTACGGCGTCTCGGTAGAAGGTGAAGCAACCTTCGACCTACCCAAAATCATTGCCCGCAAACAAAAAACGGTTCGCAAGCTGGTAGCCGGCATCAAACAAAAGCTGGCGGCGCACGACGTGACGGTCGTAACAGGCGAGGCGGTAATAGATGGCGAGGACGGCGAACGCAATATCCTGATCTCTTGCAACGGCGAAACCATCACTGCCGCCAAAGTATTGCTTTGCACAGGATCGGAAACCATCGTTCCGCCGATCAAAGGGCTGGAAGGAAGCGGTTACTGGACATCGAAAGAGGCTCTCGACAACAAGGAACTGCCCGAATCGCTCGCCATCATCGGCGGAGGCGTTATCGGCGTGGAGTTTGCTTCGTTCTTCAACAGTTTGGGCGTAAAGGTGAATGTCATAGAAATGCTTCCGGAGATACTCGGCGCGATGGACAAAGAACTGTCGGCAATGCTCCGCACCGAATATGCGAAGAAAGGAATCAACTTCCATCTCGATACCAAAGTAGTGGAGATAAGGGGTAAGGAAGTGATCATCGAAAAAGACGGCGAACAATCGACTATCCCTGCATCCCGGATATTGCTGAGTACAGGCCGCCGCCCCGTAACGGCAAACCTCAGTCTCGACAAGCTCGGAATAGAGCTGTTCCGCAACGGCGTGAAGGCTGACGGACAAATGCGTACATCGCACCCGAACGTATATGCCTGTGGCGATATTACCGGATATTCTCTTTTGGCACATACGGCTGTACGTGAGGGAGAAGTGGCTGTCAACAATATTTTGGGTAAAAAGGACAACATGAGCTACAAGGCTATTCCGGGAGTAGTCTATACCAATCCCGAAATAGTAGGCGTAGGACAGACCGAAGAAGAACTTACTACGAAAGGAATCGCATACTCGGTATTGAAGTTGCCGATGGCCTATTCGGGACGCTTTGTTGCCGAAAACGAGATGGGCAACGGCGTGTGCAAGCTAATCGTAAGCGAAGACCAAAAGATAATCGGCTGCCATATGCTGGGTAATCCGGCATCGGAACTGGTCGTCATTGCAGGAATAGCTATTGAGAAAGAATACACTGTGGATGAGTTCCGCAAGATCGTATTCCCTCACCCTACTGTGGGCGAGATTTTACATGAGGCGTTGTTTGCGTAAAACGGAATAAAAGAGAAAAGGGCTGTCCCAAAAGTATTTTCTTATATCTATTTACATACGCTACGCTCCTGTGACCGTTGGTTGTCATGTTGAATTGCAAATCGGCGGAGCCAACAGGAGTGAAATATCTCTTTTCCTGAGGAATGAGATCCTTCGTTGCGCTCAGGATGACAAAGAGGATAACACTTTGATAGTGTAATTTTACTTTTGGGACAGCCTCTTTCTTTATTCTTTGTAAAATAGATTCTTACTTCAATACCTCGTCGATTTTGGCTTTCATCGCTTCGCCGCGAAGTTCACGGGCTACGATTGTACCATCGGGGCCGATGAGGATAATATGCGGAATACCATTTATACCATACAGAGTGGTAGGTATTTCTTTCGCATCTAAGATCTGAGGCCATGTCATGCCGTCTTCCTCGATAGCTTTCCTGGTCTTGTCCACTTCATCCCAAACCACAACGCCCAACAGTTCGAATTTATCGCCCTTATGCTTTGCATAAATTTCTTTCAGGTTAGGGCCTTCGGCACGGCACGGGCCGCACCAGCTTGCCCAAAAGTCTACCAACAAATATTTGCCTTTTCCGGCATAGTCCGACAACGATTTCTTGGTTCCGTCGGGCTGATCGATGGTAAAGTCTACGAATTTTTGTCCTGCGGCTGTTACCTTCAGAGCATTGTTGCGATCTATCAGACGAGTAACCATAGGCAGAGACGCAACACTCTTGTCCAGTTTGGCAAATATTGTATCCATTTGCCCTATACGATACGACATTGACATATCGCTTGCCACAATGGCGCCAATTATATTGTTTGCATTCTTATCGAAGGATTTCTCCAATTGGGCGGCATATCTCGGAGACCATGAAACTTCATCTATACTGTCGAAGGTTTTTCTCATCTGAGCTTCGTCTTTTATCTTTTCTTTCAGGTCTTTGTACAGATCGGAACGCTCTTTATACAGATCAGACATCCCTTTGTTGTAAGCCACCAATGCTTCGTTGAGTGCAGTACCCGAAGCATTGTGTCCTTTCAGATCGGCAATAATATTGCCGGCTTCGAGTATAAGATTGGCGTAGTTGGGCTCGATACTGATTCTGGCATACTTCGCGCTGTCTGCCGTTCCTTTAAACAGGAATTTGTTGCCGGCTACTACCGTACTGTCTATTGCTTTGCGTGTATTATAATCGTAAAGATAAGCTTTCTTTCCGTTCAGGGCATCGTCTGCAACTCCTTTTACCGTGTACGACTGTGCTTTAATGCCGGAAGCAACAGTAAGCAAACCTATTGCCGTTGTTAAAAAAAATCGGGTTACTCTTTTCATCGCTGTATGTTAATTGATTAATATCATACAAATATAAAAAACAATTTCAGGAAACGATGTTTCAATCAAGAATGCTTTTCTTTTTATCCGGTTAAACACCTAAATTATGGTATAAAAATAGCTGATAACTCTTTCTGTTCGTCATTTCCTTCCAGCAATTACAAGAAAGGGAATAAAAAATAATTGTATCTTCGTAATCGGAAACAATTAGTTTATGACAAACGACCATATAAAGAAAGCGGGTAGATTTATCTACAAGTACAAGTTTACCATTCTTTCGCTGATATACATCGGGCTAATAGCATTTCTGCCTATCAGGTTCGCGCCCAGCATACCAATGGCATTGCATGTACTGTCGTTTCTCTTTTTGCTGAACATTCTGGCAAAGACGAAATACACCCTTGCATTTACGCTGGTATTGGCGTATATACATACTTTCAACGCCTATTTTGCATTCGTCTTGGGTACAGATATATCGCTCGAAGTAATGGCTTCCATCTTCGAGACCCATGCCGCCGAGGCCGCCAGTATGCTCAAAAAAATATGGTTGCCCGCTATCGTGGCTTTTGCTGCGACCTCTGCCCTATTGGTATTTGCCGAAAAGGAATTGAAAGAAGCTAAATTCTCACGTAAATATTCTATAATCGCCCTGTTGGCTTATTTGTTGGCTATTCTCCCTATCATCTGCTACAAACGGATAAAGTATGAATATCAGGAAGAACTCTTTCTCGAATTTCCTGTACGGGTAGGGCAAGACAAGGTGAATATGTATGCCCCTGTGCTTTACGGCAATATAGCCACCATTGTAGCCTACCGGGAAGAAATGAACCTGCTGCGTGAATTTGCACAGGCTGAAAAAAAGTTGCCCGAAGGAATTGTATATAGCGATACCATACAGGTTCCGCAAAAAATATATCTGGTAATAGGCGAAAGCGCCTACCGCAAACATTTGTCGCTATACGGATATGCCGTGAAAACGACTCCGTTCCTCGATAGCCTTTCACTTGCCGAACCGCCTGTGATGAGGCGCTATGACGGCATAGCGGCGGCACCCTTTACACGCAATGTATTGCGGATGGCTCTGTCGTTTGCCTCGCCACGCGACATGAAGCCTTTCTACGAAGAAAAAACATTGATAAATCTTGCCAACGACGCGGGTTACGATACGTATTGGATATCGAACCAAGGGTCTTCGGGCATACAGGATTCTTATTTGGGATATCTGGCTGCGAGCACAAAAGAAGCCATCTTTACGCAAGGGGGCTACCTGGCGAACGATGATTTTGACCTGATTCCTCTACTCAAAGGGGTGCACAATGGCAGTCGCAAGCAGTTTTTCGTTATTCATCTGGTAGGCAGTCACAACGATTATTCTGACCGCTACGATGCCGAAGATGCACAAGCCATACCGGGCGACAAGTCCCTGAAAAACGAGTACGACCGTTCGATCCATCACACCGACAGGGTTTTGCGGGAGATTTACAAGGTGATGCAACAGGATTCTACAGCGGTGTTCCTGCATTTTTCCGATCATGGCGAGATATTGGGCAAAGGTCACGGTCCCTGGAAAAACGGCGTGGCTCAGTTCGATATTCCGTTGCTGACTATCAACCGGAATGCCCAACAGATAAACAACGTAATGACAAAATACCTCGATCCGAAAACGAAGCTTATCAACAATTCGAGCACGATATACGTTTTGGCGGAAATGATGGGTTACATCATCCCTCAAAAATACGTGGAGCAATCGATCGAAGACGGCCGTTATGTACGCCATGCCGACCAAAGCTATTCGCCGTATGCGGACGTGAAGGAGGATTAGTTAATTTGAAAATTTGAAAATTTGAAAATGGCGCGAAGCGACAAAAAGGCTAATGTACTAATTGGCTAATTGGCACATTTTCAAATTGGCATATTTAACTCATTTCATTACCTTTGTAGGCAACAAAAATACAGATGGCAGATAATCTCAAGCGAAAAACAAGTTTAGCCCTTTTCTGGAGTTTCGTGGACAAGGGCGGGCAGCAAGTTATCCAACTTGTTTTCTTTTATATTCTCTCCCGTCTGATAGCCAAAGACGAAATAGGCGTCGTAGGGGTGCTCGCCTTGTTTACCGCCGTTGCCAACCTGTTGCAGGACAGCGGATTTTCGTCTGCCCTTATCCGCAAAAAAGAGGTAAGCCCGCAGGAATATACTTCGGTCTTCTATTTTAATATCTCGATAAGCATTTTTATCTACATCGTTTTCTTTCTGGCGGCTCCTGCTATTAGCTGGTATTACGAAAAACCGGTATTGACAAACCTTTCGCGCTTTATTTTCCTTGCTTTCGTATTCAATGCCTTTGCCACCATACAGAATGTAAACCTGATGAAAAAGCTCGATTTTAAGTCCAATACCCGCATCACTCTCTTTGCAGGGTGCATATCGGGATTGGTAGCCATCGCGATGGCATACTACGGGTTCGGAGTATGGAGCCTCGCCGCTCAACAGGTATTACAGGCTTTCCTGCGAAGTTCGTTACTTTGGATGTTCGTCAAATGGCGTCCCGAAGGAGGATACAGGCATGTGCACATTCGCGAGATGTCGTCTTTCAGCCTGAAACTGCTGCTAACAGCATTGCTCAATCAGGTATGTTCCAATATATTTCCGCTTATCATCGGTAAACGGTTCTCTTTTGAGCAGGTGGCTGCTTATGGACAGGGTAACAAGCTGACCAGCACACCACAGTCGATAATCAGCGAAGGAATAAAAAGTGTGGCTTATCCCTTGCTTACCAACGTGGGCGAGGAAGGAACCAGAGGCAAGAAGGTATTCCGCAAAATAGTACGCATCACGGCATTTATTTCCTTTCCGGTGGGCTTATTGCTTATTGTTTTGGCAAAGCCGGTAGTCGCGTTCTATCTGCCCAAAGAATGGAGCGATGTAGTTCCTATCCTGCAAATTCTGGCAGTAGGCGGGGCTGTTTATCCGCTCTACGGACTTGTCTCCTCGCTGCTCCAATACAAAGGAAAATCGGGAACGATGCTACGGATCGAAGTTTTCCGCAACATATTGCTGCTCCTGTCCATCCTCATCAGCATCAAATACGGTGTTGTGGGTTTGGTCGCAGGAATCAGCCTGGTAAATATCGTAGCCTTTTGCGTCGGAATATACATTTCGGGCAAAACGATATTGTACACACTGAAAGAAGTATTTCTGGACGTTGCTCCTTATATGGCTATTGCCGGCATATCGTTTCTGCCGTTACTATTCCTCAACAAGTTGGGAATCGAAAATATGTACCTTCTGTTTGCCGTTCCGCTAGTTGTGGGCAGTTTTTTATATCTGCTTATTGTAAAATTGCTGGGATCGGTAGTATTGCAGGAGACAATAGATTTTGTAAAACAATCTTTTAAGAAATCATGCTAAAAACGTTGCAACTTATATTTGGAATATACCCCCGCCGCATCATGCGAAGCGTGAAAGCGATACCGTGGTACAGAGGTACGAAAAAAGAATTTGCCCGACAAACAAAAGATTCGGGAATACCTTTTCCATTGACTAAGAGTTATCCTTGTCTGCGTGATAAGGATGAAGACGGTGGCAATGCATCGGGACATTATTTCCATCAGGATTTGCTGGTGGCGCAACATATTTTTAAAGCTGATCCGGCGAGGCATGTCGATATAGGTTCGCGCATCGACGGCTTTGTGTCTCATGTGGCATCGTTTCGCGAAATAGAAGTGATAGATATCCGTCCTTTAGATAGCGAATTGCCCAATATTAAGTTTGTACAGGCAGATATGATGAATCCTGTAGGCGAGCATCTGAAAGGCTATGCAGATTCGGTGTCTTCGCTCCATGCCATAGAACATTTCGGGCTAGGCAGGTACGGCGACCCCATCGATGCAGAGGGGCACCTGAAAGGCCTTGTTAATATTTATAATATTTTACAACCCGGAGGAACGCTCTATTTTTCCGTTCCTATTGGCCCTCAGCGGGTTGAATTTAATGCGCACAGAGTTTTCTCGGCACGCTATCTGCTTGATTACTTTGAAGATAAATATAGCTTGCTGTCTTTTTCGTTTGTAGACGACAGGGGCGATATCCATCGCAATATTGAGTTAGATGAACAGAAAACAGCCGACAACTGCGGATGTAACTATGGATGTGGTATATTTATTCTGAAAAAGAAATGAAAATGAGCTGATAGCTATTAGCTAACAGCCGCATTATATAAAAACCAGATGGTAACAGTACTATTATCAGGAGGATTAGGGAACCAGATGTTCCAATACGCGGCGGCAAAGGCGTTGGCAAAACGGCTGAATACGTCTCCGGCAATAGACCTCTACCCCCTGACAAAGAAAACACATGCCACTATCCGTCGCTACGAACTGGGGATTTTCAATACAGACGCACCTATCGTATCTACCCTCAGGGGAAGGATGCTGACAAAGGCGCGCCCTTACGTTCAGAAGCATAGAGCATTCTTCCGGCGTTTCGGACTGTTCACCGACACCTATGCTATTCTTTATCAACCTGCATTCGACTCCCTGAAAGGAAGTGTTACTCTGTCGGGCTATTTCCAAAACGAAAAATACTTTAAAGGCGCTGAAGCCGATATTCGCGACGCTTTTACCTTTCGCCATCCTTTGGAGGGGAAGAACAAACATGTCGCAGGACTCCTTACCGCCACAGAATCTGTATCTATACACATCCGCCGGGGCGATTATGTGCAAAATGCAAACGTAGCGTCCAACTTCATTACCTGCGACGCGTCGTACTACGAAAAGGCTGTTACGTATCTGTGCGAAAAAGTAAGCAATCCGTCTTTCTATATATTCTCCGATGATTTTGATTGGGTAAAAGAAAATCTTAATTTTGGAAATCATCCCGTATCGTTCGTCGATTGGAACAGGGGAAACAAAAGCTACATCGACATGCAGCTGATGAGCCTTTGTAAGCACAATATCACAGCCAACAGCAGTTTTAGTTGGTGGGGAGCCTGGCTCAATGCCAACCCCGACAAGGTTGTTGTTTGCCCCGATAAATGGTTTCGGGAGGAGAAGAAAAACGCCATGCTGAAAGATTTTTATCCCGAAGGATGGAAGATGATATAAAGCCAATAGCCTTTAGCTAATAGCTATAAATTAATTTAACGATTTAATATTTAAATATTTAAACATTGAATTTTCAAATCATTTAGTTGCTAAAAGCTAACGGCTAAAAGCCAAAAGCTATAAAAGATTATGACAAAAGTTTCCATATTGATGCCGGTCTACAATGCAGAGCAATACCTTGCCCAGGCAATAGACAGTATCCTGAACCAGACGTTCAAGGATTGGGAACTGATTATTATAAACGATGGTTCTACCGACAGTAGCGAGACCATTATATCCCGCTACAAGGACAATCGTATCTACTACTACAAGAATCCCGAAAACCTGAAACTTATAAAAACCCTGAACAAGGGGATCGATTATTGCCACGGGAAATATATAGCCCGCATGGATGCCGACGATTTCAGTTTTCCTGAAAGGCTGGAATATCAGGTCGAGTTTTTGGACAACAATCACGATTATGTGATGTGTGGAACAAACGCCATTGTGATAGATGGGAATTTCAATAAGACCGGTAAAATACGCAATCTGCCGGACGACAATCTACTTCAGGTCAATCTTCTGTTTTCGCCGCCGTTTATTCATCCCAGCGTAATGATCCGCCGCGAAGTTCTTCAAAAAAACCGTTACGATGAGGATTACAAGCATGTGGAAGATTACGAATTATGGTGCCGCGTAGCACGGCAGGGCAAGGTGGCAAACCTGCAAAAAGACCTGCTGGCTTACCGTTGGCACGATACCAATGTATCGGTGCTGAACAATCAGTTGCAGGAGGAAATGAAAGACAGGATTATCCGCGAACAGCTAAAAAGACTGGATATAGAGCCTACCGACGAGGAACTTTATTGTCATAAGATCACATTCAGGCTCTACGCTTTGGGACGGAAGCAGGATATTTCCGTACAACAATCCGAAGCTGTTTCGGCATGGTTTGAAAAGCTGCTTCGCCAAAACAAAAAGATAAAAAGATACGACCGGGATGATTTTAAAGCTTTCCTATGGGCACGATGGGCAGTGCTGTGCATCTCACAAAAAAGATATTCAAAAATATTCTCGCCGGCTTTTGCCTCATACCATCCGGACGTACTGTCACAATTATTTGAACTGTTTTTTTTCTTGAAAAATAAATAATGGAAGAGAATCTGAAAGAGATATATAACCCCGAAGGGTCGGAACTAAGGACATTGCAACTCAAAATGCTCGATATACTGATTACCGTAACCGACATTTGCGACCGTCACCACCTGCCGTATTGGATAAGCGGGGGAACGCTGTTGGGTGCAGTCCGGCATGGAGGATTCATCCCTTGGGATGATGATATAGACATCGAACTGCTTCGTCCTGATTATCAGAAATTACTGAAAATATTGCCGAAGGAGCTACCCGGTAACCTGTATCTGCAAACCCCAAAAGAGAAATCGTACCGCTTGTTGTTTTCCAAAGTCAGAGACAGAAATTCCATCGTATATTCCGAAGAAGAAGATATGGCAAGTTATAAGGAAAAAGGCATATTCATCGACATTTTTTCGGAAGAAAGAAGCTACCGTTGGCTCAAAAACATTGTCGATTTCTTCTATGGAAGGGCTTTTCGCCGATTGAAGCGTGGACGTCCTTTTCATTCATTAAAATATTTCTACGAATATACTACGTCGTTAGTGTTATACCCTATCGGCGTTCTGCTGATATGGATTGCCAGAGGAATCTGCACCATCACCAAGCCCGGCAATATACTGCACAGCTACGGCATCGGCAACTCTACCAACCACAATGCCCGGTACATGTTTCCGGTAAGTAAGGTAGTATTCGAAGGTCGTGAGTTCTCCGCGCCGAAAGATGTAAACACTTATCTGACAAAACAGTACGGAAACTATATGTCCATCCCTCCGAAAGATAATAGGCCTAGCCACTTTATGAAAGTAGAGTATCTTGGTAAGTAGTTAGTAGTTAGTAGTTAGTAGTTAGCTTATAGTCTTTTATCGCTTCGCGCCATTTTCAAATTGGCTCATTTTCAAATTGGCACATTGGCACATTGGCAAATTAGTTTTACTTTTGTAAGTAGAAAAAAGACAAACAATGAAAACGAGCATGAATAGCGATTCACCAAAGTCTATGATAATTTTGTCATGCGAGTTTCCATACCACCATTAAAAACAAAATTATCGTATGAAACAAACGCTACTTACTATATTTACAATATTCTCAGGATTCCTGACAGGGCAGACCCTTAACATCGGGGTGATTACCGATATGCACTACCTGTCGGAAAAGCTGATGGATGGCGGTTATGCCGTAGACAACTACGTATTTGCCGGCGGTAGGAACATAAAAGACGTACCTGCCGTGCTGGATAAAGTGATCGACGAATATCTGCACAGCAACATCGAAGTGCTGCTCATATGCGGTGATATAACCAAAGACGGTGAAAAGCAAAGCCATACCGACTTTGTAAAGAAGCTGAAACCATTGCAGGATAAAGGAGTCCGCATATTTGCCATTCCGGGAAACCACGACATTAATATACCTAACGCGGTAGAGTTCAGAGGGAATAAAACCTTTCCCGTGCCGAACGTTTCGCCCGAAGAATTTAGCGACATATACGCAAGCTGCGGCTACAAGGGTGCGCTGAAATATGATGCCTCATCGCTGAGTTACGTGGCTGCGCTCAACAACAAAACATGGCTATTGGCAATAGATGCCGCCAAATATACCGACGGGGCCTCTTCGTCGGGACGCATATTGCCCGAAACGGAAAAGTGGATTGTGGACGTGCTCGACGAAGCCCGTGAAAAAGGTATTCAGGTGATAGGCATGATGCATTGGGGACTGACCGAACACATTATGTATCAGTCGGTAGTGTTTGGGGACTATCTGGTTGGGGATTGGGAAAGACTGAGAACCCTGTTTGCCGACAAGGGTATGAAAGCTGTATTTACAGGGCATTTCCATGCCAACGACATCACGGCTTTTACTTCCGGCGAGGGAAATACCATTTATGATATAGAGACAGGCACATTGGCAGCCTACCCGTTTGCCTATCGCTTTGTAGAACTGGATGCGGAAGGGATGAATATTACGACCAAAAATGTGACATCTATTCCCTCGAATCCCAATCTGGCAGCCGATAGCAAAAAGCTGATACGCCAATTGGCACATAAACAGGCAGAGGGTAAACTCAAAAAGATGAACCCGGACTTTCCGGCTGAAATATCAGCCCGTTTTGCCGAAGTATTGTCACAAATATTTGTACTCCATGCCGGTGGCGACGAGCAGATGGACGATCACCTGAAACAGTTGATAGAAAATCTAACCCATGCGATGGGAAATCCGGATGAGGATATGGACGAAATGCAGCTCGATTTTCCTCCTGCCGACAATAATACTTATTTGCCAATGGGAAAATGTGCCAATTTGAAAATTTGAAACAACGTTCAACGGAACGAAGTGTAGTTAAAATGGCGTAAAGCGACAAAAAGGCTAACTACTTACTACTTACTGAAAATATATGCTACAACTATCTCTATATAATGTTAATATATCAATAAATCTACCACTATGAAAGCGTATATATTTTTGCTAATATGTGTTTTAGGTATTTCCTGTAAATCAAGGAATGATAAACCAAAAATATATTTCTCCGATGTGGAAAATTTTTGGATAGCATATGACAGCCTTACTGATACAAACGATAGTATCGCTGTAATTCAGGCATTGTATTTCGACAAAGCAAGTAAAGGACTATCAGAATTTTTAAAAGTCAGACCAATGTTTACTCCAAGTGCTTATGTAGAATCGATAAGAAAACACCCCAAATTTTGGCAGTCGGTAAGAAGCCGCACCGAAAAAATAAAAAATGAAGTCGAAAGTATCGACAAAGCTTTCTCTAAAATAAAAGAAATATATCCTACATTCAATATTCCTGAAATCTATTTTTTAATAAGCCCTATTGGAACAGGAGGAACAACTTCTCTTGATAACAAAATGTTATTATTAGGAGCCGAAATAGTTATGGCAGATTCAACCGTAAGTAAAATAGAATTTGACAGTCCTTTAAATAACATCATAGGTACAATCAATGTTCCTCTATACGTTATCCATGAATCAATCCATACAGCACAAAACACAGAAAATGAATCCAGTGTATTAATAGAAACTCTAATGGAAGGTTCTGCTGAATTTATTTCATGTTATATCCTAAACAAGCCATTCAGAGAGAAAAAATATAATTTTGGCTACGAGAACGAATGTATGTTATGGAATGAAATGAAATTAGATATGGAAAAAGATTCCAACTTTGATAAATGGTTTGGTAATTATTATTCAAATCCTCATCCCGATATGGGATATTTTATAGGATATAGAATAATTGAATCTTATTATAATCTTAAAGAGAATAAGGCCGAAGCTTTGATTAAAATAATAGAACTAAATAATCCGAACGAAATATTATCAGAAAGTAAATACAACGGAAATTGCAATTAACTAATTACCTAAAATACAAGATGCTACAACTATCTCTATATCCCGATCTGATAGAAGCCGGATGCGACGAGGCCGGACGCGGTTGTCTGGCTGGGCCTGTTTTTGCGGCGGCAGTCATATTACCCGACGATTTCGAATGTGAGGAACTGAACGATTCGAAACAATTGAGCGAAAAAGTCCGCTACAAGCTTCGCCCCTTTATCGAAGAAAAGGCTTTGGCATGGGCGGTCGGCATTGTGGATCAAAAGGAAATAGACGAAATAAATATACTCAACGCATCCTTTCTGGCAATGCAGCGCGCTGTGGCTTCGCTAAAGATAAGGCCACAACATCTGCTGATAGACGGCAACCGCTTCCGCAAATACGAAGACATACCTCATACCTGCGTAGTGAAGGGTGACGCCAAATTGCTGCCCATAGCAGCGGCATCGGTGCTGGCGAAGACATACAGGGACGACTTCATGCTGAAAATAGCAGAAGAACATCCTCTTTACGACTGGAAGAATAATAAGGGCTATCCGACACAAAAGCATCGCGATGCCGTATGCAGATACGGCGCTACGCCCTACCACAGGCTAAGCTTTAACCTGAAAGAAAAGCAACTGAAACTGGATTTTTGAGGAAATGAGTAAAACGATGGTTAAAATTTCGTTTGCCCTACTTGGCAGCGCCTTCGGCCACTTTCTCAAACAAAACCGCTTCTTTTGCCCTTGCCTTTTTTACAGATTCTTCATCTTGAGGATTGATTCCGTATTTTACAGGAGCAGGTATCGTGAGTTTTGTACCTAAGGGTACATTATTGACATTCTTTATTTTGCCTTTATTTTCTTCGTAAATGTATACCCAGAAAGACTTATTTCCGTAATATTTCAACGCTATATTTCGCAATGTATGTCCGGGCTGTATAGTTTCCACACCTATGGCTCCATTTGCCGATGCCTGCGGAGTAACAGCTTCAGCCGGCTTAACAGGTGGCGGTGGCGGAGCTTGCATATCCCTGCCACGGTCTTTCAACAAAGGATTCGGTTCTTGCACATCTTTTTTTACTGTATCGAGAGTATCCATAAGAATAACGTCAGCTTGAGGCTTCGGAACAGGAGCTTCTGCTACCTGCATATTATTTTCGCTATCGGATGTAGCTTTGTCGAAATACGAAACTATCTCCTGAAAATACAATCCTCCTACAACAAATCCGGCTATAATGAGGAAAATGAAGAATGCAAGAGTGATATACCGCTTGCGTATACCCTTTCTTTTTGGGACTATATCTTCGTAGACAAGGTCGCCGTCGTCATCATCAATCATTTTACTTGCCAACTTTTTATCTTTTAGCTTGTCTTCTTTTATTACCAAAAGTATGTCTTCTATATTTACATTGTGCGATGCAGCCTCTTCTTCTATCTTAGCGATGATGTCCTCCGGAACGTATTTGCTTGCAGGCTCAATTATTTTTTCTTCTGTTGCAGACGGTTCAGCAACTTCGTCCGCAAGTTCTTCCACAACTTCTTCTTCCGGTATGTCAGTATTTATAATTCCAACAGGTTGAGTAGCTGTTTCAGATATATTTTCAGTGATTTCTTCTTCTATGGTTACATCTTCTTCAACCTCTTCGCCTTTTTCTTCCTCGATTTCGCTTTCTATATTATCAAAAGTCACGCCCTCCTCAAGCACAACACTCTCGAAGTGTGCAAACGGACGGTTCACAGACTCTTTCAGTAATTTATCGGGATTGAAGCTCAGCTTGTAATGCGCGGCTATTTCAATGGCCTCTCCGGTATTTACATCCACACTCTTGCGTGCATTTACTTTTACAAGCTTGAAAGTACCGAGGTCTTTAATCTTTACAGATTCGTTAGCCTCTATATTTTCCGTAACTACAGCAATAAGCTCCCGCAAGAAAGCTTCCGCGTCTTTCTTGGTTATTTCCTGTTTTTTAGCCAGAAGATCTATTAAATCCTGGAGGCTGAGACGTTCATCCATTGACCTCTAATTTTTTAAGGTTATCTTTTATGCTCTGACAGGGACGAAAAGCCAGCGTTATTTTAGGAGGGACAAGGAAACGTTGTTTCGATACAGGATTTACCGATATGCGCTCTCCTTTTTTCTTCGTTTCGAACTGGCCAAAACCTTGTATATTAATGGTATTGCCTTCTTCGAGATTGCTGCTTATAACAGATACCGCCGACTCCAGCACTTCAGTTGCCTGACGCTGTGTCCAGCCTAAACGTTTGGCAAGGGTAGCCACTAATTCCTGATTTGTCATAATTCATATTTTAAAAGCTGTTAGCCATTAGCCGATAGCTGTTAGTAACGCAAGCGACAAAAAAGCTAATAGCTAATGGCTAACGGCTATCAGCTGTTAACTATTGCTTATTTCTCCAAAAAGGTCAAACGGATGCGCATCGGTAACGCGAACATCGTAATATTCTCCAATATTAAGAATTTTATTTTTCTTTACCAACACTTCGGGGTCAATTTCCGGCGAATCGTACTCAGTGCGGCCGATATAATAATCAGCATCCTCTCTGTCTATAATCACTTTCAGGGTTTTACCTATTTTCGCTTCGTTTATTTCGAGCGCTATACGTTCCTGTACGGCCATCAGTTCGTCCATGCGTTCTTGCTTCACAGCATCGGATATACTGTCTTTATAGTTATCGTAGGCGTATGTTCCATCCTCGTGCGAATAAGGGAAAGCCCCCATACGTTCGAAGCGTACATCTTTTACAAACCGGAGCAGTTCGTCAAAATCTTTCTGAGTTTCGCCGGGATGCCCCACCATTAGCGTTGTGCGCAGATGTATTCCGGGTACTTCTTCCCTGATACGCTTCATCAGGTCGTATGTCTCTTGTCTGGAAATATTGCGGCGCATCTTGGTCAACATATTGTCGCTGATGTGCTGCAAGGCTATATCGAGGTATTTGCACACGTTGTCGTTTTCGCGCATTACCCTCAACAGGTCATAAGGGAAATGGGCGGGATAGGCATAATGCAGGCGAATCCACTCCACGCCGGGTATCTTGGCAATACGTTCGATGAGTTCGGGCAATTTAGCGGTCTTGTAATTGTCAAGACCGTAGAACGATAAGTCCTGCGCTATTACCTGAAATTCCTTTACTCCGTTGGCTACCAGATGGCGGACTTCTTCCTCTATCTCTTCTATCGGGCGCGACTGGTGTTTGCCTGTCATGATAGGGATAGAACAATAAGAACAGGTGCGGTTGCAGCCTTCCGATATTTTGAGGTAGGCATAATGTTTCGGCGTAGTGATGCTGCGTTCCAAAGCAAGGTCTTGTTTGAAGGTCTTGCCCAGATCGGAGATTAAAGCCCTCCATCCGAATTTGCCGTAAAAATTATCTACTTCGGGTATTTCTGTTCTAAGATCGTCCATATACCTCTCGGTAAGGCAACCCATTACAAACAGTTTACTAAGCTTGCGCTCTTTCTTGGCTTCGGCAAATTCGAGGATCATATTGATCGATTCCTCTTTGGCATCGCCTATAAATCCGCAAGTATTGATAACAACTATTTCGCCTTCCGACTTGTCGGGATCGTGCTTTACGGTGTATCCGTTAGCCAGAAGTTGTTTCATGAGCAACTCGGAATCCACCAAATTTTTGGAGCATCCGAGTGTTATAACGTCTATTCTGTTTTTCTTCATTAAATTTTTACCAGTGTCTGAAGATCCCTAATCCTCGCTTTTATTAGGATTTTAAATCCAAAAAGAGCAAAGTGTAGCTATATCTGAAAGGATAACTTTCATTATCTCCTTGTCATGCTGAACAGAGTGAAGCATCTCGCTCTTAGCGCTTGAGATCCTTCGTTTCACTCAGGATGACAACATAATAGTCGACATCTTTTATAATTTGTTTTTATTCAATATTTTAACAACTACAAATTTCTCTTTTATATCTTCTATTGTCAGTATTTCAAGACGGTCGCAATCACTGCTAAGATACGAAATCGGAGGATTTCTAAAACGTTCATAACTTCGGCTCATACAGTTACTTTTTCCAAGCAAAATTACAATCGGATTTCGTAGTATTTCATCACTTGCTTCCAGCCCTACTTTAAAAGCTATTGTGGCTGTTTTTGAAAAGTCGTTTCCATTATCACTGTAATTTCCCAAATAGGTACCATAATCTTCCCACCGAGCAAATCTTAGAATAAAATTATCTATTAATTTAAGTTGGTCTCCATCAACAGAATATGCCCAAATCATAGGTAATTTAGGATCTTTATCCGATGAAGTTATTGTAATCCTAAAAGAAATATATTTATTACCTCTATCTGCCGTATTATAGAAATACCTGCTGTCGTAAGAATCATATGTAAACGTTTGGGCAATAGAGAAATTACCTATGGTTATTTTATTATAACCGACCTGTGCCGTGGTCTCTTCTTTCAAGACCTTGAATCCAAGAGCTTTTATGCGTGCTTCTTCGACTTTGATTTCTTCCTCTTTTGTTTTTATTATATCAGACTGAATATCTATTTCTTTTGCTTCGTCAGACATAGGAAATAATTCTTTCAATTTATCCATTTCCGAACGGGCTTCATTAAATTTGTTTTCGGAAATAAGCGACTTTATATGAGCGAGCCTGTCTGAAGCCGGATATTTCAGAGCTTCTACTGTTTCTTTTAATTCTTTATTTTCTTTTGTCAATACTTCTATCTGCAATTTCAAGGTCTCATCACTTCCACTATTGTTAGAAGAACATCCTATAAGAAAAAGCAAACTAACAAACAGTATAATTCTATTTTTCATAAATATTTATTTAAGGTTACTTTACCCACCAAACAGGCTGTCGACAAATTCTTTGCGGCGGAATACCTGCAAATCGTCGATGCCCTCTCCTAAACCTATATATTTAACAGGAATTTTAAATTGGTCTGATATGCCGATCACAACACCGCCTTTGGCCGTGCCGTCGAGCTTGGTAATAGCCAACGCTGTAACGTCTGTTGCAGCTGTAAACTGGGTCGCCTGCTCAAATGCATTTTGTCCGGTAGAGCCATCGAGTACGAGAAGCACTTCGTGTGGAGCGCCCGGAACAATTTTGTTCATAACGTTCTTTATCTTGGTCAGCTCGTTCATCAACCCCACCTTGTTGTGAAGACGTCCTGCCGTATCGATAATAACCACATCGGCATTGTTCGACTTGGCAGAGCTCAGTGTATCGAATGCAACGGATGCCGGGTCGGAACCCATCGACTGTTTTACAACAGGCACGCCTACACGCTCGCCCCAGATAACCAATTGTTCTACGGCAGCGGCGCGGAATGTATCGGCAGCGCCAAGATAGATCGATTTACCGGCTTTCTTGAACTGATTGGCCAGCTTGCCTATTGTCGTCGTCTTGCCCACACCATTTACACCTACCACCATGATTACATACGGCGAAGGTTGGCCTTCCAGCGAGAAGTCTTCCATATCACCCGTATTGTTTTCGGTGAGCAGTTGGGCAATCTCATCGCGAAGTATGGTGTTAAGCTCTTCGGCGCTCACGTATTTGTCTTTAGCTACACGGTCTTCGATGCGCTCTATGATTTTCAGCGTGGTATTTACACCAACATCCGATGTAATCAGGACTTCCTCCAGGTCGTCGAGCACATCTTCGTCTACCTTCGATTTTCCGGCTACGATGCGCGACAGTTTAGAGAACATCGACTCTTTGGTCTTTTCGAGTCCCTTATCTAAAGTTTCTTTTTTTTGTTTCGAGAAAAAGTCAAATAATCCCATGATAGTTTAATTCTTTTTGATTTATTCCTAGCAAAACAATTGCCTTGTGCAATCTTGTAAATATCTTTATTAATGGCCTTGTACAAAGCTACAAAATGGATAATAAAAAACCTCCCTGCATGAGAATGAAGGAGGTGTTTTAGATATTTTTAACAAGATTATTTTGCGAAATAATCTTTTACGGCTTCATTAGGAACCATTTCTTCTTTAAATGTGTAAGCGCCTGTTTTAGGAGACTTTACCATTTTAATTACTTTTGCATAGTTACGACCATCTTTAGCAGATGGGTCACGGTAACCCGCTACTGTCTTCTTTGCCATGGTTTATATTGTTTTACTTAATTTCTTTGTGAACAGTCATTTTTCTAAGAATCGGGTTGTATTTTTTCAACTCAAGTCTTTCTGTTGTATTCTTTCTATTTTTTGTAGTAATGTAACGGGATGTACCCGGCATACCACTTTCTTTGTGCTCTGTGCACTCGAGGATCACTTGTATCCTGTTTCCTTTTGCTTTCTTAGCCATTTCTCTTTCCTCCTGAAATTATGCGTTCAAATAACCTGCTTCCGCCGCTTTTTTAAGCGCGGCATCCAACCCTATTTTATTGATTGTACGAAGCCCGTTAGCTGAAACGTTTAGGCTGATCCAACAATCTTCTTCTACCCAGTAGAATTTTTTAGTAAAAAGATTGACGTTAAATTTTCTCTTAGTCCTTTTATTAGAGTGAGAAACGTTATTGCCAACCATAGCTTTCTTTCCTGTAATTTGACAAATCTTGGACATTGCTATCGTATTTTTTATGTTTATTTTTCTATATTCGTGTGCAAAATCGGGATGCAAATTTAGTTATATTTTTCAAACCTACAAATATTTATCACGTTAAAGTTCTTGCTTTTTTATATTTTTTGAGTGTAGGGCTAAAAGAGAGATATACAGTTTTTCAATAACTTTCGTGCGGTTGCCCTATTTTGTATTACGCAGCGATTTCTTATTTTTGCATATTATTATATTATGGATACAAAGCGCATATTAATTACCGGAGCAAGCGGCTTTATAGGCAGCTTCCTTGTGGAGAAGGCTCTGGAAAAGGGGTACGAAACATGGGCAGGCGTACGCCGGAGCAGCAGCAGGGAATACCTCAAAGACGAGCGTATACAGTTTATAGACCTTAATTTCGCCGACAAGGACAAACTGGCTGTGCAACTCAGGGAATTTGTGGCTGAGCATGGCAGGTTCGACTATGTAATTCATAATGCAGGAGTTACCAAATGCCTGGACCCGCAAGATTTTGACAAGGTAAATTTCCGTTATACGGCAAACTTCATCGATGCCTTGAAAGACGCGGATTGCACTCCCGAAAAATTTGTACTGATGAGCAGCTTAAGCGCTTTCGGCGTAGGTGACGAGATCAATTACACGCCTATCTGCCTGCCGGATAAACCGAATCCGAATACAGCTTACGGACGGAGCAAGCTGAAAGCCGAAGAGTACTTGCAATCGACTACTGATTTCCCTTATATAATATTGCGTCCTACGGGTGTATACGGCCCGCGTGAAAAGGATTACTTCCTGATGCTGAAAACCGTAAAATCGGGACTGGATGTGGGTGCAGGATTCAAGCCTCAACACCTGACTTTTATCTATGTCAGGGATTTAGCGGATGCCGCGTTTCTGGGATTGGAAAGCTCAGTCTGTAACAAAGCTTATTTTGTAGCCGACTGTGATGTACACACCGACAAGGAGTACACCCGGCTGGTGAAGCAGGTGATAGGCCGAAAACACGTCCTCAGCCTGAAAGTACCGTTATGGCTGCTTAAAGGTATTTCGGTAATGGCAGAGGAATTGTCGAAGCTGACCAAGAAACCGTCGACCCTCAACCGGGACAAGTACAAAATAATGAAGCAACGCAATTGGGAATGCGATATAGAACCACTGAAGAGTGATTTAGGTTTTTCGCCCAAATATAACCTGAAGCGGGGGCTCGAAGAATCGGTTAAATGGTACAGGGATAACGGATGGCTGTAAAAAAAGTAGTAAGTTGTAAGTTGTAAGTAATTAATAACGTACTTACTTCCCGGTTTTCGCTCACGAAAAAAAATGGTACAATCTTTATATTACTTAAAAACGGAATTTAGCAAAGTCGGGTTAGCAAAATAGCTAAAAACGTGATTATCACTACCAAAAACACCTCTTTTACTATTAAAAATAATGAACGTTGTGAGTTGGTAAGGAAAATTTTTATTACCTTTGTAGCGCTTAAAAAATATGTTCTACAACATAAAAAGATCTGGAATCGATTTTAAGACATAAATATCGTTGATTCAATTTTTTAACTATAAAATTTAAAACAAAGATGATTAAAGTAGGTATTAACGGTTTTGGACGTATCGGTCGTCTTGTATTCCGTGCTGCACAAACAAGAAATGACATTCAGGTTGTAGGTATCAATGACCTTATCGACGTAGAATACATGGCTTATATGCTACGTTACGATTCTATCCACGGACAATTCAAAGGAACTGTTGAAGTAAAAGACGGTAAATTGGTTGTTAATGGAAACGCTATCCGCGTAACTGCCGAAAAAAATCCCGCAGATTTGAAATGGAGCGAAGTAGGCGCTGAATACGTAGTAGAATCTACCGGCCTTTTCCTCGAAAAATCTAAAGCACAAGGCCACATCGACGCCGGTGCAAAATATGTAGTAATGTCTGCTCCTTCAAAAGACGACACCCCTATGTTCGTTACAGGAGTAAATACCGACAAATATGTAAAAGGAACTCAATTTGTTTCTAACGCGTCTTGTACTACAAACTGTCTTGCTCCTATCGCTAAAGTATTGAACGACAAATTCGGTATCGTTGAAGCTTTGATGACAACTGTACACGCTACTACTGCTACTCAAAAAACAGTAGACGGACCTTCAGCTAAAGACTGGAGAGGCGGACGCGCTGCCGCCGGCAACATCATCCCTTCTTCTACAGGCGCTGCTAAGGCTGTAGGTAAAGTTATCCCCGAATTGAACGGAAAACTTACAGGTATGGCGTTCCGCGTTCCTACATTGGACGTATCAGTTGTAGACCTTACAGCCCGTTTGGCTAAAGAAACTACTTATGCTGAAATCTGTGCTGCTATGAAAGCTGCTTCTGAAGGCGAATTGAAAGGTATACTCGGATATACTGAAGACGAAGTTGTATCAACTGATTTCATCGGCGATGCACGTACTTCTATCTTCGACGCTAAAGCCGGTATCCAACTAAGCCCAACTTTCGTAAAAGTGGTTAGCTGGTACGATAACGAGTGGGGTTATTCAAGCAAAGTATGTGAACTAATCGCTCACATGGCTAAAGTAAACGGATAATATCAATTATCTTAATATACGGAAAAGAGCTGTCTCAAAAGGATGGCTCTTTTTGTTTTTTATTTATCTTTAGCGGAGTAAATATCTTTTATGAAAAACTTTACATTCCTGTTATTACTACTAACTTTTTTAGGTTGCTCCCGCAAAAACACAAAATTATCTGAAATACAGACCTTTCAGGTTAAAGACACTTTGGTAGCAGTTGAAGATACGCGACAAGACAAGCCCTATACTGTTGTAGAGCAAATGCCATCTTTTCCGGGAGGAGAGACAGAGTTGTATCAGTTTATTAACCAAAACTTCAAATATCCCATTATACCCAAAGATCAAGAACTTGCCACCAAGACTATAGTGCGTTTCACTATCACCAAAACAGGAGAGATAAAAGATGTACAACCAACAATGGATAAATATAAAAACCTCGTACTTACCGACTCCCTGATAGCTATAATCAAGCGTATGCCTCGCTGGAATCCGGGCAAACACAACGGACAAGCTGTCGATGTATATTACACTATACCGTTGCACATCAGTCCCACACGAAAATAAAAAAGCTAATGTAAACCTAGAAAAAACGAAGCAATCCGCAAAAGGAACTGGATTGCTTCGGATAAATCCTCGCAATGACGAGAGAAAGTTCGCAATGACGGGTATATTATTTCTTCCTGCAAAGACAATCTACCAAGTGGTCATTTATAAAACCCGCAGCCTGTAAATGGGCGTAGCAAATAGTAGAGCCAAAGAATTTAAATCCCCGCTTTTTCATATCCTTACTCATAGCATCCGATTGGGGAGACGACACAGGAGCCTCACTCAACGATTTAAGGTTGTTTACTATCGGTTTTTTATTAGGGAAAAATGACAATGTATAATCGTAAAAACTGCCAAATTCTTTTTGTATCTCGATAAACAGTCTTGCATTACTGATTGTCGATGCTATCTTCAACCGGTTCCGCACTATTCCGTCAAACGTCATTAAACGTTCAACATCAGTATCGGTCATCTTAGCTACCTTCTCAACATCAAAACCATGAAAAGCTTTACGATAGCCTTCACGTTTTCTCAAAACGGTGATCCAGCTCAAACCGGCCTGCGCGCCTTCCAAAACCAGAAATTCGAACAGTGTTTTATCATCGGTTACAAGCCTGCCCCACTCTTCGTCGTGGTATTTTACATACAATTCGTCTGTTCCACACCACCCACAACGCCCGTTTATTATATCCTCCATTTTGTAGTTTGTTATTTAACCGATATTGTTATTGTAGAGTTCTCTTTCTCGTCATTGCGAGCCTAAAAGGCGAAGCAATCCAGAATAAAAGAACTAGATTGCTTCGGGTAAACCCTCGCAATGACGAAAAAAGATAACTATTAATTATACGTCGGCAGCGTAGAGAACTCTTTAGAGTAGCGCATCATCTGGTCGGCATAACCTTCAGTGTAAGAAATCTTTACATCCGTAATTTTGCCATCAGCGCCTTTCACAACTTCAAATACCGGATTTACGAACCCTTTGTACGGTTTCATATTCAGTTTCTTATAGCGTTCAAGAACTTCCTTATGCAGCTTCTGGTCTACCTTCACTGCATAATTTCCGACAATGGCCTTTGCTCCGTTGAAGTCTCCTTCCGACTTGATACGTTGTATTTCTGCCAGCAGGTCGCCGAATAATGTACGCAGCTTGCCGTAATCGTTCACTACAACATAAGTCTTTCCGTCCCGCACTTTGAACTCAACCACATTGTCAGCCTTTCCTATTTCATATACCCAACGGGCTATCAACTGGCGGTTGCGCATATGCGATTCTTCAATGTCCTTACCCGGTTCGATGCGCACAAGCTGTGTCATCAACCCGTTCATCATAAACTTATAATACTCTGCTTTGTAGGCATCGGCATTCGGGATAATGCCCAACTCCACCAGCTTGGCATCGGCAAGGAAATAAAGCCCGAACAGGTCGGCGCGGGCTTCCTCGATAGTAGAACTAAATTCGCCCAAAGCATTCGGATCTACCTCCGGTAACAATTTACCCGAACCATGACCGAGACATTCGTGCAAATCGGTATGCAATACATCGGTAATGAAGCCGTACTCTTCTGTCGATTTAATTTCCACATCAGACCACATAAATTCTTTACCGAATCCGGTATGGGCGCCGGCTGCATCGTAAGCCTCCATTATATTTTCGATAGTAACCGATTTAGAGCCGTGATCTTTGCGAATCCAGTCGGCATTCGGCAGATTGATGCCGATAGGCGTTGCAGGATAACAGTCACCACCCAGTTGAGCCACAGTAATCACTTTGGCAGTAACACCTTTTACGGTTTCTTTCTTGAAACGTTTGTCCACAGGCGAATGATCTTCGAACCACTGTGCATTGGCGCTGATAGTTTCGGTACGCTTGGTTGCTTCTACGTTCTTGAAGTTTACAACCGACTCCCAACTAGCTTTAATACCCAGCGGATCACCATACACTTCGGTAAAGCCGTTTACAAAGTCCACCTGCGAATTTAAATCTTCAACCCATGCAATGGCATATTGATCAAACATCTTCAAATCGCCGCCTTTATAATAAGCGATCAGTTTGGTGATAACGTCTTTCTGCTTGTCGTTTTCGGCCACAGCCTGAGCTTTTTCGAGCCATGAAACAATCCGTTCGATGGCAGGGGAATATAGTCCGCCCACTTTCCAGACTTTTTCGACCAGCTTGCCGTTCTCTTTCACCAAGCGGCTGTTCAATCCGTAAGATACCGGGGTAAGGTCGGTCGTATCTTTCATTGCGCCATAGAAGTCCTGTACCTCTTTCTGCGTAACACCTTCGCCGTAATAGTTGTTGGCAGAAGCCGCAATCAGATCACCGCCCGACTGATTCACCTTCTTAGCCATTACCGCAGGGTTGAACATCACAGGCGTAATCATAGCGATGAACTGCTCCACTGTTTGCCCGTCCTTTACAGGCACTTTGCCTGCCGGAAGAGCTTTTACCTGTTCTGCGAAAAACTCTTTGGAGAATGCAGGCAAGAACTTTTCTTCGCCGTAGTGGTGATGTATTCCGTTGGAGAACCATACACGCTTGAGGTAAACTTCAAACTCTTTATAATCGGGAGTGGTTTTATCTCCTTTATAATTTTCATAGATGGCCTCCAAGGTACGGCGGATAGCCAGATTGTATCTGTTATTCTGATCGAAGAGAATGTCGCGTCCTTCGATGGCAGCCATCGACAGGTAGTAAACCAATTCTTTTTGTTGTAAAGTCAGATTGTTGAATCCCGGCACATAATAGCGTAAGATTTGCAGATCGGCAAACTCGTCTACCTCATATTTGAAATCGGCAGGGGCTGCGTCCGCTTGTACCTGTACATTCGTTCTTTGTCCGCCGCATCCGGCAAACAACATGGATAATCCGGTCATAGCGATAAAAACTGTTTTTTTCATTGTTTGTTTATTTTTTTCACACCTGATACAAAAGTAAGGATTTATTTTTTTCCGTCATTACGAGTGCAACGAAGCAATCCGAAAAATGAATGGTAATATTATAGATTTCTTCGCCTTTGGCTCCGCTTCGCTCTTTAGGCTACCAATGACGAAATTCTATGACAATACTCCTAATCACCGACCGTAGAATCAAATAGAATATCTTTCATCGAGATACGGTATGTCTCTTCATCCGATTCGCTTCGTGTGATTCTTAAAGTGTTTTCGTCCACAAATTCAATGTCCTTGTCACAGCCCAATACGCAATTTTCGATGTAAAGAGGAAAATAAAGTTTTTTATCTTTATTGTACCCGATAATATTCCCTCTGAAGTAAGACCGGAAAAGGTACTTCCCGTT
>BNXH01000020.1 GCA_025999435.1 Bacteroidia bacterium | reverse complement strand
TATTTTTCAACAATGCGGTCGAACTGCCTGCGGGGAAGAAAATCTGTAAGTTGAGCGAAGATATATTTTCCTTGATTCATTTTTTTAACTTTTGGCAAAGCTAAAGACAAGTAAGCCAATTCAAATCGTCACGCAACTAAAATCTTCTGAAACCACAATGTATAAAGCATTTCAAAGAACAAGTTTTAATTTTTAGTGCCCACTAGTGATAATGTCTATTTCAAAAAAGTTTCAATAATTTGCCTTTGACAAATAATCTTGATTATATTTGTTGTTGAAAGTCGTTCTTTGTACATCATGCAAAATAAGGTGATAAACAGAAGTCCGCTCGTTTCCAAGTCGTTACCTATTGGAAAAAATTCACTTGTAAATTACTCGTTTTCAGTAGAAAAGACAAATTGCTATGTCTTGCCATGTGAAATGTTAAATTCTTAGTAATTCCGCACAAATCAGCAATTTCCTTCAAATAGCAGTCGAATAGATTTTATTTACTCTTTATCAAAGAGTTACGGAGAGCAAATTTTAGAGAGGTAATGACTTGGTAACGGTTCTTTTAACTGGTCTATGCACAGTTTTACACATGTCAGATAACTTTCTACAAAGGTATGTGTTTTTTTTATCTGGCAAAATAATTAGCAGATATTCCCTAAAATCAGTTCATTAAATTCTATCGTTCATTGACACTGAACAACCATAATTAATGAACATCTCTGTGTGTTGTAATTTTACATATCCATTAATTATAAGCATATTAACGTAGAATACACACTCTCTTAGACAAAATTTGTCATAGAAATATTCAGAATCGCTTGCTAAATCCATACTTGTTCAATATATTTGCATGTTCATTGACACTGAACGCACGTTATTTTTGAACAAAATCAGCCATGTATAAAAACAATGACTATATCTACGATGCAGCTTTAGCTTTGGAGCAACTAACCGGATTTCCGGTGAGTCTCGAAAGCCAAAGGAAAGAATATGATGCTATAATGCATATTGACGGGTATCAATTCTATGTAGAAGCAAAGAATGAAATTCGAAAAGAAAATGAAGCCGCTCTTATAAACTTGATGACTTCATCTGATGAGGGATCAAGTAATAAAATAATAGTAGCCAAGTATATCGCAATTGAAACAGCAAAAAAACTGAAGACATATTATATCAACTATTTAGATGCTTCTGGCAATTGCTACATAAAAAGCAATAGTTTACAAATTTATGTCTCCGGACAAAAAGTACAACGCAAACAAAAAACGAATCAAGCAAAAGCCTTCCAAGAGACTGGGATACGATTGTTATTTCATCTATTGTCTGATCCAAAGAATCTTCAACTTTCTTACAGAGAATTGGCAGAATTGGCAGAAATTTCTACGGGTTCTGTAAGTAACATAATCACAGAATTGGAAAGTCAGCATTTTATATTGAAGACAAAGAAGAAACGAATTTTAAAAAGCAAACCTGAATTACTGGAACGCTGGATCATGGCATATCACGATGTACTTCGCCCTCGTTTGGTAAAAAAACAAATGAGGTTTATCAAACCTGATAACTTGTTAGATTGGAAATCTATTAAATTAAATAATCTTGCATGCTGGGGTGCAGAACCTGGTGCGGCAATATTAACTAAGCATCTAACTCCTGAGCAATTTACCTTATACACAAATGATCAATGGCAAAATATAGGAGCTTCGATTGGGTTAGTTCCCGACAACAATGGGAAAGTTGAAATATTACAGCAATTTTGGAAGAATGAAGAGAAACAAAAGAACGAAAATGAAGCACTCATTGCCCCTCCATTATTAATTTATGCCGATTTAATGGGAAGCGGATATGGAAGAAACATAGAAACAGCTAAAATAATTTTAGAAAATGAGTTACAACATATCAAGTGATCAACTACATGACCCAATTATAAAAGAGCTCTTGACAAAGCTGCGTGAATATTTCGATTCTATTCATTCGGAATTTTATATTATTGGGGCTACTGCTAGAAATATTATCTTGTCAGCCATTCATAATCTTGAGATAAAAAGAGCGACCAGCGATTTAGATATAGCAATTGCGATACCTGATTGGAGTCAATTCGATAAGATATCTTCTGACTTAGATGCCATGGATGGATTTCATAAATCAAATAAACAGAAGCAACTTTTTTGGTACAATAAAGTATATCAACTTGATATTGTTCCTTTTGGAGAAGTAGCCAAAGAAGATCATAGCATATACTGGCCACCTGAAGAAGAATTTGCAATGTCCGTAATAGGATTTACTGAAATTGTAAAGGATGTGATTTCTGTAATTATTGATGATGAGCTAGAGGTAAATGTAGCATCCTTACCCGGTATTTTTATCTTAAAATTAGCAGCATATAAGGATCGTGGTTTTGAACTAAATAAGCATGCAGACGATATCGCTTATATTATTGCCAATTATCTCGAAATAAACGAAGAGAGAGCTGTTTCTGATCATTATGACATATATGGTGCCGAAAATTTCACAATTTTCACTTCAGGTGCAACTTTATTGGGACGAGATACAAAAAGAATCTTATCTGAAAATGCTGATGCACTCAATTATTTTATAGATATCCTGCAAACAGAAATTGATGCTGAGGAAGAAAGCATTCTTATCAACCAAATGTTAGAAACACATACAAGCTTGAAATACGACGAAGTTTTCGACGCATTACAAACTCTACTCAACGAATTGAAATAAATCATAATATGGAACAAAGTACAAACAATACCATTGAAGAGGTCGTGTTAGAAGACAATCAATTAATCTGCGTCCTCACGAATGAAGTCAAACCGGCAAAGGTTAAAGAACTAACTTTGCAATCTCTCATTTCGATGCTGAATGAGGAATATGGCTTCGACCTCTCAGATATGGAACGAGATTTTACCATTTCATACATCAACGATGAAGGTAAAAACAAACGGATAAAAGTGGATTTGGCTATGTTTGAAGCCGGGAAGGTACATAATCTTGATCACCTGATTCGTATTTGTATTGTACAAGATGATAAAGTAAAAGTCACAGACGACAAAAAAGGAGTAGTCGCTGCATTAGAAGCCACATTATCCGCTGTGGAAAAATGTGAGTTTGGCGTATGGACGAATGGAGAAGTTTTCCACTTTCTGCAAAAACATGTAGATGATTTTTATAATACGACCTATTTGGATATTGCCGATTTCCCCGGTGAAGGACAAACCATGGAGGATCTGGAAAAATGGTCGGATAAAATAGCACCTCGCAAACCAGCCAACGATTCTTTGGTAAGGACATTTAAGCGTTGCCACGATTATATTTACGGAAACGAAGGGCAAATAAAAGACGCTTTTTGGGAATTGCTCAACCTGATTTTCTGTAAAATATATGATGAGAAAAGGAAATTTATGCCTTCGAAAGATGGTATGAGCTATCGTCGAAAATTTTGGGTAGGAGTAAAAGAGCAAAACTCGAAAGAAGGACTTGAAGCTATTGCCAAACGGATAAAAGGAATTTTTGATGAACTCATGGGAGATGATCTCTTTAAAGAAGTATTTGAGGGGAATGAACGAATTGGACTTAGTGATAAAGGGTTGGCTTATGTGGCAAGCGAATTAGCGAAGTATTCTTTTTTGGATGCAACTGTAGATGTAAAGGGAACCGCTTATGAAACCATTGTTTCCAATACATTGAAACAAGCCCAAGGACAATTCTTTACACCAAGAAATATCATCAAATGTATGGTTGAAATGCTTGATCCGGAGGAGAATATGCGGGTACTGGATCCGGCTTGCGGTTCTGGAGGATTCTTGGTAATGGTACTCGACCATGTAAGAAAAAAGATTGCAGCAAGAGAAAATCCCAATTTGAAGGGTTTGTATCTGGAAGAAACTTACAATTCAAAGGAAATTAACGATTTGGTAAAAGATTATGCGGAACGAATGATTTTCGGATTTGATTTTGACCGTGATTTGAAGAAAGCTGCCCGAATGAATATGGTAATGGCAGGAGACGGTCACGCCAATATCTTTAATATCAATTCTCTTGATTATCCTAATGGCCCCAAAACAGAAGAATTGGAGAAAATAAAAGAAACGATACAACGCAGTATCCAAACAAGTTACGATAGAAATGACCCATTTGAAACAGATGATGCCCGTGAAAAATTCGATTTGATATTTACCAATCCTCCCTTTGGAGCTAAAGTTACGGTGGATAAAGAGATTTCCAAACGATACGCATTAGGACATAACTGGAGCAAAGATACTTATGGTAATTTTCAGAAAGGGAATGAAAGTAGCAGTGAGGCTCCTGAAGTGCTTTTTATTGAACAGTGTTACAATTTCCTGAAGCCGGGAGGCCGAATGGCAATCGTTTTGCCAGACGGAATATTGGGAAACCCCAATACTGAGTATGTGCGTGCTTGGATTCTGGAACGCTTTAAGTTATTGGCTTCAATAGATTTGCCGGTAGAAGCATTTTTGCCACAAGTAGGCGTACAAGCATCATTACTATTCTTGCAAAAAAAGACATCAAGAGAAAGAGATGCTGCTCAGACAAGCGAAGATTATGAAGTTTTCATGGCTATAGCCGAAGCTGTAGGGAAAGATCGTCGTGGTGTTCCTATTTATCTTCGCGACGAAGATGGAGCCGAATTATTATTTGACGGTGAAAAGAAAACGCTCATTCGAGACAATGAAGGGAAATCGAAAGTGAGAACCCGCCAAACCCTCGAAAAAAGGTTGAACGATGATTTACCTTTGATTAAGGATGCCTATTTGAAATTCGTAAAGGAACAAAAGAAATGAAAACCATAATTGCAAATAAGAGTTGGCTTGCCGAAAGCGATTTGAGGTTGGATGCATCGTTTCATTTGAGTGATGGTCGATTAACGAGTATTACCTTTAAAAAAGCCAATATAAAAACATCTCCCCTTCACGAGGTTACCCAAAGAATTTTTTATGGAGGGAGGTCTCGACGAATATATGTAAATAGAAAAGAAAATGGCATACCGTTTATTAAAGGAGCTGATATTGTAAAAGCTGATTTTTCTCCTCTAAAAATGATTTCTCGTAAACGAACCGCAAATTTGGATGAATATTTTTTAGAAGAAGGATGGACTCTTATCACTCGTTCAGGGACAATTGGCAATACAGCATATGTAAATAAAGATTTCATTCATAAAGCTGCATCTGACGATATAATAAGGGTGGTTCCAAAATCAATACCATCAGGTTTTCTTTATGCATTTCTTTCTTCAAAGTATGGACAAGCATTAATTAAACATGGGACTTATGGAGCAGTGATCCAACATATAGAACCTGAACATATTGCTAATCTACCTGTTCCAATTTTCACAACCGATAAGCAAGAAGAAATACATTCACTAATTGTTCAAGCAGCGGATTTACGGGTTGAGGCAAATCGGTTGTTAGAGGAAGCAATAACTTTATTTGAAGAAAAAATTGGAATTCATCAAGTGGTTTCATCCCATCAAACAGAGGTGCTTCAAATTAAGGAAATCAAATCTTTCTTATTAAGGTTAGATTCTCAATATCAGATAGGAATGAATAAGATTAAGAAAGAGAAAAAAACTATCGATTATAGAACTATCAAATCTCTTGCAGCAAATATAACTGTTGGAAACAGGAGTAAAAGAAATTATGTGGAAAATGGGATTCCATTTTTATCTTCTTCTGATATGATCCTATTTAATCCCAAAAGATATGCAAAACAAATTAGTATAAAGACCGGTGGAATAGAAAATCTATTAGTTAAAAGAAACTCAATATTGATATCTCGTTCAGGAACTGTAGGTAATGTTGTTTTTGTCGGGAATGATTTATCACAAACGGCAATTTCTGAGCATGCTATGAGATTAGAGATTGATTCCTTAAAAATTGATCCTGCATATATTTTTTGTTATTTATCTACACAACAGGGCCAAAGCTATATGAAATCATCAGCTTTTGGATCCGTTATAATAACTCTAAATGAAGACCTAATTGGGAATATAGAAGTTCCAATCTTAGACACGTTAACTCAGAAGAATATTTCTGATAAAATATATCAATATCAAGAAAATTTGGATTCAGCTACGATAAAAGAAAATAAAGCTATCCAACTCGTTGAAAAAGAAATAGACCAATGGCAACAGTAATACATCCCAAACACAGTTCCGGAGCAGTCAATGCAGGTGAAGACCGCTTATTGAAATATTTGGAAGTAAATCTTCCGGATGGCTACTTCGTTGTTCCTAATGTGGAATTTGCCAATGCAACTCCCCGTGGACAAGTACAATATTTGGAGTATGATTGTCTGGTTATTGCTCCTCATGCTATTTACCACATTGAAAACAAAGATTGGGGAGGACAGTTGACCGGAGACGATTCTACTTGGTACCTCAACGATAGCGAAAAATCCAATCCGCTGAAAACAGTCCGTTTCAAAACAGCGGTATTAGTAAGTAAACTCAGGCAACACAATCCCGTATGGGCAAACGCTTGGGTAGCTTCATTGTTAACGCTTTCAAATCCTCGCCAAAATAAAAGCGGATTGTATGGCGATTGTGAAAAAGCAACTTATTTGTTGAACGACAAACTCATTCAATTTATCACTTCCCCTGCTGCTGTGCGAAAACAGCCCAATGACATTGCTGATATATCTGCCGACATAAAAGATTTTGTATGCGGCACATTGAGCGAAGTTATTAATCGGGAACGGAAAGAAATTGAAGGGTATGAAATCATTGAGACTTTAGTTGTTGACAAATGCTATTCCGAATATTTGTGCAAACCCAAAGGAATGCTTACCGCCAACAAGAAACGAATAAAAGAATACATATTGGATATGGCAGGATTAAGCCCCGCTCAGGAGGAACAAAGATCCAACCAGATTAGGAATCAACAATACGCACTCAATCAAATCAAACCCTGTCCTTTTATTCTAAACGCTCAATTCAGAGTGAGTGACGATAATCGTTTTTACGAAATAACAGATTATCTGGATGAGAATTCGTTACGAGCAGAATTGCGTCGCAAGACCTTTACACAAGAAGAGAAACTCAACATTGTCTACAACTTAATTGAAGCACTCAAAGTAGCCCACGAAGCAAATGTTTATCATCGCGATCTAAATCCCGAAAACATCTACTTAACAAATGGGTATGCAGCTTTAGCCAATTTTGGAAAAGCCTATTTTGCCGATCACGGAGAAATGGGATATACAGTTGCCATAACCATCGACAGCAATAATGCTACTCCTTATCATGCCTTTGAACTGTTAGCAAAAGATGCTTCCCGAGCCAGTGATATATACTCATTGGGAGTTCTTATATACGAACTATTTACAGGGAAGCTGCCTTTTAACTCGCCTTACGAATTAAATAATTTGGGAGGAAAACTCCCCGATAGATTATTACCCACTGCAATTAATCCTTCACTTCCCGCTTGGTTAGATGAATTATGTCGCAATACCATTCTGACCAGTGACGAAGCCCGATGGGACAATGTGGAAACAGTAGAGAAATTCTTGAAGGAAGCCATTTCACAATCACAACCACCGGTACCTGCAAATCGCGCTGCAATTGTAGATTCAGAAGACCTGAAACCCGGGAAGAGGCTGAAAGAATATACCCTTTACAATGAATTAGGTAAAGGAGGTTATTCTAAAGTATTCAAAGTGAAGCACTCTTTACAGGGCGAAGAATATGCTATGAAGATATTCAATGAAAGCATTAATGCTCAAACCGTTATTGACGAATATAGTGCATTGAAAGATTTGGACAACGACCATATAGTAAAATTTAAATTCAACGGAATATTGGATAATGGTCAGTTCTATACCCTCATGGAGTATTTGGACGGAGAAAATCTGAAAAGGTATACCAAAGAAGATGTAAAACTACCACTACAAAAAGTCTATCAGGTAGCTAAAGAGATTTTGCATGCCTTAGTGTATATGCAACAACAAAAGCCTCATCCGATCATCCATCGGGATATCAAACCCCAAAACATCGTATGGGATCAAAATAAAAATCGGTTTGTATTGATAGATTTTAATGTAGCAACTGTATTGGAGGCCAATACTGATTTTGTAGGGACAAATCCTTATTTGGCACCTGACTTAATAAAAAGCAGTACCAAAGTCGACTGGGATACGAGTGCCGATACTTTTGCATTAGGAATCACCCTTTACGAATTGGTCTGCCAAAATTACCCATGGAGCAACATGCAGCCCAGAGTGGGAATTTCTCCCTATCGACCACAAGATTTCAATGCTGAAATTTCGGAGAGCTTTGCTGCATTTTTAATTAAAGCCATTGCATGTAAAAAAGAAGACCGATTTGCAACAGCTGCAGTGATGCAGGAGGCCTTGGGCGCTATAGGTGAAGAAAATTTGTTAAAAGACAGGGAAAAGCCAATTACTGATGAAGTTAACTTTATAAACAGTGATTTTGTTGATTATCTGAATTCTCTATATAGTCAAAGCCGCTATGGTAATTCCGGAACACGAGCAGGACATTCGCCAATAACTTTTGATAATCTGACTTATACTAAAACCAAATTAGATACAGAATTGGTAGAAGCAATAAATAATGGGATGTTTCGTCTGGTAATCATTACCGGAAATGCAGGTGACGGAAAAACCGCTTTTATCAAGAAAATTGAAAGTCAATCAAAAAATCTTCAACGCTTAGACAACTGCAACGGAGCAAAATTTCAATTTAACGGAATTTCTTTCCAAAGTAACTATGATGGTTCACAAGATGAAGATGATCGAAGTAACAATGAAGTATTAGCTGATTTTTTTCGTCCATTTGAATATGCCAAAGACTTCAGTTCAGTTGGAGAAGGACGAATCATAGCCATCAACGAAGGGCGTTTAGTCGATTTTCTGCAAAGTTCAGAACGATTCAAAAACCTGTATAACATCATTGATGAATATTTCTACAGGGAAGGGCATACCGAATTACCGGCAGGGTTAATGGTTATCAATTTAAATCTAAGATCAGTAACTGCAAAAAACGGACATGACAGTCTATTTCGTCAACAAGTAAAAGCATTGACACAACCAATGCTTTGGCACAAATGTGCCAATTGCGAACATGCTTCCACTTGTTTTATCAAATACAATGTAGATAGCTTGACTGACACCGCAGCCGGAGATGAAATAGTCAATCGGATGGAATGGCTGTTACGCACAGTTAGCTACAAGCGAGAATTGCATGTTACAATGCGGGATTTGCGGTCTTTCATTGCTTATATGATTAGTCGGGATTGCTCCTGTGATGATATTCCGGAATTATATCAACGATATAACAAACAACCTGAAAAATACTGGCAGTATTATTATTTCAATATTACATCTCCTTTAGGGCCTGAATCTAATGACCGCTTGATCAAATTAATGCGAGAAACAGATATTGCTCAGGTATCTATGCCATCTATCGATCGGGATTTGTATTTTGGCATTCATAGCGCCAAGAACTATCTGGATTTTGCTCAACGAACAGATGGTCTATTAGAGGCTTTCAACACCAACAAAATGTGGATCCCATCTCACGAACAAACAGATGAGATAAGATCTATCTTGAAAAGTCGCCACGAAACCTATGTGCGGCATCAATATTTTGAAGGGAAATTTAATTTCACAAAAAGACTACCCTATTATTCGTTGAAAGATTTTCATAAAATATTGACTGCCGGAGAAAATAAGTTGGAAGAAATTGAAAATGCCAAACAAGCTTTTGCAAAAGCTATGTCTATCAGTGAAGGCTGTACGAATACTGATTTTGCAAATAAGTTTCTCCTTTTAGCATCTTCCCGGGTAATTGATCCGATAAGTAAAACCTACCGCCGTTTCCCCATAGATGAATTTGAATTATTTGTGAACAAAACATCACATTTGATTAAATACATCGAATATGAAAGCGACAGTTTGATATTCAGACACAAAACAGACAAATATATTTCCTTGACCATCTCATTGGATTTATATGAAATGTTACATTTTATACAACAAGGATTTAGCCCCTCAGTCAATGATCTAAGAGGGCGCTTTGTCGAACTGCAAATATTCAAAAATTTGCTCGAAAACCGCAGCTATAAAGAAGTGATCGTAACCAAAGACAATAAATCTTTCTTTGTAATTAGTTTGGATCAACAAACAAACCAATTGACTTTGTCTTCCTTAAAAACAGCAGAAGTATGGCAATAAAATTAGATAAACAGGAAAAAAACTTTCGCAACGAATTGGTTTTTGCAGCCGATGCTAAGGCTGTAAATTTGGATCATACCCTTACTAATCTGTTCATGCTAATGCGTAATGACGGCAAACGGGTTAAAGTAAAGGTAACCAAAGAGCATACCTTTGAGACCATGCACAAATACCTTGAAAGTTTAGAAAACAGAGGAGTGATCTCGGGATTCAAAGAAAACTTCGAAGCTGCGGATTGTTGGCTGAGAAGTAATTTATTGACCTTGGTTAATAGAGGTAATATTCAGAATGAGAAAATTGCCTCTTTACGTCCTGTACACTTAGAAAATTATAGGATTAGAAATATTGCTCAGGCTCGTGATTATAATACGGCAGACCAAATATTTCTGATGCTCCGTAAACAGCCTGGCATTCTCAACAGTCTAAAAGATTATTTGAATAAAGGTTGGGATAATGCAACCATAAACATTGCTAAAAATATAGAATTAGATGTTGACAGCGTAGGTATTCTTCATTTAATAAAATACATTGAAGTTGATCTTAAAACCTCTTCCTTACTTAAAAATGTAAGGCCGGTATTGGAGGCACAAGCAGATTTGTTATGCGATGATATTCTTCGTCTATTAGTCTACAAGGATGATATTCCCCGCAGTGTATTTATCGAATATTTGCGTACACTTATAGGTTTTCATTTGTCACTTTATACCCAAAAATTAATTCATCTTCTTCCCAAGATGATTGAAGCCGGCACTCGTAACATACAAGATGATTGGTCTATTATTGTTGATGTTACTGACAACTTAGATAGTAAAGTCTCCCTATATGCATGTGAAGACATGGAAATGACTTTAAATGCTCTTTATGAGTATGTAAAATCGACATTCGAGATTAATGCTGTATACTGGCGTTCGGAATTCTCGTCTCAACCCAACATGGATACGATAGATGATATTCTTGCTGTGTTGAAAAACAGACCGGAGAATTTTGATATGTATTATGAATCCAAATTGGATACAATCCTTCACAACATGGATGATGAAGACGACAGAAAGTCTGTTCTAAATCATATCCAATACGAAACTTCAAGCTTCGATAAATACGTACAAACATTAGTGAAAGCCAAGGGAGCATACCAATATCGCTATTATCATCAATTTATCGACAACATCTCTCAAAAAAATACCGATTATGGTTTTTTAGCAGATGGAAGAAGTCGAAGACATACCCGCAGGGCAGTCTTAGGTTCCCGACTATTGGAAACATTAGTCCAGTTATTGGTATTGGAACCTCAAGACTCAGGAGGATTTAAATCTCATTCTCTATCAATTGATGAATTAATAACAGCTTTACGCAGACGCTATGGAATCATCATCAATGGAATGTTGGAACCCCGATTTAAGGATGCTGATGTGCAAACCTTAACAGCTTTTCGTGAAAATGTAGAGGCATTTAAAAATAAACTGAGACAAATCGGCTTCTATACAGACTTAAGTGACGCGTATATTTTACAAAAAATCAGACCACGATATAATCTTGATGTATGAATATGGACTTATCAACAACATACTACAATAGGTTTCTTGCTCTTATTCTTCACGAATATGAAAATGAATTCAAATTAGCAAGACCTGGACATTGCATGAAAATAGCGGGATTAGCATTGCAAGAATTAATTCCATTGTGTCAGTCCATAAGAGATATATACCCTGATATTCAGGCTTATATTCTATCGGAGGAACAAACCGGGGAACTTTACATAAGTGCAACGAAACTGATCGAGTTTAGAAATGCACTTACATTTCCTTTGCTCGTTTTAATTCCCGCTAACAGTAAATCAACGACTGAAGATTCGTACGGAAATGCTACTTTTAAGAATTTGTCCATACAACATTTGGATGAGAAATTATTATCGGAATTAAAAAACGAAATTCCTGTTCACGCCAGAGCCTATATTTATGAACTATTCAGCTATCTTAAATTACAAGGAAGAAGAACCATTCAGTATATTCAATATTTATTATCGGTACAACTTTCAGAATGGGATTTGGCTGAAATCGGGAACTCATTATCTTGGCTGACATTAATTCCTGATGCCGGATTAACTACGAACTCCGATCAAGTTAGACAGCGACTTTCGTATAATCTTAAGTGTATTGACATTTTAGGAGATTTCTCCCGATCTATTCCTGATCGAATAGCGAGCCTTCCTATTGAAACCAATACTCTACAAAAAGAAATTGCAGGATTTCTTCGGTTAAATCCAATTGTGTCTAAATCTGATATTTGCAGGACGATTGCAGTTGAGTATCCTCAACTAAATTTTACCCGGTGGGAGATTCCTGATATTGATAAACGTTCAGATTTACGCGTCTTTGTAGATAAAATCTCCTCAAGTGATCTCAAAACTGACGAGGGTGACCTAACACTGATTATCCCCAAAGGAAAAGTCTCTAAAGTAAAAATAAGAATCTCAACAAAACCTATCCCAATTGATTTAAGTGACTTGAAATACTTTCGAATAGTATTGATGGCTATTGATGGTTGGTATCCTGTAACTGATGTAAAAAAAATCAAAGTCTCGGAAAACAAGCAAGCATATCGAGATATTACGGTGATGCTTTCTGAAAATATGTTTGAAGAAGGATCTTATTTTTTTCGCATTATTGCAGAGGATGAAAATGGGGGAATACTCAATACACAAGATAGTTTTATTCCAATTGACCAAGAAGAGCATTGGAAAATCCGACATGCTCAGAATCCTAATCTGACAAGGGATGAGTTTGAATTGGAATACAAAATTAAGTATACAAGCGACTCTGATGACTTTTACTTAAAAATTGGAACCACAGAGGACGAAGGCGATCAAGGTATTGATACTGGGATCCAGCGGAAAGATAAGTTAAATAACCTTCTTCAGGCATATTTTCGCTATCGAATTACCCAACTTCGCCAAAATGATGATCTGTCAATGCCTTTAGCAATTGATGATTCTGAAGTTTGGCTAAAAGATTCTCAATCTGCTCCGGTAAGTATTTTTCATGCAAAGTACTCAAGCTCTCATAACTATCAAATTAGCATTGCCAGTAAACTTTTGAAATTGGAGTCATGCTTGTTAAGCCATTCCCACGAATTAGGACATGTAGAGGCAATACTGAGTAAAAATCCTATTGAAAAAGGGTTTCAGTCTCTTCGCTTCATTTCGACAACCTCCATTCTCGAAATTCCACCGACATTATTAGAATTAAGAAAAAAGCTTTTTACTGAAATAAGAAACTCAGCACCCAATGAATCGGGAGTCTTTGAGACCTTTGGTTTATTTCGTCATATTGAACTTATAAAAAGTTATTTGAACGAATTGACCAATTGGAGTGAAGAACTAAAAGGCAAAATAAAGCAATCCCTAGAAAATTCAGCTAACCCAATTGAGAACTTGCCAAATCAGCTAATTGAGCTTCAAAATCTAGATTTGATGATCGTCAAGACAGAAATGCCTGATGGACAGCCAATATCTGTAAAGTTAATATCTCCTCTTCATCCGTTACGACTATATTGGTTTATAGACTTATTTGATCTATTTCAAGATTGGGAAGAAAAAACGAAAAATAACGAACAATATAAAAAGGCTTGGTACAGAAAATTAGAGAATTTATTTCTGGGAGAATTAATACCTGACATCGCCCTGCCTGTAATTGTGAATGGAACAGGATCCGACTATTTTCAATATTTAGGAGAATTGACTTTCGGTTGGGGGATTTATGCCAAATCAACAGTAAAAACTGATGATGCTTTCTCATCCATCTCACGCCAAATAAAAACATACTTATCTCTTTTGCACAACATCTCGAACGAGTATCGGATGGATACTGATGTTAATGAAACTTTAGTTAGGAGGCATATTCAGAATTACCTGATACAGCACCCTTATACCAATAAATTAATAATAAATCTTTTTAATGCAGGAGATGCTCAGGTATTTGCAAATACGCTGGTTCAACTGGAACGCCACCCTGAATATAAAAAACTGAAATATGAGATTCGGCTCTTTGCCGATGATAAAATTATCACTCCCGGAGAAGCGTTTCAGAATTTGATAAATCCAGAATATTCTATATCCGAAGATGCTGAAGCGTTTTCTCAAGCCTCTGGAAATCGTTTATTCCCTAAATTAAGGTTTTCTATAAACAGCATCAATAGTTTTACCCAAACACCTCAAGACTATAATGCGCATATTAGTTTTTTGGTAAGTCCTTTTCCTGTGAAAACGACTCTCATTCGACCTAACCGAAAGAAAAGGTCGTTCTATTTGAACGGGTTAATAAACAAACAAATAATTGATATTACTCAAAAGTCAGATGCCATTGTATGGAATAAATATTTTGTCGCAAGGCCTCTTCAGCATTCATTAGACAAATCATCTAATAACGGAATAAAGCTATTTAGCAACATCCAACTTTTTATTGCAAATGCATTGGCTGCAGGCAATAGTGAATCAGTTCCGACTTCATCTTTAAGCTTAAATGAACCCGATAAGGTTTTATTATCCTTTATTCATGATGTTTCTGATTGGGTTGTAACATTCGATAAAAATATGGGGCCGGAAGTTTACGATCTCCCTGGTAAAAATGGAGAAGTTCCATTTTTGTTAGATTATGTTCCGGGGCAAGAAATATCCGGTATTTCATCTTATCTGACCACCCGTCCTACATCGGAAATTGTTGGTCTGTTAGGCCCTCATTTTGCCCAATTTGGAGTTGATGTCAGAACGGATGAGGAAAAGTTAACAATCCTTTTGGAAGATGTTCGAACCATCAGTAGCTCATTAATATTGCAGTTTAACTCCACTGAGAACAAAGCATTTGAGGTATTAGGAACAGCCTTTACAAAGAGAGTATTGGAAAAGAAACGCATACTCGAAAATTCGTTCCTTATTCCTGTCGACTTACATAAAGAATTATTTGATAATTTACCCGAAGAAAATAAAAGTAGAGCTGATACCCTATTGGTAAAAATCAACCCTGAAACGAGCGAAATAACATTCACTGTTATTGAAATTAAGTGTAGAAAATCATTATCTGATTCAGAAAAGGAGTCTCTAATTGAGAAAATGGAGAGCCAAATTGACAATACAATTAATGCCCTTCGGTTTCATTTTGATCCCGATTATTATTTGTCAGACGACAGACTTGATAGAGAATTGAAAACTTTAGAATTCAAGCAATTGCTCGAGTTTTATATTAATCGGTCAGCACGCTATAATCAACTTTCACAAGAAGTGCGAACTGCGTATTTAGACGTATTGGAAAATCTGGATAGAGGATATGCTATTTCATTTAAACGTTGTGGTATTATTTTTGATTTTTCAGCATCTCAGATACATAAAAAAGAAATATTTTCTGAGGATTCGATCTATTTTACTTTTGGGAAAGGCCTAATTGATGATATTTTAGACCCCAAATCAGATCTCAATACTCATCGTTTAGAGCATATCACTGAAGAAGATAATTTATTTTCTTTTTTTGGAGCTCCGGAGGTTTCTGCATTTATTCAAACTCTGGAAGTTAAACCGTATGAAGAACCAGAGCAGGATACCTCAATAGTAGTTGTTCACGAGCCGTCAATAATTGCATCTGAAAAGACAGAGAGAAAGAAAGACATTAATGAAGATACGATATTATCTACTGACAATAAAATATCATCTAATGATGCAGCAACGATTTCTATAAAAGAAGAAAATGATGTTCCTGATTATGATATATTAGTCGGTAAAACATCTCAAAGCGAACAATATGGAATTTTAGGAAAAGTTTCCTCCAATAAAAGAACTGTGGCATTGGATTTAAGCGAAACGAATACAATTAGTTTATTTGGAGTTCAGGGAGGTGGTAAAAGTTATACAATAGGAACAATTACCGAGATGGTGCTGAAACAATTTTCTAAAATCAATAAACTTCCGGCTCCACTTGCAAGCGTTATTTTTCATTATAGTGAGAGTAAGGATTATGAACCGGAATTTACTTCTATGGTAAATCCAAATGACAATGATAAAGAATTACAAAAGTTGAAAGAGGAATTTGGCGCAAATGCTAATAGTTTGAGTGATATTATTTTATTGACACCCAAAGATAAGGTAGTAGAAAGACAGCAACAATATCCCTCCATTGAGGTACGTCCTATATCATTTAACTCAAACGAATTAAATGTAAAAGATTGGATGTTCTTATTTGGAGCCATAGGGAATGATTCCGTTTATATTAAACAATTGAAGTTTATTATGAAGGGAATGCGTGAAAATATTAATCTGAAAGATTTTAGGGCTAATGTTGCCAATTCTCCATTATTATCTAATTCTCAAAAGTTGTTAGCAGAACAACGAATTCAGTTTGCCGAAGAGTATATTGATGATAGTTTTGAATTAGGTAGCCTGATACAACCCGGAAGATTGATTATTGTCGATTTAAGAAATGAATATATAGAGAAAGATGAGGCTCTTGGACTCTTCGTTGTCATGCTCAATATTATATCAAGTGTCGGCGTTAAAGAATTTAACAAGTTTATCGTATTTGATGAAGCTCACAAATACATGGATAACAAAGATCTTACAGGCAGTATAGTGACAGCAATCAGAGAAATGCGGCACAAAGGTGTCTCAATCATGATTGCCAGCCAAGATCCATTAAGCCTCCCGAATGAGATCATTGAACTAAGTAGCATCGTTCTTTTACACAAGTTCAATAGTCCGCAATGGGTAAAACACGTTCAAAAGTCTATTACTCAATTAGCATCATTAACCCCTTCCGATTTATCTTCATTGGTTCCCGGCGAAGGATATTTATGGGCAACAAAATCAACAGATAAAGGAGTGATGAATCGACCAGTAAAAATTTTCACACGCCCTCGTGTCACAAAACATGGAGGAGAAACCATTAAAGCCATTTAACTATGAAAATATATTCTTTTTCAGGAAAAGGGAAACGAGAAACAAATGAGGATATCTATGTAAACATTGAATTTGAAAAACATTCTTCTCTGCATATAATAGCAGATGGAATGGGAGGTTATTCTTTTGGCGAAATAGCGGCTCATACGGCTGTAAACTCGATCGTAAATTATCTATTAGAAAGATATCAATCTCCTGATATTGAAAAAAATATCAGGGAATCCTTAGCCATAGCTAATGACGAAATAAAAACCAAACAAAAAGAGCTACATTCGAAGTTAGGAGCTACTATTGCCGGAATCTATATCAATCAAGGGATTACATACGCTTTCTGGCTAGGAGATGTTCAGATTTATCATTTCAGAAATCAGGAGTTAATTTTTATCTCAGAAAATCATTCTTTGATCAATGAGATGAAAAAGAATGGATCTGTTTCAAGTAGAGATATCGAAAGATATGGAAATGTTGTAACCAAATCATTATCCGGGACTGTTGTGGCAGAGGCGGTTGAAGTTGTGGCACTAGAACTGAAGCAAAATGATATTATTTTCATTTGCTCCGATGGTTTATATAATTCAATCAATCCTAAATCTCTGGTGTTATTATCGGATAATGAGCTGGATGAGAAAATGAAATTAGTAGAAAATTCCATTGATGATAATTACACGTTAATAAGATTGGTAGTCTGAGTTATTATTTTAGCTCACTTAATCTACCTTTTCCTCCCCCGATTAATCTTTATATTTTTATATAAATCCGGCTTTTTCTCTACCTTTTCTTCTTTCGGCAATCTTGGGTCACCCCACGATTCCTTATATTCTGCATCGGACGTATTTTCTTTCCAAAGATGCGGATGAGCATAATTCCCGATTCCGTACCATTTGACTGTAGCATGGGTCACAAATCCAGCATCAATCCGTATTTTATCCATCAAACGCATCTCGTATTTACCGTATTTGACAAACGATTCAGGATTGTTCCGGGTATAAAAAGGCTGATTCATTTGGTCGTCAAAAAACAGGTAGGCGGAAACATTCGAGCCATCTTTTAATTGCATGTTTTCCAGATAAATATACCCGCCATCCTCCAACGTTTGCTTCTGTTCAGGAGTAAACTTGATACCCCCGACACCTACTAATTTACCCGTTTTTGGTTTATTTGTGGCTTCTTGTTCTACCTTCTTTGCTTGCATTTCTTGTGCAATTTTGTTTTTATCGAACTCTTTTTTCAGATTGGCATAACTAAATTTCCTGTCAACCTGCGAGCCTTTAAAGCTGATATCGCCTTGCCGGAATGATATTCCTTCAATCTCCCCAGTTGTCCGTTTGAGTTTAAATTCGGTCTCAATATTTGATTGGCTGAGTAGCGACTTTAAGTCATTTGGATTTTTACATTGAGGCAAAACAGCTTTGATTGCATCATAAATCTTGTACTTTACCTTATCCGGATCGTTGAGTTTCTCCCGTTTGACTTTTTCTTTTCCTTCGCCATAAGTCAATCCGTGTCTATCTTTTAGCTTCTTGCAAACCTTGATATTCCGCTTATAATCATGGTTGACAGAGATTAATTTCAGGTCGTTGTCGATACGGTTATAAACGATATGCAAGTGTGGATTATCCGTATTATTATGCCGGACAATGATGTATTGGGTGTTTTTGATTCCCATCTCCTGCATATATTCTTTAGCGAGTTGCACCATAAATTCATCGGTCAACCGTTCCTTATCTTCGGGCGAAAATGACAAGGGAATATGCCCCACAGGCTGCTTGATTTCTTTCCTGCCCGAACGTTGCATGGCAAAACTCCGAATAATATCTTTAGTCGTATCCGTCAAAACTCCTTCGGCTTCGAGTAAGGTTGCGCCCTCATGCATCACATAAGAAACGCAACCCTTGAATGATTTCCCTTTGATATTTTTAGCTATCATGGAACAGTTTTTTTATTTCATCGGCAATCATTATTACATCCGTAGCAGAACTAAAGAAGCCAGATTTATTAACCTGTTTAGCAATCTGGTTCAGGTTATTTGACATACCGGATAACTTACGTATCAAGTCAAGTTCTTCGATTGTAAAGCGGGATTTAATACCACCTTTGAGTGTCATTTCCCGGGCATATTGGGTCGGTTTCATTCCTAATTTTCCTGCTTTTTCTTTCACAGCATTAAAATCCACTTCGGTCAATTTCAGGTTAATCGAACAAGATAATTTCGCCTTTTCCTTTGCCGGGCGACCCTTTTTGGATTTATTATCTTCCTTATTTTCCATAACATTTGCATTTAGGATGATGGAAAATTCGGGGTGCAATGTAGCACCCCAGCAAGCCGTAATGGAAGCGACCATCGGGAGAAGAAGTACAGGCTTGCCCTCGTAGTCCGGCAGTTTTGCGACCATCGGGAGTGAAAACAAAAGGGCTGCGGGTGACCTCAAAACTGGCGACCTTCGGGAGTGGGTTTTGAAGTGAAAGAGAAATTCAAGGCACGCCGGATTTATCTGTAACGTGGTCACAGCCCCGCAGGGCAAGGTATGCACGGAAGGAACCGGAAAGAGCGATTAGCGAATTTCGGGTTACCCGTGCGATTACCTTGCTTCTATGACGATAAACAAAAAAAGAAGAGACAAAAGTCTTGATATTTTTTTGGTTGACGGCATCGTTAATAACTAAAGTTGGGCTTAGAACTAAGATGCCCCAACTTTGCAATACTAGGAATGTATTGCCTGTTGCTCTTCAAGGGTAGGCAGAGCAGTTAGCTGTAATAACCGGAGATGACTCTCCTGTTTTGATAATTTCAATTAATCGTTTCATCATACAGATATTTATGTTATAAACCGAGGTGTCCGGCTTGGACACAAATACAAATATATACTGTAATTATGATAGTTATGTACTAACTATACTTATGCAGACATCATTGCATAAGCTTGCATTTATTTGCGACCTATACAACTAATTCATAGTCACTTTGTCTACTTCTGTTGGTAATATGGGTAATATTACTTTGGAAATATCTATCTTAGTGGTAGATAATAATTGAAAAGTAGTCCACTATGGTAGAGTTTGTTGAAAAGTTGGATTATGACGGCAATATCCCCGAAGCCTTTCGGGAGGTACAACAATGTCTGGATAGTTTTGTAGAAGTGAACTACGAAACAATGTTGAGTATGATTTCTGAAACAAAGGTTACCGAAACTGATATTAAGCATTATCATAGCAAAGCAATTGATATTATCCGCAACAATCCTCTCTTTATGAGCATTCCCAAATATCTCCGGGATGGTCGTGAGGACTATCTTTGGTATAGCGATTTTTATGATGATATTCCCAAAGATATTTATCATACATATAGGATATTCGTAAAGCCGACAAATAAGATAACACCTGCCGATTATGCCGAGAAACTGACAAAGATAGATTTGCCCTATTTCAGAGAATTGGTAGATCTGGTCAGCCTTGAAAAGCTATGTATAAAGTATGAGAAACTATTTCCAACTCCCAAGCCGACTCCCGAACAAGACATTGTTCAGAAAGAACAGCCGGCAAAGGAAAGTACAATCGTCAAGGAATCTAAGAACAAAGTTGCCAAACGCTCCTATATCCCTAAATTGACCAACGAACAATATAAATTATTAGCCGACTGTATAGAAGCAATCAAATTGTTTCGACGAAAAGTAAAAGTTTCCGAACTAAAGAAACTTTTATCGGGAAAGCTAACCGAACCGCTACAAGTGACGAACCAAAAGTCATTGGTTTACCTTTTCGATCAACTGATGGACTCCGGCTATATCAAAGATACATGGATGTCGGTTACCGATGGCAATAAAGACTTTATATCTTTTCGCACAGAAGGTAACAAGGAAAGATACGGAGATAACACGCACTACATCAATATGACACAGCTCAATAATTGCCGCAACCGAAATAAAAAAGAGCTTATACACGGACTAGAAAACATAGACACTTTGATTGAACAAATACAGGGAGATTTGGCAGAATAGTTAAAAAATCTTATTAGCCATATTTACCCCTATATATTTCCATTACTTACCAAAATATATTGATTGACTGAATATCAGCTAATTGATATTTTCGTACAGTTTGATAATAATTATCAAACTGCTCCTTCTCACATAAGCATGTTAATCGTTATTGTCTGACAATTAGCCCCATACAACTCTCACCTGTTAGGTAAGGCTGTTAGCTAAACAGCGCAGGCATTGGGGAGGGACTATCTTGCACCCGATTTCGGAAGCCCCGATATGCAATGTCGTATATATGGTTATTCTCCGGGAGCGTATAGTTATGGGTAAATATAATAGAGCCAACCGTGTCAGGGATGTTTGAGTGGGTAAGCACATTCCTCTGAAAAATTAATAAACCGTATTTATAAACATTAAGAAATAATCATATGAAAGATGAAACAACGTTCGACGGAGCAAAGCGTAATCAATTAGAAAATGAAAGCCAAGATCAGGATAAGGGACAGGACAAAGACATATCCCAGTTTATCGGAAATGACAGCACATGAGCTTCCTCTTCTGCCAAAGCTAAGCTCTCCAAGAAAAAAGACGAGGAAGAGTATGCCCGGCGGTTCTTAGGTATACAGAAAGTCAAGGATTATACCCCGGTGTATATTGATGTTCGGATGAAAGAAAAGCTGCAAACGCTTGTTGCCTCACTGCAACACATCGCATCGGAAATAACACCGACTATTCTGTTGTCAAATATCCTTGCCGATCATTTGTTACAAAACAAAGATCTGATAACCCGTGCAGCCAACGAAGGATTGAAGCGTTCACTGGCAAGCACATTTAATAACGAAAACAATTCAAAAGACTAAAATTATGGAGATTGTATGTATAGACCTGCACGCATGGGAACTGCTGAAAAGGCAGATCGGTAAACTAACATTTGAAGTGGCTGCTTTGAAAGAATTGTATTGTTCTAATCCCCGTGACGACTGAATGGACTCGGCAGATGTCTGCCGTGCGTTAGGCATATCAAAACGCACTTTACAGACTTGGCGAAATAACGGAAGGATTCCCTTTTCGATGTTGGGAGGCAAAGTGTATTTTAAGGAGTCGGATATTGATGAGCTGCTTCAGGCTGGGCTAAAACCTAAAAATAAATAGGTATGGATAAGTTTATCAATTATGAGTCCGAAGAGTTCAAGGAACTTTTGGGACAGGTTGAGTCAGCTTTTGATGATGTTGCCGATGTAAGGGAAAAGCATTGTCCGACATTGGCAGATAAGCGTTACCTGAGTGGGGACGAAGTGATGGAATATCTCCATATCTCGCCCCGAACGCTTCAAACTCTGCGAGATAAGCGGATGATTTGTTATACGACTATCGGGGGCAAGATACTTTACCCGGAGGAAGAGCTGATAGAAGTGTTGCATCAAAACTATCGCTCTCCCGAATTACCCTTTTAGAGAAAAGGAAGATATATCTCAATTATATTTCTGAAATATGTTATCTATGCAGATTCCGAAGAGAGGGAGTTGAGTTGCTCTACGCATAAAATGAAAACAAGCATTTCTGATATCAATCAGGGATGCTTGTTTTAGTTTAATGATATGCGTCATCGTCAGGTCGGTCGTTTTCGTTGCAAGGAATAATTTTTACTTCGGCAGGGGAAACAGGTAAGTCTCGGAGCAAAAATACAACCTGTAAGGTGGAGATTTTTGTCTCCGACCTGAAAGGCTTCGGACTTGATGAGTTTGCTCTGTAAGAAGTTCCTTCCCCTGCAACAAAAGGGCTGACTTGACGATCATTATTTTCATTTTATTCCACTTTATCCCATTTTCGTATCATGTAAGTCGATGGGTTAACCGGATTGTTCTCCCTTTTCTTTCTGATAAACATAGCTTTCTGTTTTTTGCCGATACGTTTAATATTTCGATAGTCTGATTCATCTCTGTCGGTATCGAGTTGATAGGTATCGCCAATCTTATCTGTTAGCACTGCCATGTCCTTACTGATTTTATCATTGGTAATTTTGGCGTATATTTGGGTCGTGGTAATGCAAGAGTGTCCGAGCATTTGCGAAACAGTTTCTATTGGTACACCCTTTGATAAACAGACTGTTGTGGCAAACGAGTGCCTGGCTGAATGCGTGGTAACTCGCTTGGTAATACCGCATAATTTAGCGATACGTTGCAGACAGCGATTCATACTATCGCCAAAAGTGGGAACAGGAAATACATAATTATTTTTGGCTACTAATCGGTATTGCTCAATCAGTTGTTTAGCTACCGGAAGTAGCTTTACATAAAATGTCGCATTGGTCTTCTTGCGTTTAGCTATAAGCCACAATTCGCCATCGAAAGAAGTTTGAATATCATCGAAGGTTAGTTTCTTGACATCGGAGTAAGCCAATCCGGTAAAGGCTTGGAAAACAAAAATATCCCGAACTTGTCGTTGCTTATATCGGCGAAGCTCCACAGACATAAATCTTTTGAGTTCATCTTCGGTCAGATAGCCTCTGTCACGTGTTTTGGCCTTGAATCGAAAACTAGCAAAAGGATTGATATGGATATATCCTTTGCGCTGCGCAATCAACATAATTTGCTTGAGCTTGGTAACAGCTGTAAGCAAAGTGCTTCCTGCCAGCTTGCGTTCTTCCAATAGATAAGCATAATAATCTTCAATAAACGGAGGTTCTATTTCCTTGATCGGAATATCGGAAAGATTGTATCTGTCCCGTAGAAACATTTCGACTCGTCTGCGATTAATAATCAGTTGCTCGTAAGAGCCTTCGGTACGGTCTTTACCCACACGTTTGGCATAACTTTCGTAAAACTCATCTGCAATAGAGAAGAAAGTGCGGAACTCATCCCCGAAGCCCAGATAAGCGTTTTTGACTTTTTCGGCAGAAACAAAATTATCTTTGTCGCAAATACTTTGGTACTGCTTACCGATCTGGGTTTTAATATTATCTAACTTCTGATTGATTTTCTGTGCTTCGAGGCTTTTACCCGATGCTCGGTTTGCTTTGGTGTCCCAAAGGTCGGGCTTTATGTTTAGCTTACAGCTAAACTGGGAGATGGTACTGTTGACTGTGATCCTGCCCATAATCGGGGCTTTGCCCTCTTTCAGATTGTTCTTTTTCAGGTAGAACAAAACCTTAAATGTACTTCTTGCCATAACTCTAATTTTTTTTGTTACAAATTTAGTTTACTTAGAGTTATCCGGTGCTATGCAAAATTACGCAAACCACTGAATAAGTGACGAATAGACTCTGATGCCGTAAAGTTACTCAGGTAATGATTTGGAAACTGAACTCGCCGTCATCTTTGCTTTTTCGTGCATTTATTCTCTTTTTGTCAAAAGAACTATTTTACTTAATCTGCTGATTTAATTCTCGTTACTCTCTTTTGCTTCCTCTCTCCTAAATGTCTGCTGTTTCCTTCAAATAAGCATTAGTCTTCTGGTTGGTAAGCATCGGGAGTAGTTGATTGTTTGGTAAAGGTATATCCTTGTATTTATCAAGAATTTTCTTCGTAACAGGAAGCAAAGGGACATTATACCAAACACCTGTTTTTTGCCGTTGCTTGCGAATTACAATATCATTGCCAACTTGGGAAAAATCCTCTTTTCTCAAATTCTTCACATCAATGTACGAAAGCCCAGTGAAGCAGCAAAAAGCAAATATATCTCTTATATGGGTTAGGCGGTCTGTCGGAAAATCTTTCATTAGCAGGGTTTCTAATTCAGTTTCAGAAAGAAACTCTTTGCTTACCTCATTCATCCTGAAATTCAATTTCTCAATAGGGTTGCTCTTCAATATTTCTTTCTGAACTGCAATATTAAGAATCTTACTAACATTGCGAATATATTTTACAGTAGTATTATTCGCACAATCACGGACAGTCCTAAGATAATGCTCATACTCCTTTATCATGTTTGGGGTAATATCTTTCAAAAGGACATCATTTTGTTTATACTTATATTGTAAGAACTCCACGAAGTGATTCATTGATGTTTGATGCCGAACAAGGGTAGCAGGAGCAAACTCTTTTCCTATAAGGTCTTCCAGTTTGTTGTTATGCTCTGTGTATAATTTCACAAATGTAACCTTCATTTCATCAGCACCAATATACCTGTTCTTTAGGGCAATGGCAGATACCGTTTTACCTTCATCCTCAAGGTCTTTTTGAATCTCATATAATCGAGAGCGGATATGTTCCAAATAATGATTAAGCTCTTTGTTTTTGGCTGTAGTTGCTCTGGCACAACCTTTCTTCTCTAACCAATCATTAATAGTGATACTGCGTTGAATGCCCATTTCAGCCCTCACACCATCCACTGTAATTCGCATATAAATGGGTGCTTCCCCATTTCTAAGCAGTTTTGACCTCTTAATAAAGTAGAGGATTGTAAAAGTTTTTCTTTTCATAAGTCCACCTTTCTCCGGTAAATTTTAATACTACAAAGTTATCTCTAAAGAGGACTTTCTGAAAGTGCATAATATTGAACAATAGTGAATTACGAGTAAATAGGTGGACTGTTCCAAACTTATATTTTAGTCCACCGAATTAGCAGACTAACAAATGCAATATAAGGGTACAGGATGCACTTTTCTATAAAAATAAAAATCCTGTAATTCAACGAATTACAGGATTTATACTTATCTTTCATACTTGTTTTGCGGAAGCGGGGGGATTCGAACCCCCGGTACAGTTACCCGTACGTCAGTTTAGCAAACTGGTGGTTTCAGCCACTCACCCACACTTCCCTGCATTGCAAAATGGGTTTTGCTCAATTGCGATGCAAATATAATTGTTTGTTTTGATTATACAAACAGTTTCTTGATTAAATAGCTTTTTCTTTGATCAAATATTCGGCTATTTGCACAGCGTTCAGTGCTGCTCCTTTTTTGATCTGATCAGCAACAACCCAGAATGTCAATCCGTTCGGGTTGGCAATGTCTTCGCGGATACGTCCTACGTAAACAGGGTCTTGTCCAGCTACGAAAAGAGGCATCGGATAGTCTTTCTCTGCCGGATTATCTTGAAGAACGATACCCCCGGCTTTAGCGAATGCTTCTTTTGCTTCCTGCGGGCTAACCGGTCTTTCGGTTTCTACCCATATAGCTTCGGAGTGTGAGCGAAGAACAGGAACACGGATACATGTTGCACTCACTTCTATGTCGGAATGCATAATCTTACGTGTTTCGTGATACATCTTCAACTCTTCCTTTGTGTATCCGTTGTCAGTGAAAACATCTATCTGAGGAATCAGATTATATGCCAACTGGTATGCGAATTTTTCTACAGTTACATCGTTATTGTATGCTATTTGCTTAAACTGATTGATCAGCTCGTCCATAGCAGCCGCTCCTGCGCCCGATGCAGCCTGATAAGTGGCAACGTGCGCCCGTTTGATATGCGATATTTTTTCTATTACATCCATTGCTACCACCATTTGGATAGTAGAGCAATTCGGATTGGCAATAATTCCCCTCGGACGTATCTTGGCATCTTCTCCATTCACTTCCGGCACAACCAACGGTACGTCTTTGTCCATACGGAATGCGCTGGAATTGTCTATCATGATGGCACCATGCTTGGTAATCGTAGATGCAAATTCAACTGATGTGCCACCTCCGGCAGAAGTAAACGCGATGTCTATACCCTTAAAATCATCGTTATGCTTGAGTTCCTTGACTTCGTACTGTTTATCACGGAAAGTATAAACAGTTCCGGCACTTCTTGCCGATCCGAACAACACCAGTTCATCGATGGGAAAATTCCGTTCATCGAGAACCCGGAGAAACTCCTGTCCAACGGCGCCACTGGCACCAACAATAGCAATTTTCATTTTAGTTTGATATAGAATAAATTAAATTATGAGGTACAAAGATATGAATTTGCAAAGATATAGCATTCATGTTCAGATGAATTTAAATGGTAACTTTTTAACTAAAATGTAACAAACTCTACACTCAATTAGCCGATAGCTTTTAGCCGTTAGCCCCTTGCTCGCGCGGCTACCCTCTTTGTCATCCTGACCGCAGGGAAGGATCCCGATCCCCGAGAGACAGGAGATGCTTCCTATCGTCAGCATGACAAACCAGAATTTAACTAAAAAGTAACAAACTTCTACCTTTAGCAGTAAACAGTAGTCAGCCAACAAGGCCTTTTCGTCATTGCGAATTCGAAGAATCGGCGGAGCCAACAGGAGTGAAGCAATCCAGAGTATTGATTATTAATGGATTGCTTCGGGCGAACCCTACCAATGACGAGAGAAAAACTCCTTCCTCCTTTTAACTAAAAAGTAACAAACTCCCATAGTACATGACAAAAAATATTTTACATACATTTAAAAGAC
>BNXH01000019.1 GCA_025999435.1 Bacteroidia bacterium | reverse complement strand
TACGGACAAATATTCCAAACTATACTCAGAAATAAAACCTTCAATATTCCCGAAATAAAAGAAGTTCCTGTAAATGAATGGCTCACCGGGGTTAAAAACACAATGTCCAATCTAATTGGTACAGACAAAGGATTATTCTATGATATGATTATCAGTCAGGCGTATATGCGCCAGCTAAGCTATCAATTGGAACCATTTTCTGAAAAACAAATACAGAATATAAAAGATTATTTCGACGATGCAGATATAGCAAAGGTCCTTCTTCGTAAAAACGAAGAAGTGACTAAGCTAGCGGCAAATAAAGAGAAAACGAATATGAACGTAACGCCTGCTGTTCCTAAAGAAAAGCTTTTGGAAACTATTATTGAAAAATATGAAGGTAAAGTTGTCTTAGTCGATTTTTGGGCAACATGGTGTGGACCATGTATAGAGGGAATGAGCAAAATATTGCCGATAAAGAATGAAATGAAAGGTAAAGATATTGCCTTTGTATATATAACAAATACTTCGTCTCCTATAAAACTATGGATGGAAAGAGTTAAAGGAATAGGCGGAGAGCATTACTATCTGACAGGTGAAGAATGGGATCATATTTTGGACAAAATAGAATCAAGTAGTATCCCAACATATCTACTTTATGATAAAAGTGGTGCACAAAAATATAAATCTGTCGGCTACCCCGGAACAGAAAAACTGAAAGAAGAAATAGAAAAACTATTATAGTGCCAAAACAAAGCAACATACTTGTCTCCGTTTCCATGATTACATACAATCATGAGAAATTTATTGCCGAAGCCATCGAGGGGGTTGTTATGCAGAAAACAAGCTTCCCTTTCGAATTGGTAATTGGTGAAGATTGCAGTACCGATAGCACCAGGGCTATTTGCGTAGAATATCAGAAGAAATACCCTGACATTATCCGACTGAGACTGCCCGAAAAAAATCAGGGCATGATGCTCAACTGGATAAATAATATCGAAAGCGGACAAGGAAAATATATTGCCCTTTGCGATGGAGACGATTATTGGACTGACCCGTATAAGTTGCAAAAACAGGTCGATTTTATGGAAGCAAACACAGACTTCGCCCTCTGTTCCCATTCTGTATATACGCTGATGTGCGAACAGTTGGACGAGAATATCGAGATGGAACGGAATGTCCTTACCACAGAAGATATTATACTCAAAGACTGGGGCTTGCTCACGGCTTCTATCTTCTTTCGGAAGGATGCACACAAAACGCCGGATTGGTATTACACTGTTAAAAACGGAGATTATGCCCTGCAACTAATAGTATCACTATCGGGAAAAATCAAGTTTTTACCCGAATACATGGCTGTTTACCGGCAACATTTGGGTGGAATGTCTTCCACTCTGAAACCGCTTAACCAAATGGCATGGATGGTGTATTTGCTCAATAAATTTGATAAATATACCACCCGAAAATTTAAAGATGCAATCAAAGAACGGATAAAACGAATGTATAAAGTTCAGATTTACTACGCCAAAGGCTATAGCCTACGCAAAGCCGCTGCCATATTAACTGTCTATCAAAAGCTAACGGTATTGAATCCTTTTCTAATTCAATCAAGACGAAAATGAAACTCTCCATCATAACAATCAATCTGAATGACAAAGAAGGTTTGCGGAAAACTATCGAAAGCGTATTATCCCAAACCTTTACTGATTATGAATTTATTATCATAGATGGTAAATCTACCGATGGAAGCGTTGAACTTATCCGGCAATACCGTGAGAAAATAAGCTATTGGGTAAGCGAGAAAGACAGTGGTATATACAATGCCATGAATAAAGGCATCCGTCAGGCAAAAGGCGAATATCTATATTTCTTGAATGCCGGCGATGCTTTATATGAAAAAACTACTTTAGAAAATATTTTTGCCGGCGATCCACATGAACCTTTTATTTGCGGCAACTTCTACATGGAGCAAAAAGGGGAACTAACGCCCGACACTTCTTATCGGGGACGCGACTGGCGATTGTCTTTGTACGATTTATTCGCAGGATTTCTATGTCACCAGGCATTTTTCATTCATCGCTCCAATTTTGAGAAATACGGATTGTATAGTGAAGATCTGAAAGTTATCTCCGATTGGAAGCTATTTTATCAGGGAATTGCTATCGATCGGTTGCCTGTGCATTATGTGGATACCTTCGTTGTTATTTATAATATGGAGGGTTTCAGTACACAGATAGGGGGCGAGACTATTTACAAAGAAAAACTACAAGTTTGCCGGGAACTGCTTTCCGAGCAATTGACTCAAAAACTGATACGCCTCTATTATCTCGATCAAAACGGATTTGTTACAGATATTATGAAATCAAAAAAATGGATATATAACGGATTCCGTGCTTTTTGCAAAATAGGACGGATTTTCGGTTTTGTAAAAGAATAATTATAATTTCAGCCTTTCCGGGTATATCTTTGCATCATGAAAACCATCCTGACAACACTGAATGCAAAGTATATCCATACGTCACTTGCCTTACGCTGGCTCTACGTAGCCAACAAAGACAGGTTCGATATCTCATTCAGGGAATATGTGATAAAAGAAGATGTGGAGCAGATAGCCGATGAGCTACTCGCATCCGGTCCCGATATAATAGGTATCAGTGTTTATATCTGGAATGTAGATAAGGCAAAAAGACTTGCCGCTATACTAAAGGAAAGGAAACCCGGTCTCACGATTATATTGGGCGGGCCGGAAGTTACTTACGAACCGGAATTCTTTCTGAAAGATTGGAATATAGATTATGTTGTCGGCGGAGAAGGTGAATTTGTATTAGGCGATCTGCTAACAGCAATTGAGAACAACCAATCTACAGAAATAGAAGGGGTATCATCAATCCGAAATATCAGCAGATCTGTAATTAAAGCTGATCTGAACAAACTGGCATCCCTGCCCTCTCCTTATACTTTAGAAGAAGACAAAACCGATATAAAAAACCGTTTGGTATATTTCGAAACATCGAGAGGATGCCCTTATCAGTGTCAATATTGTTTATCATCTCTCGAAAAAGGCGTTCGTTACTTCCCTCAGGAGCACATTTTCGGCAATCTCCGCTACCTGATAGAAAATGGAGCAAAACAAGTAAAGTTTCTTGACCGTACTTTCAACCTGAATAAAGAACATACCAAAGCAGTTTTTGATTTTCTGACAGACAATTATCGCCCGAATCTTAGCCTGCAATTTGAGATATATGCCGATCTGTTGACTGATGAAACAATAGATTATCTGAATAGTAAACTTCCGGCCGGTTATTTCCGGTTCGAAATCGGCATTCAATCGACCTATGAACCGACAAACAACGCTGTAAAACGGAAACAGGATTTCTCCCTGTTAGCCGGAAATATCAGGAAATTGATGAGCGGAGGAAAAATAGATTTACACCTTGATCTGATCGCCGGATTACCTTATGAGACACTGGAAAGATTTACAAAATCATTCAATGATGTATTCGACCTGAAAGGCAAGGAAGTACAACTCGGCTTCCTGAAAATGCTTCGGGGTACAGCCTTACGCCGCGATGCCGTTAAATATGGCTACATATACAGCCAACAAGCTCCTTACGAGATAGAGAGTAACAACGATATATCGAAAGACGAACTTGAAAGAATACATGACGCAGAGCATGCTCTGGAAAAATACTGGAATAGCGGAAAGTTTTCACGAACAATGAAGATTCTCACCGATACATATTATAAAGGACGATATTTTGAATTATTCGATGAAATCGGGCAATACTACAATCAAAACGGGCTGCCTCATCATGGATATCAACTGGAAGACATCTTTTTTAATCTTCATAACTTCCTTCTGTCAAAAGGCATTGATTTATTTGAAGAACTACGGACTGATTATTATTATAATTTCAAAATCCGTCCTCATGGTTTTTGGAAAGATAAAATGGATAAAAAAGAACGGAAGCAATTGCTATATCAGATTGGAAATGACAAACCTTTCCTGAAAGAATATAAACTAACCCGGAAGATAATAGAAAAACAGACAGCAATAGACCCACTCGGTAATAGTGGATACTTATTGACTGTCTTTAACTTTGAAAATAACAGGGTAAGTCCTCTGTTTATCCGTTATACCTTTTCTGATATTTAATCGATCAATCTATTCAGATATACAGCCATCTCCTGCTGTACTTTCTTTGCTTCCTCTGCTGCCGCAAAGGCAAAGTCGAGGGAGTCGTCTGCATAAATAATCGCGCGTGAGGAATTCACTAAAAGTCCGCATTGATCGTTCATTCCATACTTCACAACCTCCTCCAAACTACCTCCTTGCGCACCAACACCGGGAACAAGCAGAAAATGACTAGGAGCATATTTACGTATATCGGCAAACATTTCGCCTTGCGTTGCTCCCACCACAAACATAAGTTGTTCGTCTGTAGCCCACTCCTGTGATTTTTTCAAAACCTTTTCAAACAGACGTTCGCCATTGGCATCAGCGGTTAACTGGAAATCGTTTGAACCCTTATTGGATGTAAGAGCCAGAAGAATAACCCATTTATTCGGATATTTAAGGAATGGCGTCACACTGTCTTCTCCCATATAAGGAGCGACAGTTACAGCATTAGCCTTCAGATGTTCGAATGCCGAAGCGGCATACATTTCCGAGGTGTTACCAATATCTCCGCGCTTGGCATCCAATATAATAAACTGATCGGGATATTTTGTACGGATATATTCGATAGTCTTTTCCAATGCGATGACACCTTTAATACCCATGCTCTCATAAAAAGCGGCATTAGGTTTATAAGCAACGCAATATTTTGCAGTAGCATCTATAATTTTCACATTAAATGCGTAGATTGGATCTTCTTCCTCAAGAAAATGAACCGGAATCTTTTTTATATCAGTATCTAATCCTATACACAGGAAGGATTTTTTCTTTTTAATATTATTAAACAACTCTTGTTTTGTCATAACTCACTCTCTTTTAATCGTTCTGCGTTTTCTGCAATTATCAATTGGTCTATTATATTTTGTATTTCTCCATCCATAATGGCCGATAAGTTATACAGAGTCAGGTTTATGCGATGATCTGTAACCCTGCCTTGCGGATAGTTATACGTCCTGATCTTGGCAGAACGGTCACCGGTAGATACCATTGTCTTTCTCTTTGAAGCTATTTCAGCCTGATATTTCGACAATTCTATATCATATAACTTGGTTCTCAACATCTGCATAGCCAACTCCCTGTTAGCTAACTGCGAACGTGCCTGTTGGCAGACAACGACCAAGCCCGAAGGTCTATGGGTCAATTGCACTTTAGTTTCCACCTTATTTACATTCTGCCCACCTGCCCCACTCGAACGAGCCGTTTGCATATCTATATCCGCAGGATTTATCTCTACGTCTACTTCTTCAGCCTCAGGAAGCACAGCCACCGTTGCAGCGGAAGTATGTACACGTCCTTGAGTCTCTGTTGCCGGTACACGTTGTACACGGTGCACACCCGATTCATATTTCAGAATACCGTATACACCCTCGCCTGTTACCGTAAAGATAATTTCCTTATATCCACCGGATGTACCTTCTGTCAAGCTTGTAATCTCTGTTTTCCAACCTTTCAGCTCACAGTACTTTATATACATGCGATAAAGGTCTCCTGCAAAAATAGCAGCTTCATCACCTCCTGTACCTCCTCTGATTTCCATAATAACATTCTTGTTATCCTGCGGATCGGAAGGAATAAGTAAAAGTTTTATTTCTTCTTCCAGTCGAGGTAAGCGTTCATTCGCTATATCGAGTTCTTCTTTTGCTATTTCACGAAGTTCAGCATCATTTTCCGAGTCCAAAATATCTTTGGCTTCGTCAATTGTTGCAACCAATTGTTTATATTCGTTTCGTGCATTAGTTATCTTTTCCAGATCGCGATATTCTTTGTTAAGTTTCACATATCGTTTCATATCTGCGATCACAGCCGGATCCGTTATCATTTTTCCTATTTCCTCGAAACGGATAACAAGCGCTTCTAATTTTTCCAATAAGGAGTTTTGAGCCATATTTTTTAATGTTCTCTATGAAATTTAGAATGCAAAGGTACTAAAAAAGTAAGACGGGGAAAATGCTAAATATTCTATTTTAAGTTCAATGTTAAATAGTAGTTAGTAGAAGGCAGTTAGCAGGGAATACACTTTTCTACTGACTACTGACTACCTACTACTATTCAAAACGCCCTATATACGATTGTCCGCCCTGTAGTTTCTATTGTAAATTCATCTTCTATAGCCTCGTTTAATGTAGCCTGCCACCAGTTTGTAAATATCTGATCGATTATAGGATATACCAAACCGTGAGATGTAATGGAACATCTATCGATACAAAACAATGACACTTGCTGTTTAGGAAAGCAACTGAATACAGAGGGCTTATCTATCGCGACAAAGACACCATGATCGGTAATCATTTCCACATCGGCAACCATCATATATTCACAAAGTAAGCTTACATTAGCTATGGTATGGTCTTCCCGCTTTCCTGTCGCTCCCAAAATCGTAATCTTTCGCCTATTCTGCCTAGCACAAAAATGTACAGCCTTAGTTAAATCATTTGTCTCCTGCTCGGATATACGATGGATAATATCCGCGTATTTCAATAGATTTTCTTCTGATAAAGAATCACAGTCCCCAATAATCGCATTGGGCTGTTTTTCAGTATTGGACAGATGATTTATTGCCCCGTCACAACAAACAAGGTATTTACTCTTATTGAATATAGAAAGAGGTATACTATTTGAGGGAAACTCTCCATTGGCAAGAATAACTGTCTCTAACTCTTCATCTATATTTGGTAATTTATAAGCTTTCATTTTCGGCTAAATAAGGGTGTAAAAGTAGTAAAATAGTTTCTTATATATTTCTAAGAAGCGATATATTGCAGATGATTCTTATCTTTACAGTTACTTTAATATACAAAATATGATTTGCTTTCCTAACGCAAAAATAAATTTAGGGCTGAACATCGTTTCCAAGCGAAATGATGGATACCACAATCTGGAAACAATATTTTATCCTATTCCGATAAAAGACGCTTTAGAAATTATAGTAAAAAAGGAACAGGATACTGACACTTTCATCGAAGCAGGCATCAAAGTAGATTCGTCTCCGGAATCGAATTTGGTAATGAAAGCACTAAAGCTGATGAGAGAGAATTATGACTTCCCTTTCGTAGAAGTCCACCTATTAAAAAAAATCCCTTTTGGCGCTGGTTTAGGCGGAGGCTCAGCAGACGCATCCTTTATGCTTAAACTTATAAATAAGACTTTCGGATCAGGTGCGACAGATGAAGAACTCGCTTCACTTGCGGTAAAGCTAGGAGCTGATTGTCCGTTCTTTATATATAACCGTCCCATGTTTGCTTCAGGTATAGGTGAAATATTTGAACCCGTTGATTTTTCCTTAAAAGGATATTCTTTCGTATTGATCAAACCGGATATACATGTTTCGACCAAAGACGCATTCTCTTTAATAAAACCAACATCACCTGACATTTCACTAAAAGAGATAATTAAGAAACCTGTACAAGAGTGGAAAGACATCATGATAAACGATTTTGAAGTGAGCGTATTCGAGAAATATCCTGCAATAGGTGAAATTAAAAACAAGCTTTATGATAATGGTGCTCTGTATGCATCGATGACCGGTTCCGGATCTTCCGTTTTTGGGATTTTTGACAAACATCCCAAAATAAACGACATTGAATATGAGGGATGCTTTATCTGGAAAGGAATATTAGATATCTAAAAAAAGCTTTAGAGCCTGTTTAAATTTTAGCTTTTTTATAGGTTATGAAGTGATTCCATAATTTCATTTTTGGAAATAATGTAGTACCTTTGATAGTTACTATCAATAATACTCCTTGATGAAAAAAATACTGATATATACTATCCCTGTTATACTTATTTGCCTGATCGCATGTATTTTTCTTTCCAACAACAGTCAGGAAACCGTGGAATCTAAAACGCCTTATGTACTGGCTATGACCAAATCCGTTGAAGTTCCATCTAAAGTTATTTTTGCCGGAGAAGAAGTTATTTTGGACAGATACGATATATATGAACGTTACGATAGAGAAATCAACGGTTTCACTTACCTTCATTCGACCACCCTATTACTGATAAAAAAAGCAAACAGATATTTCCCTATTATAGAGCCCATCCTGAAAGAAAACGGAATCCCCGACGACTTTAAATATCTGGCTGTGATAGAAAGTAGCCTGAATCATAGAGCTATATCTCCGGTGGGCGCTGCGGGTTTATGGCAATTTATGACTACAACGGCTCCTAGCTATGGACTTGAAGTATCTTCGGAAGTAGATGAGCGATATTCAATTGAAAAATCAACACAAGCTGCCTGCCGTTATCTGAAAGAGGCTTATAACAAATACGGGAGCTGGTCGGACGTGGCCCTTTCTTATAATGGAGGGCAGGGACGCATTAGTGGCGAGCTGAAAAAACAACAGGCTGAAGACTCTCTCGATTTGTGGCTGGTAGAAGAAACAGTACGCTACTATTATCGTATGCTGGCTATTAAACAGATTTTCGAAAATCCATCTAAATACGGATTTATCCTTACTGCAAAAGATCTATATAAGCCGATAGAATTTACCAAAGTTGAAGTTACACAGTCAATCTCCGATCTGGCAACTTTCGCAAAGGAAAAAGGAATAACTTATGCCCAACTTAAAGATTTCAATAGTTGGTTGAGAGACCGTAAACTTACGATCTCACCCAAGAGTAAAAATTCGTACACCTTACTTATTCCAACCCGGGAATCTATGTACTATAAAAAAGGAGAAAAAATTAAGGTGCACAATAAGGCTTGGATAGCTGAAGATTAATTTAGAAAAAAGTTCTTCATAATAATAAATGGAAACAAATATACTGGAAGAAAAGGAGACTATCAGCGTGTATGGAGCACGCGTTCATAATCTTAAAAATATTGATGTAGAAATCCCCAGGGATTCACTCGTTGTTATTACAGGATTGAGCGGTAGCGGAAAATCGTCATTGGCATTTGATACTATCTTTGCAGAAGGACAACGCCGCTACATAGAAACATTTTCAGCCTATGCCCGTAATTTTCTTGGCGGCATGGAACGGCCTGATGTAGATAAAATAACCGGATTAAGCCCTGTTATTTCTATCGAACAAAAGACAACAAACCGAAATCCCCGATCCACAGTAGGAACCACTACCGAGATATACGACTTTCTGCGTCTGCTTTATGCACGTGCCGGAGATGCGTATTCTTACCTCACCGGAGAAAAGATGGTGAAATACACCGAGGAACAAATATTAGAGCTTATTATGGAACGCTATGTAGGTAAAAAAATATACCTGCTGGCGCCTGTAGTTCGCAACCGCAAAGGGCACTACAAAGAATTATTCGAACAAATAAGTAAAAAAGGATATATTTCAGTTCGTATAGACGGAACAATCAGGGAAATCATTCCGGGTATGCGTGTCGATAGATACAAGATGCATAGCATCGAAGTCCTGATAGACAAGCTAGTAGTATCCAACAAATTCGCCGACAACCTAAAAACAAGTTTGCGGACTGCAATGAAACAAGGAGACGGACTTATAATGATTCAGGATGTAGACTCCGGTGATGTCCGCCATTTTAGCCGCCGGCTAATGTGCCCTACTACCGGGTTATCTTACAGTGAGCCCGCTCCGCATACATTCTCGTTCAATTCTCCGCATGGAGCTTGCCCGCGCTGCAAAGGCTTAGGTATCGTAAACCGGATAGATATGGATAAGATTGTACCCAAACCTCAACTTAGCATTTACGCAGGAGGAATAGCCCCTTTAGGCAAATACAAGAACTCATTATTTTTCTGGCAAATAGAAGCTATTTGTGAAAAGCATGGAGTTACTATAAAAACACCGATCAAAGATATTCCGGAAGAAGCATTGGACGAAATAATGTTCGGGACAGAAGAAAGGCTTCAGATAAAAAATGAGTCGTTAGGAGCTTCAAACTATGTTGTGGCATTCGAAGGGGTAACCAAATACATAGAAATGCAGCAAGATAGCGAATCCTCGGCCTCAGCCCAAAAATGGGCGGAGCAATTCATTAAAACAGATGTTTGCCTGGATTGTAACGGACAACGCCTGAATAAAGAAGCTCTTCATTATAAAATAAACGGAAAAAATATCGCGGAACTCGCGGAAATGGACATTCAACGTTTGCATGACTGGATACAGGACATGGACGACCATATATCTGACAGGCAAAAGACAATAGCAATGGAGATAAAGAAAGAGATCGTATCCCGCCTGTCTTTTCTGCTGGATGTGGGACTCAATTATCTATCATTAAACAGGGGCTCTGTCACTCTATCCGGTGGTGAAAGCCAACGCATTCGTCTGGCAACACAGATAGGATCGCAATTAGTAAATGTTTTATACATTTTGGACGAGCCAAGCATAGGTCTTCACCAAAGGGATAATAACAGGTTGATAGACTCTTTGAAAAAACTACGGGATTCGGGTAACTCTGTAATTGTAGTAGAGCATGACAAAGATATAATGTTAGATGCCGACTATGTAGTGGACTTAGGCCCTTATGCCGGAAGACGAGGCGGGAAAGTTGTATTCGCCGGAACTCCACAAAGAATGCTGGAAGCACGCACATTAACCGCCGACTATCTGAATGGCAAACTCAAAATAGAAGTACCAAAAAAACGACGCGAGGGAAATGGAAAAAAGATAACTCTGAAAGGTGCCACAGGCCATAATCTAAAAAATGTATCCGTCACATTTCCGCTAAACACTTTTATATGCGTTACAGGAGTTTCAGGAAGTGGCAAATCCAGTTTAATAAATGGGACATTACAACCCATACTTAGCCAACATTTATACCGGTCTTTAACAGACCCACTGCCATATAAATCTTTTGAAGGCATAGATTTAGTTGACAAAGTTATCAGTGTAGATCAATCGCCTATCGGTCGAACCCCTCGTTCTAATCCGGCAACATATACAGGTGTTTTTTCTGATATACGGAATCTCTTTGTGAATCTTCCCGAATCAAAAATCAGAGGATATAAACCCGGCAGGTTCTCTTTTAATGTGAAAGGCGGAAGATGTGAAGTATGTGGAGGAAATGGATATAAAACAATTGCCATGAACTTTTTGCCGGACGTATACGTTTCATGCGAAGAATGTCATGGCAAGAGATACAACAGAGAAACCTTAGAGGTAAGATTTAAGGGAAAATCGATTGCCGATGTACTGGATATGACAATCAACATGGCAGTTGAGTTCTTTGAGAATGTACCTAATATTTTACACAAAATAAAAGTATTGCAAGAAGTAGGGCTTGGCTATTTAAAGCTCGGACAGCCATCCACAACACTTTCGGGTGGCGAATCGCAACGTGTAAAGCTCGCGACTGAATTGGCCCGTATAGATACAGGTAACACTATATACATACTAGATGAGCCTACAACAGGCCTTCACTTTGAGGATATCCGTGTTCTGCTCGAAGTGTTGAATAAATTGGTCAACCGGGGGAATACCATCATTGTTATAGAGCATAACCAAGACATTATAAAGAGCGCCGATTATGTTATTGACATGGGACCTGAAGGTGGCATAGGTGGCGGAACTGTAGTAACTTTTGGTAAACCGGAAAATATTATAAAAGAAGGTAATAGCTTCACAGCCGAGTATTTAAGGAAAGAATTACTGGATTAAATCACAAAAAAGAATATTTTTACAAAAAAAATAGATAAAATCTATTGTCAATGTGTAAAATTTACTATCTTTGTTTCGTAATAAAAAACAGTGTTTATTACAGTGTTATTTAAGTAAATAAAAGGATAAGTATAGATGTTTTTTGATAAAATCTACTCTTATCATTAAGATATTATAGAACACAGAGTTGGTTCCTGAAATTACGTTCTGAACCAAATCAGGCTGCAATCAACTCTATTGTGTAGTTTTGTAAAGTTTGTGTTAAGGTTGGGAAGTCTGCGAAGGGAATTCGCGGGCTTTCTGTTTTATAGATAAAACAAATAAAGAAAAATAGCCGGAAATTCCGGCTATTTTTTTATATTGTACAGAAAGAAGAATTACTGATATTTAGCCTTATACGCCATAGCATAAAATCGTATCTCCTTTATCATTGATACTAATCCATTAGAACGGGTTGGAGACAAATGATCCCGCAAACCTATACGTTCAATAAAATAAAGGTCTGTATTTATTATTTCATCGGGAGTTCTGTTTGATAATACCTTAATAAGCAAAGCTATTATTCCTTTCACAATAACAGCATCACTTTCCGCTTTAAAAATAATTTTCCCGTCTACATAATCGGCTTGCAGCCATACACGGCTTTGACAACCCTCTATAAGATTGCTTTCCACTTTATGTTTCTCGTCAAGTTTTTCGAGTGAATTTCCCAGCTCGATCAGTAAACCGTATCGATCCATCCAATCATCGAACATCGAAAACTCTTCTATTATTTCGTCCTGCACTTCGTTAATTGTAGCCATTCTTATTTTTCCTTATATAGAACTTCCAGTATTGTTTGACCAACAGCTTTCAATGTTTCTTTACTGATACTACTCATATCATCTTTCTGAGTATGCCAGTACGAACCAAAATTATGTTCTGTATCGGCATCAAAATGGATAATATCGATACTTGGGATCTTTCTCAACTGATTTACATAAGTGTGGTCATCAGTTACCCCGCCTCCGTCTCTTCCTACAAAGTAATTACTATAATTCAGACGACTAGCCGTACTCCAAACCTTTTCTACAACATCATTCGCAAATTGTTTAGACGTATACTCTTTCGCAAAAACCGCATTAGGTGCGCCCACCATGTCTAATAAAATACCATACTTAGCTTTGTAATTAGGCACATGCGGATTCTTTGCCCAATATTGAGTTCCCAAGCACCACCAATCACCAGCAGGTTCTGATCTATCAAAAGCAGGAGGCCCGTAGTCTTCGGCATCGAAAAAGATAATATCCACCCCTATATTGGGCGATTGAGTTTGCAACACTCGCGCCACTTCAAGTAAAACGCCGACACCACTAGCTCCGTCATTAGCCCCAAGTATAGGCTTATAATGATTTGCCGGATCAGGGTCTTGATCCGAATATGGACGGGTATCCCAGTGTGCGAAAAGCAGCACTCGAGTCTTCTTATCTGTCCCATACGAACCGATAACATTACGGGCATTAAGCTTTATTCCATTATATGTAGTTACAGTCATTTTTTGCTCTTGAACTTCCGCACCAAAACGTTTCAACGAACTGACCAGATAGTCTCCACACGCCACATGTTCCGGTGTATTCGGCACACGCGGACCAAACGAAACCTGCTTATCTACATAGGCATATGCACTATCCGGGTTGAAATCAGGCGATACTTTTTGATACGATTCCACAGATGCTGTTTTCTGAGGTGTTTTACCACAAGAAAAAGCGAATAAGGGAAGTATTATACCGGCAGTAATTACATTTTTTAATGTCATCTTATTTATAAATTTTGATACTGGATACAAAGATAAAAATTAGTTAGAAGTTCCTGTTTCCTAATTACATTTTTTAGGAACTTATATCTGTCTGTTTTTATATTATACTCTCAACAGTATCCGGAACATATGCTGACCGGATTCTCCATTCTTGAGGATACAAGTTATTAGCTCTGTTACCAATATTTTTCACAAAGCCCAATGGTATATTCTGATAAGTAAGTAATATATATCCTTTGGGTTGATCGGTGAAAACTAAAGCCTCTTTACGAAGATATGATATTGTCGTTTTCCAATCTAAATCCAATGTAACAAAAGCATCTTTATTAAGAAAGTTACTCAAAGCCAGCGATTGATCAGGAACAAAATCCTTCCCCTTAAATTCGCCTAAACAAATACCTTCCGACACAAGATTCAGTTCTGACCTTATAATTTGTAATTGGCTATAAAGACAGGACGGGAAAGCAAACCATTTATCATTCCGAAGATAAAAGGTAAATCGGTCAGAATTTAATATCAGATTTTTATATTCTGTTTCCAGATTTATTTTACTTCTATTATCCTTCTCTTTTATTTTACTCACACTATTTTCCTCATCTCCTTTTTTCCTTAGCACTGCACAAAAAAATCCTTCGCCATTCGTTTTGTCAGGAAAAAATCGATACGCAGTAACATCTTCCAGAAATGAAGGACTTATACCCCACTCCTCTGATACATCTACCGATAAGATATCGGCATTCAATTCATCGCGTATCCATCGAACATTCAGTTCGTTTTCTTCGAGATTATAAGTGCATGTGCTGTATATCAACACTCCGTCACTTTTCAGAGCCGGCCATATATCCGCCAATATTCGCTGCTGGCGCTCTTTGCACAACTTCACATTCTCTAAAGACCATTCAGCGACAGCTCCTTCATCTTTCCGAAACATGCCTTCGCCCGAACACGGTGCATCCACAAGCACAATATCAAAAAATCCTTTTAATTTGCCAATCCGGGACGGATCATTATTCGTGACTACCGTATTAGGATTACCCCACTTGGTGATATTTTCAGATAGAATATTTGCCCGCGAACGTATCACTTCATTAGATACAAGGAAACTATGCTCATCTAAAAAATCAGCTATTAATGTCGACTTTCCTCCCGGGGCAGCGCAAAGGTCTAATACTCTCATCGACGGAGAGGCGTATTGTTTCAAAACCTGCGCTATAAACATAGAGGAAGCTTCCTGCACATAATAACCTCCGGCGTGAAATAAAGGGTCGAATGTAAATTGAGGTCTTTTATCTAAATAAAATCCACTATCACACCAAGGAACCTGAGTTAATGATTTACCGGACGTAATTTTAGATTTATTTATACGTATACTTGTGGGCGATTCGCCATCCAAAGCCTCAACGAAGCCAGCCCACTGTTCGCCTAGCAGGGGCTTAGTATATGTGACAAAATCGACAGGAAGATTCATTTTTATCGTTTTAGGAACGCAAAGTTAATCAAATCATCATTATTTTTCATAATTTTGGGCAGTAATGAACAACAAGCTTATGATAAAGAAAACAATAGCGCAAGAAAAGAATATTCTTATCGTGCTGTTTATTTATGCTTTCCTGCTTATATTCTTTTGCTCCAAGATGTCTCCTCTGTATCCGATAAACGAGTGGTCGGATATAAATCTTTATTTCAACATCGGGAAGATGATAAATGCAGGAAAAGTACCTTACACAGAAGCATTCGATCATAAAGGCCCTCTTATTTTCTTTATTTACGCCGTCGGAGCTTTTATATCAGATTCATCATTCTTTGGAATGTATCTTATAGAGTCTGTCAGCTGGGCTATTATGATTCTCTTTGGATATTTCACTGCAAGATTATATATAGACAAAATATACGCATTCATAGTGGCACTGCTTTTTCCCGTGCTGATGCTGTCCCACACATCACAAGGTGGCTCGGCAGAAGAATTTATCGCTATTGCACAGGTAGTCAGTCTTTATTTCTTTATCAGATACTTCAAAGACGACACTTCGGTTCACAAGCCAAAGCATATGCTGATACACGGACTGATGAGCGCCATAGCATTGCTTATAAAAATAAATTTAGTTATTTTCTGGTTTTTTCCCCTATTAGCTGTTTTTGTCAGTCTGGCATTAAAGAAAGAATACAGGAATTTAGTTCAAAATGTTATCGCATACATTGCCGGTGTCTTAATCATTACACTTCCAATTTGTATCTATTTTATGGCAAACGGCGCCCTATCCGAAGCCTGGAATATATATATCGTATTGAATAAAAATTATGCTGTGATAGGAAGCCTCGGCCAAACGATGGAAAACATTGCTGTCCGCTTCTACATGTGGATTCGCTTCGAGACTTTCGAATTCTTAATTATACTTGTGGGAGCCATCTATTTTCCCATCCGGTACATTGGAAATAAATGGGGACGTACAGGGCTCATCCTGTCTTTCTTTATTTTATTTGCAGCGATATTCAGTTCACCCAAATATGTCTATTACTATTCCATTCCATATTACGTTTATGCCTTACCGGGCTGTATTGCCTTATGCCGTTTCATCAGAATCCCCGCTACCAAGACAGCTTACGCTATATTATTTATACTAATATTGGCTTTAGGAGTAAAACAACGAGACTTCTTCGGTATGCAAATAAGCGAACTTATAAGGTCGGAAAAGCCAACAGGGGTCGCTTTTCAATTCGGAGAAATAGTAAAAAAAGAGCAAGCCCCCACACTGTTAAACCTCGGATTAGACGAGGGAAACGCTGTTTTCACCGTTGCAAACATAACGCCTGCAGTCAGATACTTTATATCGCCCAATTTGCCATACGACTCATATCGTCAAATGAGAGACGAACAGACCAAGTATATAGAGAACAGAGAAGTACAATTCGTTATTCTGGCCGAAGGAGCAATGAATTACAGCTATTTTCACAAGCTGCCGGCTCTGAACGAAAATTATGCAATCGTCGATTCATATCCGGCAAACGACCATCAGGTTTATTATTTATACAAAAGAAAAGATTAGAATATGCAACCATTACTATACCTCATACCTGTCACTCTGGGCGAAACCAGTATCGAAAGTGTTCTTCCGCCGCATAACAAAGAGATTATCCTGGAGATAAAATATTTTATTGTAGAAAATATCCGTTCCGCACGCCGTTTCCTGAAAAAAGTAGACAGTTCCATAAATATCGATGATCTTACATTTTACGAACTAAACAAACACACCAAACCCGAACAAATAGAAAGTTATCTAAATCCTATCACTAACGGGTTTCATATAGGTATTATTTCAGAAGCAGGTTGCCCTGCTGTTGCCGATCCCGGAAGTGATGTTGTTGCTATTGCTCAACGTAAAAACTATAAAATAGTCCCGCTCGTTGGCCCCTCATCTATTTTGTTATCATTGATGGCTTCGGGATTCAACGGGCAAAGTTTTGCTTTCCAAGGCTATTTACCGGTAGATGGTTCCGAAAGAATAAAAAAAATCAAACAGATGGAACATTATATACATCACGAACATCAGACACAGATATTTATAGAGACTCCCTATCGCAATCTGAAACTCGCAGAGGACATATTAAAACACTGTGCCCCGGCTACTAAGCTCTGTATCGCGATGAATATAACCTGTGAAGATGAGTATATAAAAACCTTACCGGTAAAGCAATGGCAAAAACAATTGCCCAACATGGATAAACAGCTATGTATATTCCTCTTATATAAATAAATATTATATGATCTCAGATAAACATTTTATTAACGAGATGTGTTTAATCTAAATACGAACTACTTAAAACAAAACAAACAAAATGGGAAAATTTGAAATTAAAAAAAGAAAGAACAACGAATTTCAATTCGATCTTAAAGCAAGTAACGGACAGGTAATCCTTACTAGTGAAGGCTACACAACAAAAGAAAACTGCAAAAACGGAATTGAATCCGTTAGGAAAAACAGCCAGATAGACGCTCGCTACGAAAAACTCGAAGCAAAGAATGGTAAACCATACTTTAACCTGAAAGCATCGAACGGGCAAGTAATCGGAACTAGCGAGATGTATGAAAGCGTAGCTAGTAGAGACAACGGTATTGCTTCTGTAAAAAAGAATGCTCCTGACGCAGAGGTAGTGGATCTGACCGTTTAAATAAAAACAGAAAATAAGCGAAGGGCGGAGAATTATCTTCGCCTTTCTGTTTTCCCAAAGTTAAAGCACATTCTCACAGAAAAATAGCAGCACACCGACAAATTCTGTAAAAACAACGTATCTTTGCCAAAATAAATAAATATTTATGCCAAAAATAACTGTTATTACACCGACTTACAATTCCGAAAACACATTAGACGGAACAATAGGGGCGCTGCTCAAACAAACTTTTTCAGATTTTGAATACATAATTATTGATGGAGTCTCGAAGGACAAAACAATAGAAAAAATAGAAAGCTATATCCCTGCTTTTGAAGCAAAAGGTGTTACGGTCAGAATTGTCAGTGAACCCGACAAAGGTGTATACGACGCCATGAACAAAGGTATATCTTACGCCCGGGGAGAATTGATCGGAATCACTAATTCCGATGATTGGTACGAAGACAATGCCTTAGAAGCAGTATGGACTAAGTATACAGATGGTAAAACAGACAAGACGAACTCGATGATATACGGTATTGAGCGTGTATGGAAGGACGGCAAAATATTTAATGTACAACGCCGGGGAGCTTCTTTCATCTCTGAAAGCGTATTGCCCCACTCCACTTTTTTTGTAGCAAAGCAAGTGTACGAGAAACATGGAGCTTTCGATCTTTCAGTGAAAATATTGGCAGATTACGATTTTATCTGCCGGTGTGTAAGCAAGGGCGTGAAACTTGAAGAAGTAGATGTGGTCATTTCTAACTTCCGTTTAGGAGGTATATCGTCTTCCTACTTCGATTTTTATGAAGACTATTACAAGATACAGCATAAATACGGTTTCATTTCCGACAAGAAATACAGGGAATATAAATACCTTCTGAAACTAAAAAAACTGATAAACAAAGTAAAAAGAAGATGGTGATCTTTTATTCCAATGACAAGAATCATTTCAATTGTTGATCCATCCATGCCAGCCTGTCTCTTAGCCAGTTTTTCAAATAATTCACTTCACCGTTATAGCTACCGGTGACGACAGGATTTGGCCAAACCTGTACATTTAAAATAGGCCAACGTACAAAATTCCGCCTTTGCGATGGAAAAATGTATTTAACAGACGAATATGAAACAACAGAGTATAGATTAAGTTATTTAGAGTAATAATAAGACAAAGATATTTGTATATTTAAAATTTGATTATGAATAAGAAAGAACGGTATGATGCATGGGTAGATCGTGTTTGTGATTTTATTGAAGAAGTAGGTCCGCGATTAGGTAAGTGTGCATCAGCATTTCAGTCAAAACCTATTCTTGAAAAGCAGGTAGATGCCCTGTTTTTAGGTTATAATGCACATGAAGACTATCCTTTTGCGGGAGTAAATCGTGAGCGATTCTATGAAGGGAATCCATTTTTTTATAAAGAGCAGTATACCAAGAAATGGAATAATGATTGGAAAGTTTGGAGTAAACCGTACGGAATGTTTAAATGGGCTGATTATTTGAATCCTATGACTGATGGTAATTTTATTTTCATGAATGCCATTTATTTCGGCTCTAAAGACATGAAACAGTTCAATACCATTCCAGGCAGCAAAGAGGCAACGCAAAAATGCCTCGATTTAACAGGAGAAGTAATTCAGGAAGTTTTTAAACCCAAGTGCATTGTTTGCTTTTCAATTAAACAGTGTTTTGACCCTTTGAATAATAAATACAAATTTACTGATGTTAAGGAACAAACGTTCAAAATATACAACTCTGAAAAGGATGCAAAATATGGTGTAAAAAAAGGTATGTGGAATAACATTCCTGTATATGGAATGATTCATCCCTCTATGAGAATCAGTAACGATGATCTAGGTGCAATTGTTCTGTATCTACAAAAAGAAATGCAGCAGTTGGGTATTTGAAAAGAGCTAAATAACAATACATAAATTTAAGAGATTATGGCAGATTTTTATTGTGAATATTGTGGTTGGAAAACAACAAGTGTCAAGCTTTTAACAGGAGCTAATTGTCAAAGGCATCCTGATGGAGCCAGTAACGGAAAACACAAACTTTATGAAGGTTCGGAAAAATCCCAATACACATGCAAGTATTGCGGTTGGAAGGCAAATAGTATTAGCACTTTAACCGGTTCTTCTTGTCCTCGACATCCAAAAGGTGGAAGTAAGGGAAAGCATGCCCCTGCATTATAAAATCCGTAAATATAAAATAAACTGCTCGTATTGGGCAGTTTTTTTATCTATTCACAATGCATACGCTATTATTTGGCATATGCAATCTATATATTTGTACCTCGCTATGCAAAAATAGATGAATCAATATGGGAAAGAAAACATCTAAAGACTCTACCTCTAACCTTTTCAACCGCTATGTATGGTTAGTCGATATAATTTACCGCAGAGGACGAATCACTTTTGAGGAAATAAACGAACATTGGCAACGCTCATCTCTCAATATCGACGGTGAAGATATCCCACTGAGAACATTCCATAATCATCGCAAAGCCATAGAGCAAATGTTTGATGTGATTATTGAATGCGACAAACGAGGTGGCTATAAATATTATATCGAAAATAGCGACGATATGGAGCAGGGCGGAGTGCGGAGCTGGTTACTCAATACATTTTCCGTTAACAATCTGATAAATGAAAGCCACAAGTTGAAGAACAGGATTCAGTTTGAACAGATTCCATCAGGACAAGAATATTTGACGGCTATAATAGAAGCTATGCGCGATAATTTATCCATAGAAATAACTTATCAGAGTTATTGGAAAGATACTCCTTCTACATTTATTATCGAACCTTATTTTGTAAAAGTATTTAAGCAACGTTGGTATGTAATAGCATTCAGCCCGGGAATGGACAAAATGATAATCTATGCACTTGACCGTATGCAATATTTAAGAACTACAAGTGATAAGTTTGAATATCCTAAATCATTCGATCCGCGTGAGTATTATACATCTTGTTTTGGGATCATAAATAATGATGATTCAAAACCTTTTCATGTCAGAATCAAGACAAATGAGAGTCAGGCAAAATATCTAAGGAGCCTACCATTACATCATTCGCAGGAAGAAATAAATATCGGGGACGAATTTGTTGTATTCCAATATTATATACAACCGACATTTGATTTCAGAAAAGAACTTCTTTCTATGGGATCCGAAATAGAAGTGATAGAACCTGAATGGTTTAGAAATGAAGTAAAGGCAATAATACAAGAAATGGAAAATATGTATTCTAACAAAGAAAATGTAATATGAGTAGTATAGAAAATAAAATATGTATCTCAGATATATCTTGATTTAGCATTATCGGTTCAAAGAAAATAAAAAGAATTCAAAGGAATCAATTATTAGGAATGTTTTTTATACAATTATTCCAGATAATAAAAAAATGAAATATACAGGATAGACATAGCTGCAATAGTTGCTTATATGGATAAATTTCACTATATTTGCTAGGTTTTATTACACAAAAATGCTAGGGGATATTTTCCTCATTAATAACGAAATACAAATATGACAGAAAAACAAAAAATGGCGAGTGAATCTTATTCCGCCCAAAATATCCAAGTACTTGAGGGATTGGAAGCCGTAAGGAAAAGACCGGCAATGTACATTGGAGACATAGGCGAAAAAGGTTTACATCATTTGGTATATGAAGTTGTAGATAACTCGATAGATGAAGCTTTAGCCGGCTACTGTAATGACATAAAAGTAACTATAAACGAAGATAATTCCATAATTGTCCAGGATAACGGGCGCGGTATCCCTGTAGACATAATGGAAAAAGAGAAAAAATCGGCCCTTGAAGTTGTTCTTACGATACTACACGCCGGGGGAAAATTTGATAAAGGTACATATAAGGTATCTGGAGGTTTACATGGAGTAGGTGTATCATGCGTGAATGCACTATCGATCCATTTGAAAGCCGAAGTACACAAGCAAGGATCTGTTTATGCTCAGGAATATTCTTGCGGGAAACCGTTAACCGGCGTCGAAAAAATAGGGGAAACGGGCGATACAGGAACTATTATCACATTCAAACCGGATGATTCAATATTTATTGTTACGGAGTATAAATATGATACACTGGCATCACGTCTGCGCGAGCTGGCGTTCCTGAATGCAGGAGTACGCCTTTCTCTTACGGACAAACGCCACCAAAAAGAAGATGGAACTTACAAATCAGATACATTCTTTTCAGAAAAAGGACTTGAAGAGTTTGTCCGTTATATAGATGCATCTAAAGAAGCTCTAATAGAAGATGTCATACACATTATTACCGAAAAGCAAGGGGTACCTGTAGAAGTTGCGATGACCTACAATACTTCTTACAACGAAAATGTTTATTCATACGTAAATAATATTCATACAATAGAAGGTGGTACTCACCTTACCGGTTTTCGGCGCGGTCTATCTCGCACATTGAAAAAATATGCGGAAGACACAAAAATGTTGGAAAAAGTAAAAGTAGAGATCAGCGGAGACGACTTCCGTGAAGGGCTTACTGCTGTTGTATCAATTAAGGTGGCAGAACCTCAGTTTGAAGGCCAGACAAAAACCAAGCTTGGAAACAATGAAGTGATGGGTTCTGTCGACCAAGCCGTAGGCGAAGCTTTGGGTTATTATCTGGAGGAACACCCTAAAGAAGCCAGAATAATCGTAGAAAAAGTTATCCTTGCCGCAACAGCACGTGCAGCAGCGCGTAAAGCCCGCGAAATGGTACAACGTAAATCACCTCTTACGGGTGGTGGCCTTCCCGGCAAATTGGCCGATTGTTCGAGTAAAGACGCTCAGATATGTGAGATATTCCTTGTCGAAGGAGACTCGGCGGGTGGTACAGCCAAACAAGGTAGGGACAGAGGATTCCAGGCAATTCTTCCATTAAGAGGTAAAATTCTGAATGTGGAAAAAGCGATGCCTCATAAAGTTTTAGAAAGCGATGAAATAAAGAATATATATACGGCACTTGGTGTAACCATAGGAACGGATGAAGACTCTAAAGAGCTGAATCTGGCAAAACTCCGTTACCAGAAAGTAGTCATTATGACCGATGCCGACGTGGACGGTAGCCATATCGCCACATTGATACTCACATTCTTCTTCCGCCATATGAAGGCTTTATTGGAAAAAGGATACGTATACATCGCTACCCCTCCCCTCTACTTATGCCGCAAGGGTAAAGCAGAAGAGTATTGTTGGGATGACAGGCAACGTCGCACATTTATAGAAAAATATGCTGATGGAGACGAGAATGCAATTCATACACAACGCTATAAAGGTCTTGGAGAAATGAATGCTACTCAATTGTGGGATACAACAATGAACCCGGAACACCGCACATTGCGTCAGGTGACAATAGAAAATGCAGCTGAAGCAGATCACATCTTCTCGATGCTAATGGGTGAAGATGTTGCCCCTCGCCGCGAATTCATCGAAGAAAACGCTACTTATGCAAAAATTGATGCATAAAGGCTTACAATATTAAAAGTAAAAGAGGAAGTTGTATAATCAAAACAATTTCCTCTTTTTATTTCAACAAATCTTATTTAGGGATAAGTTGGCAGATTAAGATCATACCAACTTTTTAATCAAAGCTTCCTTCTCACCGTAGATAGAATCTATCACAGGAATCTCTATCATCGTATGCCCCCGGCCTTTGCTTCAATGTAGCCCGTGCAGACGCAACAAGTACCTGAGCGGTATAAGTCACCCCCCGGGGAGTCATAAACTCCATCATAGAACGAACGATAGAATTGGTTCCCGGATCCCATCCGGCAGAAATAATAGCAACTGTATTATTAGCCTTCGCCACTACATCCATTAGTTTATAGCACACTCTTTCAAAAAGTTATACAACCATTCCATAGCCGTAAAATCTTCTTTCATTATATCGGCAAAACCGGCGGAAAATAATTCGTCGCCTACCGGCCTTGTTTTACTTACCCAAACACCTTTGCGATGTATCCATTGCTGAAAATAGTCAGGTAATTCATTCGGTATGGGACGTTTATATTCTTCCCCATTAACAATATAACCTCTGTTTAAAACGGTCTCTTGTGTAACTCTTTGAAATTCTTCGGCATCGAATGCAATCTCATCCCTGTACGTATCCATTACTTTTTTCTTCGGTTGAAAAAGCCCCAATCCTAGCGTATACTCTTCTCCATTTATCTCCAAAAAGTATCCGGGGTAATCTTTCCATACTTCATTCGTCACCGGGATCTGAAAAGCCAACCACATGAAATTTTTATATGGATCTTTATTCTTCGAAAAACGGATGTCACGGTAAATTCTGGACAAACAGCGATGAGGGCGCAACTCAAAAGCCGGATCTATATTATACATAACAGGTGATAGTGTAGTAACCAGGGCTTTCAATGGTTCTAATAACTCCTTCTCATATATATGCTTATGCGCATCGAACCATTCTTTATAGTTATTTTCTTTCAGATCATTAAAAAACCGGAATGTATCCGGCGTAAAACCTTTAAACAAACTGTCTTTTTTAGCCATTGGTTCTCAATTTTATCCATTTTTGAGTATTTGTAGCTCTACAAAGATGGCAAAAAAATTTTTTTAAACCTTTCCCTTTTAGTACTTTTACGCATATAAAATCAAAATAGAACGACAATGCGACATAAAATAGCGCCATCATTACTATCTGCCGATTTCTTAAATCTTAAGAGAGATATAGAGATGGTAAATAATAGCGAAGCCGACTGGTTTCATTGCGATGTTATGGACGGAAGTTTCGTCCCCAATATATCTTTTGGATTTCCGATAATAAAACAGATAAGTAAAATGGCTAAAAAGCCACTGGATGTACATCTGATGATTGTCAATCCGGATAAATACATCTCTCAGGTTAAAGATGCAGGTGCATATATGATGAATGTCCATTATGAGGCCTGCGTACACTTACACCGCACCGTCGCCGCAATACATGACGCCGGCATGAAAGCAGGGGTGACACTTAATCCGCACACTCCGGTATCGTTGTTGGAAGATATCCTGCAAGACGTGGATATGGTACTGCTGATGTCCGTCAACCCGGGATTTGGAGGGCAAAAATTTATTGAGCATTCCCTTTCTAAAGTTTCAAAACTGAAAGAAATGATATTAAAACGCAACCTGAACACGCTTATAGAAGTAGATGGGGGCGTTAATCTTGAAACAGGAAAACAATTGATCGATGCCGGAGCAGATGTCCTGGTAGCAGGCAATGCCGTGTTTGCAGACCCTAATCCGGCAGAAATGATACATAAACTGAAAAGTATCGTGTAAACGGAACTATATGGAATGAAAAATCCGTTATCCAAAGTACCATTTTTATTCCTGCTTATTCCGCTTATAGCCGGAATTTTATTGCAATATTTCTTTAAATTACAATATTTAAGCATAGCTCTCCTACTGACAGGGACAATAGCTATGCTTATTTCATATCTGATACCTAAAGACAAACAGTTCAACTGGCGTTGGCTTTTCGGCGCAGGGGTTATCCTCTGCATATCGGGAATAAGTATGGTAACGACATTTATTAAACAAGGTAAATCTGAATATACATTTACAGAAGACACAAAAATATATCTTGGAGTAATTTCCGATACCCCGCAAGAAAAGCCGCGAAGCATTGCCTACCGTGTTTACCTTCCACAAGAGGAGAAACAAATAGTGTGCTATTTTCAGCGGGATTCTTTATACAAAGACAGATTACAGCCGGGTGAGGAATTTATATTTCAAGCCAAAATACAACCATTCCGGAATATGGGAAATCCCGATGATTTCGATTATGTCCGTTACATGTATAATCAAGGATTTTCGGGTTCTGCCTATGTAACTTCCGGTTCGTGGAAAGCAACAGGCAATACTTCTTCCTCACTTAAGTACAAAGCCCTACGGTGCCGGCAACAAATTATGAATTTTTACAAATCATTGGGATTCAACGAAACTGAATATACAATACTCTCAGCGCTTACTTTAGGTTATCAGGACGAACTGACTGATGAACTGAAACAGGGATTCAGAACTACCGGAACAGTGCATGTGCTTTCTGTGAGTGGATTACACGTGGGAATTATCTACTTGATGATAAGCTTTTTGCTTGGCTTCATTCGCAAAAGCTCCAGGTATTACCGGCTAAAGCCTGTCATAATTCTTATACTACTTTGGTCTTATGCCTTCATAACAGGCTTGCCTTCATCGGTACTAAGAGCCAGTGGTATGCTCACAGTCTTTTGTATGGCGGAAATATGCGGGAAAAGGAGCTATTCCATGCATGCCTTATTTATAGCTGCATTCTTTATGTTGCTGATAAGCCCGTTCTCCTTGTTTGATATCGGATTTCAACTGAGTTTTATTTCTGTTCTGGCAATACTTTATCTACATCCAAAAACACTCCCATTATTAAAAACAGAAAACAAGTATATAAAATATATTTGGCAGATGTTTACTTTATCCCTTGTGGCACAATTAGCGACATTTCCCATCTGCCTGTATTATTTCGGCACGTTCCCTACTTATTTTTTCATTACTAATCTCCTTATTGTCCCGTTAGTTACATTTATAACCTATTCCGTTGGAGGCGTCATTTTAGCCAAAATACTAAGTATGATTATACCCGGTTGGAGCGACTATCTCTTCTATCTGCCGGTCAAGGCTTTGCAAATACTGGTCCATACGATGACTTCTATTATCCGTTTTTTCGAGAATCTGCCCTTTGCCTTGATAGAAAATGTAAAAATATCTCTTTCCGATCTGACCTTAATATTCACAATTATTGTTAGTATTCTGATTTTTATGATTTATAAAAAAACAAAGGCGTTACCAATTTCATTAATTTTTATACTGTTACTATTCGTATCTCATATTTACATGAATCTGAACGAGAAACCGGATGACCTGATTGTATATAATCGAAGACAAACCTCTGAAGTAAAATATTACAAAGAAATTGTTAAATCCGAAGATATTGATAAATATAAAGCGATTACCTTCAATGATAAAAAAATACTTATTCTATCCGCCAACCTATGGTATAATAAAGATTCAGATATAAAACTAAATATAAGTCATCTGATCCTGACAAAGGATAATAGCTTATCTTTGTATAACTTAAATCAACATTTGACTATTAAAAACGTTATTATAGACGGATCTTTATCAGCTAATACAAGAAAAAGAATATCTAAAGAATGTCAAAAATTAGATATTCCTTGTCATGATGTAGTTGAAAATGGTGCATATAGTTTGAAATTTTAGTATTTTTGTCGCTGCATAGATCAGCATTAAAAACAGGGTAAGTAAATTAAATGATATCTAAAATAATAGCAAGCCAAAAAATAACGGAAGTAGAAGAACTACTCGACAAGTATGATAAAATTGTAATTATAACTCATGTTTCCCCTGATGGAGATGCCATAGGTTCGTCCTTAGGCTTATATCATTACTTAATGGGATTAGGCAATGATGTAAATATAATCGTACCCAATTCGTTCCCTGATTTTCTGAAATGGATACCGGGTTCTAAAAACATCCTGAATTATGAAAGACATCCCGAATTTGCTCAAAAACTAATTGATGAGGCTGAGTTAATATTTTGTCTTGACTTCAATATTCCGAAGCGGGCTTTACACTTAGGAACACTGGTTGAAACCGCCAAAGGGAAAAAGATATTGGTAGATCATCATCCGGACCCATCCGATTTTTGCGATATAACAATTTCTCATCCTGAAATCTCATCGACAAGTGAATTAATTTTCCGTCTGATATGCCGTATGGGTGATTTCGAAATAATGAGTTACGAAACTGCCACTGCACTGTATACAGGTATGATGACCGACACCGGCGGATTTACTTATAATTCGAACAACATCGAAATATATTATATCATAGGAGAACTGCTTAAAAAGGGAATAAACAAAGATCAGATATATTCGAATGTATACCACAACTATACAGAAGACCGATACCGGATGTTGGGATATACATTGTCTGAAAAGATGAAGATATATCACGAATACAATGCAGCGCTGGTCTGGCTCACTAATGAGGAACAAAGTAAATATAATGTAAAAAAGGGTGACACCGAGGGCTTTGCAAACCTCCCGTTGAATATAAAGGGAATTATTTTTGCTGTTTTTATTCGAGAGGACAATGATTTTATAAAAATTTCGTTTCGTTCACAAGGGAGTTTCCCCAGCAATAAATTCGCATCACAATGCTATAATGGCGGAGGGCATTTAAATGCAGCCGGTGGTGAATTTTACGGTACAATGGAAGAAGCTATAGCCATATTTGAAAAAGGCTTGGCGATGCCTGAATTTTCAGAATTACTAAAGAAGAATAACAAAATACTAAACAATTAAGAATAATGAGAAAAATTATAGGCGTTATATCTGCCTTTATGGGTTTAGCTATCATATTCGCTGCTTGCAGTAAAGATTCGTATGCTGACAAGTTAGAAAAAGAAGAAAATGCAATTAAGCAATACATTAAAGAACAAGGCTTTAATATAATTGACGAATATCCTGCCAGCCGCGTTTTTGGCGATAAACAATATTTTAAAGATCCTAGTACCGGGATATATATACATGTTATAGACTCAGGAAACACAGACAAGATAAAAAAGGGAGATATGGTGTATATGCGATATTATGATACACGTTTTTTGATGTCAGCACCAGATTCTGTATACTCTAACGACAAACCAAATTATGATGAATTTGCAGCTATGAATTTCACATATGGAAATTCAGGATCATATATTTCGTCAGATTATAGCAGTAGTCTTGGAAGCTACTACATGTATATGTTTCTGTCTCCCGGTTGCGCGCGTCCTCTCGATTTTAATCTTGGAGATAAAGCGGAAGTCAGCTTGCTAATCCCATTTGCAAATGGCTCATACTATCAACAATACAGCAACTATGAGCCAATATTTTACGGACGTCTGAAATATGCGAAATAAACTAAAAATACAAATAAATGGCCTTAATTAAATCAATATCAGGTATTAGAGGGACTATTGGAGGGAAGATTGGAGAAGGGTTAAACCCCTTGGATACAGTAAAATTTGTATCGGCCTATGCAACCTTTATCAGAGAAACAGTAAAAAACGGATCAAACGCTATTGTAGTGGGACGTGATGCGCGTATTTCCGGTAAAATGATGGAACAAGTAGTCATTGGCACCCTTATGGGAATGGGTTTTGATGTGGTCAATATTGGCTTGGCGACTACTCCTACTACCGAATTAGCCGTTACTATGGAACAAGCTTGTGGAGGCATCATACTTACAGCAAGCCACAACCCAAAACAGTGGAATGCCTTGAAGCTACTCAACGAGAATGGAGAGTTTCTGAATGCAAAAGAAGGAGAGATTGTATTGCAGATAGCAGAGTCCGAGAAATTCAACTTTGCACATGTAGATCATATAGGAAAAGTTTCTGAAAAAGATTATACAGATGCTCATATACAAGCTGTTCTTGATCTCTCTCTGGTAGATGTAGATGCCATAAAAGCCGCCGATTTTGAAGTATCTATCGATTGTGTAAACTCTGTGGGAGGAATTGTTATACCTAAGTTATTGAAAGCTTTGGGTGTAAACAAAATCAATGAACTTTATTGCACTCCTAACGGAGAATTTCCTCACAATCCGGAACCACTTCCCGAACATTTGCTAGATATCTCTACAATGATGAAAACCACGACAGCTAATGTCGGTTTTGTAGTAGACCCGGATGTCGACCGTTTGGCTATCATCTGTGAAAACGGAGAAATGTTCGGAGAAGAATATACTCTTGTAGCTGTTGCCGACTATATACTGAAACATACCCCGGGCAATACGGTTTCTAACTTGAGTTCGAGTCGCGCCTTACGCGATATAACCCGCAAATACGGATGCGAATATTATGCATCGGCTGTCGGAGAGGTAAATGTGACAACAAAGATGAAAGCCGTAGGCGCTGTTATAGGCGGGGAAGGTAACGGGGGTATCATCTATCCGGCCAGCCATTATGGTCGCGATGCTTTGGTCGGTATTGCCTTATTCCTTTCTCATTTAGCTTTTGAAAGAAAAAAGGTAAGTGAGATACGGGCTTCATATCCTCAGTATTTTATTGCTAAGCAAAAAGTAGAATTAACACCGAACATAGATGTTGATGCTATTCTTAGCGCCGTAAAGGAAAAATATAGTCAATACGATATAACTGATATAGATGGTGTAAAAATAGATTTCCCTGACAAATGGGTACACCTTCGTAAATCGAATACAGAACCTATCATCCGTGTTTATTCGGAGGCTCATACAATGAAAGAAGCCGAAGATATAGGTGGTGAAGTAATGGCCGTTATAAAACAATTGGCCAAATAAAACAGATAGAGCAGTTCCTAATGAACTGCTTTATTTATTTCTATGGGTATAACCCAATAACCAATTTAAATTAATTCAGACAGAACCCATTCAATTTGTTTGGAAGAGCATTCTCCACATAATAAGAACGGGCAAATTGCTTTAAATAATCAATTGTTCTTTTAGAAGGTACGACAACCTTCTCCTCTTGACACTTCTTCTGTGTAAAGTCTTTTTTCATAGGCGATTCCCTTTATAATTAGTTCTATATAAGAAACGCCGGAACGAAAGCCTTATTGTTTACCTGTTAAGTTTTAACATTCAACTCATACGGTCTTTGTAATCTTCGTAGCTGAATTCTTTATAAACCTCCAGCTGGTTATATTTATTCCATAGAGCGATAGCAGGATGCGATATACCGTTAAACATAGTAGTCTTTACAATAGTATAATGTATCATGTCTTCGAATATAATCTTATCTCCTATTGATAAAGGTTTATCGAAAGACCATTCACCGATAAAATCACCACTCAAACAGCTGCTTCCTCCCATCCGGTAGGTAGGTAAGCCTTCTACCGGATCAAAATAAGCTCCCCGTATACGGGGTTTATATGGCATTTCCAAACAATCGGGCATATGGCAAGCAAAAGAGACATCCAGTATTGCTGTTTTTATTCCACGATTTTCGACAATATCAACCACAGAAGAGACCAACACGCCGGTATCCCAGGCAAATGCGCTTCCCGGCTCCATTATTATCTCCAGATTAGGGTACTTGGCCTTAAAGTTTTGTAATAAACCGACCAGGTGCTCTATATCATAATCGCTACGAGTCATCAAATGCCCTCCCCCCATATTAAACCACTTTACTTGGGGCAAAAGATGACCAAACTTTTGCTCTATCACTCCCAGTGTTTTTTCCAGATCGTACGAAGAAGATTCACAAAGTGTATGGAAATGTAATCCTTCAACTCCATCAGGCAGCTTTTCTCCCAATTGATCTGCCGAAATACCCAAACGTGAACCGGGAGTAGCAGGGTTATACAAATCCGTCTCTACTACCGAATATTCCGGATTGATCCGCAATCCGCAAGATACTTTTTTTCTATATTTCAACGTTTCCGGATAAAATCGCTCATATTGAGACAAGGAGTTAAATGTGATATGACTGCTATATCGCATGAAAAGGGGAAAGTTCTGAAATGTATAAGCGGGTGAGAAAGTGTGTGCCAGACTTCCCATTTCTTCGTATGCCAATTGTGCCTCATATACAGAACTGGCTGTAGAATAAGGTACATATTCCCTGATAATAGGGAAAGATTTCCACATGGCGAACGCTTTGAAAGCTAGTATAATATTTACACCGGCTCTCACTTTTACCGATTTTATAAGGGAAAGATTCCTCCTAAGCAATTCTTCTTCCATCACAAAACACGGTGACGGTACTTTATCTATTTCTATCATTTTTTTTCTTTTTATACTGCAAAAACAGAATGAATTTGCAGACTGCAAAGGTCTGCTAATTTTTAATTAACTCCAATATTCTGCTAAAAATAATTGGGGCAAACGCATCAAAATCGTATCTCCTTTATCAGTAAACAGTCAACAGTCAACAAACTACTATTTTTTTAACTAAAAAGTAACAAACCTCTACAATAAACAGTTATCAGTCATCAGTAAACAACTTGTACCTCGTATCTCGTCTACTCGTAACTTTTTAACTAAAATGTAACAAACTTCTACAGTTATTTTTTAGCCCTTAGCCCCTTGCTCGTGCGGCTACCCTCTTTATCATCCTGATAGCAGGGAAGGATCCCGATCCCCGAGAGACAAAAGATGCTTCCTGTCGTCAGCATGACAAACCAGAATTTAACTAAAAAGTAACAAACTCCACAGTCAGTAGTCAACAGTTATCAGTAAGCAAGGCCTTTTCGTCATTGCGAACGGAGTGAAGCAATCCAGAGTATTGATTATTAATGGATTGCTTCGGGCGAACCCTCGCAATGACGTGCGACAGTCAACAG
>BNXH01000018.1 GCA_025999435.1 Bacteroidia bacterium | reverse complement strand
ATTCTTCCATTATTGATTCGTCCAACCATAAGGTTAAACTGCCGCGTTGGCACAAACTTTTGTTATACGCTTGCCAATTCTTGATTTTATATTTATCTTTGATCTGGGTTATCGGTGAGGTACTCATATATCTACTTTTTTGAATTTGCAAATACAAAAATACACCTGTAACCCTTCTTTTACAATACCGTTGCAACAAAGTCGAATATATATAAAATCCGATGCGACAAAATGCACCGGATTAGAGAAATAGAATCTGATTACAATCACAAAATATCAGGTTCTATTTTGTGCAATAAGCACTTGATTTTAATCATTCACTTTTGAGTGTCATCACAACGTAAGCTTTCTGTAAGCCATCATTCAAGTACATGTTGTGTATGATAAACTATCTGTCATGAGTGGATTCTTTAGGATAGATAAGACAAAGGGCGAAGCTTTGGTCTTCGTCCTTTATCGTAACGCATGGGATGACGTATTTTTATTCTTTTTTCACGATAACCCCCGTTGAATATAAATTGCGCTTTTTATTTAAAACCAATCTAAATTACAGAGTGTTCTAATAAATAATCGTTTGTCTGTTAATGTATTAAAACATAAGTCCAATAATATTATACAAATAAGTCTAAATATATTGTGCAGTTTGTTAAATTTTAGTACATTCATGACATTATTTAACCTGTTTTTGTTAAATGTTTGATATCGGTTATATGATAATATAACCGGAATTTGGGAACTGGAAATCTATCATTCTACGGATAACAATTAAGGTAAATCTAAAACCTTTTAAATGTAACGCTTATGAAACTACTTCTACCCCTCACAATCCACACTGCCGGACTTTAGCGTATAGTCCCGGTTTACTCTTTTATATGTTTACGTGCTTCTGCCGGTGGAAATAATCTGCCGGAAGGTTTTTTGCATTCTCATTTTTTGACTGTCAGCATTTATTCATACCAATCAATAATAAAATATCTTTATGAAGTATCGATTATTTTTCCTTCTGCTATTGCTACTGGCAGCAGTCGGGCTGGGGGCGCAGACACCTTCCCCCGGCGGAGTGACCTCCCCCGAGGTCTGGTTCAAGTCGGTGCCGCAAACCGCCGACATGCAGGGGCGTTACCTGTGGCGTGATTTCGCCGGAGATTCCACCGTACTAAGGTTATACGATTCACGTGGCCCGCTCTACGGCAGCGAGTATACCCTGCTTCGCACCCAGGTACGCACTTACAACTTCAACCCGGCGATGGACCTGAGCGAGGTTTCCGCCGCCAAGCAGTTCCTTATAAACAAAACCAACCTGTCTCAGGCGACTATTATCTCTGTCTGGGGACCGGATTACGGCGCCTTCGACCAGGATATGTTCCTTTATGTGCTCAACGGGCGCCCCGGACAGGGTTATATCTTTACCAAAGACAAGTTCATTCACAGCAACGAAAGCTCCCGCGGTATTTTCGATTACGGTTCACAGTACGGTTACGACCTGCTCTACAAGGCTTCCAGCCCGGAGCCGACGGTCAATAAGTTCCGCGAGCGCTCCCTGCGGGTAACGACCTATGCACGGGCCTTGCAGCCCAATACATCGCTGTGGGGAGAAAAAGACAAGGCGGTAATCGGCATCGGGGAGATTTTCCACCCGGCCTATCCCGTTAATACATCGACTTTTAACACATCGGCCCTGAATAACCGGGCTTTTTACGGCTATACACCCGAGTTCATCATCTACAACCGCGTACTGACTCCTATGGAACGGCGCAGGGCGGAAACCTACCTGGCCGTCAAGTACGGCCTGACCCTGGACATGTCCTACATTGGCAGCCGTGAACAGCTGCTTTGGGATACGGACGCCAACCGGGGATTTAACACACGCGTTACCGGTTACGGGCGCGATGGTTTAAGCGGGCTTTACCAGAAAAACGCTACCACCTCTTACGAAGAAGCCCCCTATTATTCGGAGGCCTACGGCAACCTGTACGATTCATTCGACGGGAACAACTCCTATAACCAGCCCAACCGTTACCGCCTGCTGGTTATCGGACGGCAGGAAGCCAGCCCTATCGGGGAAGGCAACTATGCTCTCTTCGGGGACAACGACCAGCCGTTGGCTGCCTCCACAATAGAAGGGGCTAACGGCATCAGGCTGATGGGCCGCCGCTGGCTGCTTGGCACCAATATGGAACCGGCAGGACATCAAGGGCAGACCATAGAGTGGAACACACAAAACCTGGACGTTTATACCGAAGGCTTTAAGACGAAAGCTGTCAAAGCCGGCAGCTCGGCGGAAACCTCCGGCTCTCTGGTCACGCGCACCCCGCTATTGGAAAAGGACGGGTATTTTTCATGGACGATCACCAGTACCCGGCGTGGGCCGCTGACCGTTAAGTTCGGGACAAATAACCCGCAGGTTACAAGCGGGTCGAACGATTACGGCTACTATATGTCCTACGCAGGCCTGGTCTATAAGATCATTAAAGGTGTCAGGCAAACCACGGCGATAGCAACCGTTTACACCAACCAGAAAATAGAAGTGGGCAAGGACGGTAATACCGTCTACCTACGTGTCAACGGCACGCGCCTCTACACCTACAATATAGAAATTGACCCTGCCGATGAGAACAATACTTACTACGGTAGCATCCTGATCGACAAATACAACAATGATGATATCACCCTCTCCGACATCCGCTACGGCGGCTTCTCGGATACGGGCAACAAGCTGGAACTCTCCTATATCACCCAACGGGCCTCGGAGTTCAGCAGCTACCGCACAGGAGGCAAAAGCTACCTGGTGATCGACCGCACGGGGACGGGTGATTTTTCATCCCCGGATGTGGAATATATCCCGGCAGACGATTTGGACGAATCCCGCTATAAAATTATTTTCAACAATATATTCTGGGACAGCGACGGCAACGGGAAGGACATGTTTACCTTCGGCTACCGCCAGTCCAACCTGGTAGCAGTGGTCACACAAAAGTCCCCGGAATGTATCGATGAGGTACTCCAACAAAACGGGCAGGTCAACATCAAGATCAAGCAGGGCTTTAAAGCCTTCACCTACAGCCTGATTAACAAAGATACCAGGGAAGAACAAAAAGGCATGTTCTTCGAAGACTCGCTGGGCATCAAAAATCTGGCGGCAGGTACCTACGACCTGACACTTGCGGAAGCCGGAGGTTTTAACCTGTATGCGAAACAGGCAGGCAATTACGTGAACAAGGCCCTGGCCTCGACCTATTTCAATTCCACGGCCAACGCCTGGCTGGAATGGACGGTAGCTGCAAACACACGGGCAATGGCAGGCATGAAGACATCCGCCTCGCTGCAAAGCAACCCGGGTACAATGACAATCGGCTACGGCCTGTCCTGTGATAACGGGCAGCTGTACCGCATCGAAGGGGGTGCGGTATCCACAGTGCCACTGGCAAGTACTACCCCGGGTGACCGTATCCGCGTGGAACGGGTTGCCAACAAAATCTATTACAAGCTCAATGAAGTAGAGATCTATTCACTGGACATCCCTACCGCAGACCGCCTGGCCTATAACTATGCGGTAGCGGAAGTCTTCTCGGGGGGTATCTACAACCTGAAGTTCAACCGGATGGCTGCCACAGCCACCTGGGTCGTTACCGACAACCTCGCCCTGGAAAGTTCCTCCGGGGACAGCTTCCTGCAAACCGTTGTCCTGGAGGTGGACTGTTATGCGCAACCTGTGGCAGTACAGCAACAAGCCAGGGCGGACCATAACGCCAGGCTGTCGGTAATGAGCACGGCGGGAACCTACACCATCAAGGCGGCATTAAGCCTGGATACGCCTCAGGCGGTCACCTTCGTGGCCTACGACCTGGCGGGCAACCCGGCCTCGAAAAAGGATAATACTTCGCCGCAGGCGGAGCAACAGGCGGAACTAACCGTACAGCGCGGCGGCGTCTACATCGTCAAAGCGATAACCGCGAACGGGGAATATACACAGAAGGCCATCGTCCAATAACGAAAAAAAAGAGAATATTATGATACACAAGAATAAAAGATACGCATTACTCGGCGCACTGGTAATAAGCGCCGGGATATTCGGGGCGGTGCTGTTCTCCGGCAAAGGGACAGGCAGCCAAACCACAGCTCCTGCCCTCACACGGCAGGAAGCTCCGGGCGAGCCTGTATCCACAGGGGATGCACAGACTATAATAGCAAATCCGCAGCAGGCGGATAGTAAGGTTCCGGTTAATGGAACCAACATCGCCGGATCCGGCAATGATAATACTGCCGTAGCACAATATCTCTCTACACAGAAAGAAGGCATTATAGGCTCCTACGCGGGTAAACAACTGGATAACCCGGCCGACAATATCTTTACCGTCGGAATCACCGTCGAACTCTCGGATAAGGATATTGTCTGGTTAAGCTATGAACTGGAAGGAGTATCTGATTATACGGGTATCCCTGTGAGCATCAACGACCGTCCGGCAACAGGGGGCTACCTGGTCAGGCTATCGGATAAGGCTTCCCTGCAAAGGCAGCAACTAAATCCGACATGGCTGATCAAAGGCAACAACCGCATCCAGTTCTCCCTGCCCGAATCAGCAGGCTACGGCTATAAGGTAAGCAACTTGTCCATCGAAGTGGAAAAAGGGGCGAACGCTTCGCCGCTGGTGGTAAACTCGACAGGTACAAGCTATAACAATAAGGCCTATATAAGTGGATATGTCCAGGACACGAATGCCGGACAAACCAAATACTATGTAGACGGAAAACAGGTAACCGCTATAGACGGCTCTTTCGAAGCTATCGTGCCGGTGGGTGAAAACCGGGAAGTATCTGTAAAGGCTATTTTGGCTAATGGCAGGCAGTACAGCAGGGAAATCTCTTTTGCGGGCGGTACAAACGCCGATTTTGAATACGCCTTCGGCCCGGATATCAAGCAAGCATTTAAAACCCTGAAAAGGGGAGAGGCAGGCGATATACAGTTTGAGACCGCACTTTTGAAAGTGGAGCCCCCGGCATTGCTGGCGCCATCGAAGAATATAACCATTTCCACCCTGCGCCATATCGACATGGCCGCCTTAGACATGGGTATGAGCAATGTCACCGCCGGGCATAAAGGCTACCGCTTTTTGCCCCACGGCGAACACTTTGCAGAAGGGGCGAGCGTAACCATTAAATACGACCGTACCAAAATACCGAACGGTTTTACAGAAGACGATATTAAAACCTATTACTTCGATTTGGATACCAAACACTGGGTGGCGTTAAAACTAGATACCATCGACAAGAAGAACCAATTGATCGTATCGACCACCACCCACTTTACCGATATGATCAACGGGGTGATACAGACACCCGAATCACCGGAGACACAAGGCTTTGCCCCTACGATGATGAATGACATCAAGGCGGCGGACCCTACAGCCAAAGTACAGGTGATAGCACCACCTGCGGCCAATAACCGCGGCTCGGCGGGATTGAGCTATGGTTTTGAGATGCCACCGGCCCGTAACGGCATGCAGCCGTCACTGGGAGTACAGTATAACTCCGACGGCGGCTCCGGCTGGCTCGGCGAAGGCTGGGACTTAAGTACACCTTCCATCTCGGTGGATACACGCTGGGGCGTACCGCGCTGGGACGATAGCATGGAAACTGAAACTTATTCGTTTAACGGCTCGATGCTCGTTACAATGGATGACAGCGGGCAAAGCTCAGTAGCTCACCGGGGCGACAAGATAGCGCGCAAAGCGGACAGACAGTTCTATCCGAGAAATGAGGGCAGTTTCTCGAAGATTATTCGTAAAGGAAACTCCCCGGCCAATTACACCTGGGAAGTAACCGATAAATCAGGAACCAAATATACATACGGCGCTGTACTGAAAGGTTCTGCAAAAACATTAAACAGCAATAAGGAAGTGATCGCCGAATGGAAACTCACACGCGTAGAAGAACTGCACGGGGATTATATCGAGTATGTGTATGAGACGGTCGATGAACCTGTCCGGGGAAGCCTGACAGCCAAAGCGATCTACCTGAAAGAAGTAAGGGCCGGTAATAAAGGCAGCGATCCTCATACGGTAGTTAGCCTGACAAGCACATCGCAAAAGGATAAGAAAACCAATTCGGCCAGGTATGGCTTTTTAACGTCAAGCAATAAACTGTTGGACAAAGTATCGATCACCTTTGAAGGAGAAACCTTGCGCAGCTATACCTTTGAGTATAAGCCGGGGGCGTTCAATACTAACATCCTTACTAAAATTAACCATATCGACTCGAAAGGCGAGGTATTTGCTTCGCATGATATAGATTATTACGACGATGTGGACTCCAAAAACGGTTATAAGCCATTTAAGAGTGATGCTGAGACGTGGAATTTGCATAATGACGGGATAGATGCGGGGTTCATCAATCCGGTAGCTAATCTCGGCGTGCCCGGTTTCAGTGACAAGGCCAGCGCTTTGGGAGGAAGCGTTACTACCTCCAAAGGAATATCGTTTTATGCCGGTGTGGGCATATACAACTATGATCAGGTAACTAAAAGCATGACGATAGGAGGCAGTTACAACCATTCGAGCAGTACGACCAAAGGTCTTTCTACATTAATAGATATTAACGGCGATGGATTGCCTGATAAAGTATACCAGAGGGGGAATACCGTTTATTACCGTCCGAATATATCCCAGACATCCGATACGGATATTAAATATGGGGAAGAGATAAAAGTGCAGGGAATATCCAGATTCATGGAATCAACATCCACAACCAATGGCGGCGGAGCAAAAGCAAATCCGGGCTTCATGGGAATGACGGCAGTCGCCGGAGTAGATAAAAGCAGCACCTCTTCCAAAACCAAAGTGTATTTCGCAGATGTAAACAACGACGGATTGCCGGATCTTGTTATTAACGGCAAAGTCTATTTTAACCATATTGAAAAGGATGCTAACGGCAACTTAGTGCCGATGTTTACATTAAGCAGCGGGGACACGCCAAGCCCGGTCATGGGAGGCGGAGTGATTGATGATTCAGACACCCAAGTCGATCCGCAGGAACAGGAAGAACTTATGCGGAATTCACCGATGCTGGATGTGGTACGGGTATGGGAAGCCCCGTATAGCGGTACGGTTAGAATTGAAGGAAATGTGCAATTACAAGCTCCGGCCGGAGATTACGATACGGATGCTTATGAAAAAGCAGACGGGGTACGTACAGTTATCCAGATAGGAAGCAATGAGGTCTGGAACAAATCTATAGCAAAAGATGATTTTTCATCCTATCCTGCCGGAGTAAGCAGTACTACTGTTACCAAAGGACAAAAGATCTATTTCCGTGTACAATCCGGAGCGGACAAGATGTCCAACGGGGCATTCGACCAGGTCGCATGGTCGCCTGTGATTACTTATACGAACCGAACGAATCATCTCAATCCGAACGGACAGGGAACGGCCATATATAAAGCATCGGAAGGCTATGTTTACAGCCAGAACAAAAATATGCGCCTGATAGCCCCGGCGGATGTTCTAGTAGCAGGTGCATTTGAAAAACCTGTAACATCGGATAATGTAACTGTCCGGATACTGCTGGCTAACGATGAAATGAATGATGACGGAAGTGTTAACCCCGCATATGCCCAGACTGTTGTTTACAGCAGGGAATTTGCATGGGATGAAACGCATACAGGGGAATTGCCTGTCAGTATAAGTAATACGATGGGAGGTATAAACCTGAAATTTGAAGTCGTTTCGCAAACGAATATCGCACTGGAAAATGTACACTGGAAACCGCAGGTGGAATACAATACCGGGACGGCGGTTTACAAAGATTATGCGGCAGTTTCCTATTCCTCTTTTGCGAGCCATGTGGCAGAGGGGCAGCCCTATGTCCTGGCCGCTGATAATGGCATGACGGTAACCCCATTATTTACAGGCCTCTCGTTACCGCCGACACAAACAGCCAGCGGTAAACTGCTCATGGCCGTAAAGAATGTTACGGGACTGGTAGCCAAACAGGAAGTGGTTATAACCAACAGCGTTGTCGCTCCGGGCTCTTCAATCAATATAGCAGCGGTTAAAGCCGGGACTATATGGGTGGAATATTATGTTACCGACAAGGAACTGTTAGCTAAACTGGGAGACCCTGCCGCAGTTATTACCGTAAACGGAGCAGACTCGACTGTTAAGGTCAATACATTCACCACAAGGGATTATGACGGTTTCGGAATTATCAACCGCGGCTGGGGGCAGTTCGTATATAATGCAACAGACGGAAGGTATGGCAATCCGATCATTGAAGGGCTGTTAAAGCTCCCTGAAAGTGAAAATGAAAACATGGATCCGGTTTCAACAGCATTCATGCCTATGACCATAAATCACAGTGATGAGGATGGATTAAGGTGGACAGGCCAAAATCCGGAAGCATTTATGGCGGATGGCATTATAAACAGTTCCCGACTGGGAGAACAGGATGTTATATTAAAGAATCCGCTGGAAGGTTTGGCTACCAGCCAAACAGCAGCAGGCAATTGCATTCCGGGGTCGGGCGCGTTCGGTATAACGTTAGAAAACAAGAGCTCCAGTACGTCCAATATGGTCGGAGCTTTAGGGCTTACCACCAGTTCTTCGGCCGGAGAAAGCAGAACAATAACTTCCTTTGCCGATATGAACGGGGACGGTTATCCGGATATTGTAACTTCCAATCAGATACAATTTACAAATCCTAAAGGAGGATTCGACGGTGAAACAGTATCAGGTTTGGGTAACCACAGGAGTGAAAGCAAGGCTAAAAGTGTGGGCTTGGGTGGTAATCCGGTACATGCAGCTTCAGTCATATCCGCAGGTGCAAAATATATTGCTGCAAAAAATAATCAAAAGGCGGTAAATAATGACAAACAATCCACTGATGAGCAAAAGGCTGATGCGGCGAAAAAATCAAAAGAAGCATTGACTGCCATCGAAACTGCCCAGAATCAAAAGCCTCCTTTATCCGGTTCTATTGAAGTCCCGTGGAATGAAGACGAAGCAGTGGAAACATTTATGGATGTCAACGGCGATGGGCTTCCGGATAAGATATTGTCTGATAAAAAAATCCGTTTAAACCTGGGTTATGGATTTACCGAAGCCATAGACTGGGATATTGAAAAACTGGATGGCGGGAAGTCAACTACTGTCAATGCCGGTTTAGGGTATGATTTCGGCGGTTCGAGTATTTCGGCCGGATTCGGTTTGACGACTACAACTTCAAACTCCAATTACACTTTTATCGACCTGAACTCAGACGGACTGACGGATAAAGTATGGAAAGACGGGGATAATATTTATGTATCTTTTAATACAGGCAACGGATTTACCACACCTGTAATATGGCAAGGTATGAACAATATCAATAAATCGGCTTCAACGGCTGAATCGTTGAACGCCTCCTATACACAAGTTATACCGATAACTATTCCCCCATCCCCGGTTCCGATCCTTAAAATAGCATTGAACGGAGGTGCAAATACCGGAAAATCCATGAGTAGGACAACAATGGAACTTCGAGACGTGGACGGAGACGGCTTCCCTGAGATCGTATCCTCGGACGAAGACGGCAAGATGACAGTCTACCGCTCGACTATTGCCCGTACCAACAAGCTGAAATCCGTAAATAATCCATTAGGCGGAAGCTTTACCGTAGACTATACAAGAAGCCAGGCCACCTACGATCACCCCGGAGGTAAATGGGTAATGCACTCGGTAGAAGTAAACGACGGGCTGAAAGATGACGGTGCCAATATGAAAACCGTTTTTGACTATCAGGAAGGGCGTCAGGAACGCCACGAACGCGAATTTTTGGGATTCGGTAAGGTAACCACTATGAATATCGACACCGAAGCTCAGGAAGAAAACACCGTTTACCGGAAAGCCATACTGCAGTACGACGTGAATAGTGTTTACACCGCAGGAAACCAGCTACGCTCAGTTGTCGAAGATGCATCAGGTAATAAGTTTACCGAAAGCCTCAATGAATACTACAGCTATAAGCTGACACCATCAGCAGACACCTATAGTTTCACGGCAGACGATAACATCTGTACCGACCGCGCCATCGCCTTTACGCCGGTGAAATATACCAAATCGGTAGTTTACGAAGGACAGGCAGACGGCATGGTAGCCAATGAAAGTTTCTATGAGTACTACCTGAATGGAAATTACGGCGACCTGAAAAACTATAAATACAGCGATAAGGGTACACTGGGCAGTAACGGTACGGGCGCATACAACTACATGACAGCCGTACAATATACCCACAATACGGCCAAGCATATCTTCGGGCTGCCGGTACGCGTACAGGTGACAGGCTCCGACGGGGTAGTATATCGCCGGACGGAAGCCGCTTACGACCTGAACTATGCCAACCACCTGACCAAAGTGACCCAGACACTGGATGAATCCGGCAATAAGGCGGTAATCGACATCGAGTACGACAAGTACGGCAATATCACCAAGAAGACGCTCCCTGCCAACTACAAGGGACAGCGCATGTGGTACAAATACCTGTACGACCGCGACTACAACATGTATGTGGAGCGTGTGGAAGATGCCTTCGGCTACCGCTCGGAAATGGAGGGCTACGACTACCGTTTCGGTATCCCGCTGGTAACACGCGATATGAACGGTTATACGCTGGAAACGACTATCGACCATATGGGACGGGTAGAAACCATAACAGGGCCGAACGAGCAGGTACTGGGACTGCCGTATACGATTAAGTTTGAATACAACACCCCATCCGGCTTCCCCAAAGGGGAAGAGTTCAGTCCACTATACGCTGTAACGAAACATTACGACCCGCAGAACCCGAACGATGACCTGGAAACCGTAACCTTTGTCGATGGCTTCGGCAGGGCAGTTCAAGTCAAAAAAGACGGTGTGATCACCGAAACCACCAACGGAACCAATCCGGTGGACAGGAAAGTGATGATTGTCAGCGGAAGGGCCAAGTTCGACCCGTTCGGGCGTGTCAGGGAAGCATTCTATCCGGTATTTGAAAATATGGGAAGCAAGACGGTGTTTAACCCTGCCTTTGACAATATAACCCCTACCACGACCGAATACGATGTGATGGACAGGGCTATTAAGACCATCCTGCCGGATAACAGCGAATCGCTGATGGAATACGGCTTGCAACTCTCCACCAACGGGGGAGCCGGAGGGGGCTTGCTGGTAACGACCGTTACCGATGCGATGGGCGGAAAGCAATCGACCTTTACCAACGGTTCGGGACTGGCAGTGAAGACAGAGCAGTATTCGGGTCCTGACGGTACGATTACGACACGTTTCGAGTTCGACCCGGTCAACCAATTATTGAAAGCCATTGACAACGGGAATAATGAAACCGTATCGGCTTACGATATGGCGGGTAGACGAACACAGGTAACACATCCTGCATCGGGTAAGACTTCGTTTAAGTATGACAATGTAAGCAACCTGCTCAGCAAGCAGACCGCCAATCTGGAGAAGGAAGATAAATCCATCACTTACGACTACGACTACAGCCGTTTGACTGCCATTACTTATCCCGACCATCCGGAGAACAACGTGAAGTACACCTACGGCAATAAAAATGCTTCCAACAACCGTGTGGGCAGGCTGATGCTTCAGGAAGACGGCTCGGGGGCGCAGGAGTTCTTCTACGGCAGGCTCGGTGAAATGACCAAAGTCAGGAGAACCTTGATTATCCCGAACCAGGCTATCGCGACCTATGTCACGCAGTGGAAGTACGACTCATGGAACAGGCTCGAAGAAATGATCTATCCGGACGAAGAGAAGATAACCTACTCGTATAATACCGCCGGCTTACTCGAAAGTGTGAAGGGAGAAAAGGCTTACTCGTATAACTATGTGAACAAGCTGGGTTATGACAAGTTCGAGCAACGCACCTACATGAAGTATTGCAACGGGGCGGAAACAAATTATAGCTATGATCCGCAACGTAGAAGATTGGAAAACCTGATGGTAATTTCGGGCAAGGACACCCGCAAGCAGATAATGAATAATAACTATACGTTTGATGCTGTGGATAATGTATTGAGCGTGGTAAATACCGCACCTGTTCCGCAGGCGGCAACAGGCATGGGCGGACAGATGAGCCATACCTACAACTATGACGGGCTGTACCGTTTGACAAGTGCAACAGGAACATTTACGGGAGTGAACATCACGGCAAACAACCCGAAGACGGCTTCCTATACGCTGGAAATGCAATATGATAACCTGCATAATATCACAAGCAAAAAGCAGCATATACAGCAGAAAGGTATCCAGTTCGACGGAGTATTGAAAGCAGGCTATGACCTTTCTTACAACTACGAAAATAACCCGTTCCAGATCAGTACGCTGGAAGATGAAAACTACCGTACAGAGGGAACTGACGCACAGGAACTGACACGCAAAGACCATAAGTATGAATATGATGCCAACGGCAACTTGGTTTACATCAATACCGAGCGTCCGAAGAAAGACGGCACACAGACACCGAAATCGGCTGAAAGAAAACTGCTCTGGGACGAAGAGAACCGTTTGGAAGCGATTGACGACAACGGCTTTGTGAGCAACTACTGGTATGATGCTGCGGGTGAAAGGACGGTTAAGACTAGTGGTGAAAGCCAGCAGATGTATGTCAATTCCGTATTTAGCGGGGGAGACACCCAGACGGCTAATTTCACGGCTTATATCAATCCGTACCTTGTGGTTTCGAAAGGCGGTAGTTACACCAAGCATATTTATATCGGTAGTCAACGTATTGTAAGTAAACTCGGCGACCTCGATAGTTACGGAAGTGACCCACGGCGTATCGAATATGCGGGAAGTAATGTGGATGGTGCTAAGGTGGATTATGCGGACAAGTATAAAGCTTTACAGCAAACCATTAAGGATAATTATGCTAAGTTTGAAGTGCCGTATTATGGCAAGGATAACGATGATTATGTTAATGGGCAGGGATTTTGCTGTGATAATACGCCGAAACTGAAATCTTTCAGTCCAAGCCAGAATGATAATCCGGAACTCTATCAATATTATTATCACTCCGATCATTTGGGTAGTTCAAGTTTAATTACTAATTTGGACGGCGAAACCGTGCAGCATATCGAGTATGTGCCGTTTGGAGAGGTCTTTATTGAAGAGAGAAATAATACGTGGAATACGCCTTATTTATTCAACGCCAAGGAGTTGGATGAAGAGACGGGGTTATACTACTACGGGGCGAGGTACTATGATCCGAGAATAAGCCTTTGGTTATCTGCTGATCCGTTACAGGAGAAGTATCCGAATATATCTACTTATGCGTATACTTTCCAAAATCCTGTGAGATATACCGATCCGACAGGAATGGATGGGATTGATGGAGAGCCTTGGAATGTTGTAGGAATAAAAGCACATATGGCATTAGCCGGACATATGTCGCTAAAGCCAAACTGGAAAGCTGAATTTAGGTTCTATGATAATACAAGAGCTGATTTAATGTACTTTGGAGCGACAACAGGTAGTATTTGGGAATTGAAGCCTGTCAGTTATAAAAAACCGTATAAATTTGAAATGGCAAAAATTCAGTTAAATGGTTATGTTATTCAAGCTAATTTTCAAAATGAAGGGAGTTTAATGTGGTATCCTGGTACATCTTCAGGGAATCCTGTTCCTTTTGAAGGAACATTGAAGTTAGAAGATGATTCTCATAATTATTCATATTGGGTTGGTGATGCCAAAGCAGGTATAATATTTTATATTGTGGAACCTAAGAAAATTCAACCAAATCCAGTTTTGCAGCCTATTAAAGAAACTGAGCCATCATGGAGTCCTCAAATGCCGAAGCTAAAGGCTCCAGATGCTAAAACTGTGGGAATTCTAGGTGCAATAACTGCTATAGGGGCTGCATTGTTGACCGCAGGGGAAACTGCTGTAAATATACTATTCCCGGTCGTGATCGTAAATCCGGAAATGTATCAGCAAAATGGAATTCCTCAAGAAGGACAAGTTTATTAACTTAAAATGTATTAGAATGATATTTGATTCTATTTTTAAGAGAAAATTAGTAAAGCATCTGACGAATAATAAAATGCAATTTGAAAATGATTTAGCCACTTTAGTGGCTAAATCATTAAACTCTTGTTTTGATATTGGACTTTATTTAAATTTTATAACAAAAAATGGAGAAGTAAACTTAAAAGATATAAATACAAACATAAAGAAAGCAATCAATAATGAGGGTAGCCCTTATTATAATGGTCGTAAACTCTATTTTGAAATTGGACATCAAAAAGATTATACTGAATCTGAATTTGAAAATTTATATGGAATTAATGAAATTAAATATTCCGATTTCTATAAAAGCCCAAAAACAAGAGAAGTATTTAGTGATATTGTAGATGTCAGCATCATAAAAGATCAAAGATCTAATAAATTTAGATATGACATAATTGATAAGCCAAATTGTATTCTTTTTGTCGAAGATATTTTAAATAAGATTTATCCTGAGTATGAATACTCAAAGCAATATTCGTCAAAAACTCATAGATTCCTAAAGAAAATATCAGATAATTGTTTCTTTGGATTTGAATATAATAGAAGATTTTATGAACAGGATCTGAAGACTAAATTATGTCTTCCCGACTTTCGGATTATAATTATAAATGATAAATTTCAAAGAAACGTATCAGAAAAAGATTACTTGCTAGGTAACAACGAATCTATTATATTCATAGACCAATTATTGAATCCATTTTTTTTATCTCCCGTTATAAACATATCAGCGATATTTGGAATGAAATCTTCAAATGGAGGAAATCGTTATTTTATAGATGAACTTTTAAACGAAAAATATGATATTTATTTTAGAAAATACATTTTTTATCAAATGTATATAAATAACTATTATGTTGTTGATTATCTTAATTATTTAAGCAAGTCTATTGTTGATGCTATAAATGATAATTCGTCATATACAGGATTTGAATATTCTTCTTTTGAGTTAAAAAAAATAGAGGAAAGAACTATTTTTTTAAAACAATACATTCCAGAATCTTATTTAAAAATAGAAAATGCTATAAAGCAAAAATTAATTTCTCAATCTGTATTTGAAACTACCAGATCAACAATTGATTTAATGAAAATGGAACTAGATAATAATATTATAATTTTAGAGAGAAACAACATTCGTGTATCAGATTAGCAATTATAACTAATATTCAATAAATAGAGTTCCGCCCCGCTAGTTTCAAACTGATGGAGTGGATTATTTATCACTTATTTTTTAAGTTACCATAAAAAATATCTCTTTGAAAAAAATAATATCTGGAATAATCTGGGTGGAACTATCTCTGCTAAAGCGTTAGCCGGGAATGCTCGCGCGAGGCTAAGGGTGTGCAGAGACAAGCCTTTATTATTACGGGGCACGGTATTATGATCCTCGGGTGTCGATCTTCTTATCAGTAGACCAACTTGTTGAACAAACAGGAACGCCTTATCAATATTGTTATCAAAATCCTGTAAAACTCATTGATCCTACAGGGATGGCTCCTGAAGATGGAGATGGTGATGGAAACGAAAGGATATTACCGAGAACCGAGCCTCTTAAACATGGTGGAAGTTGGTATCGTAATGTGGGGGTATTTGCTCATAATGCACTAGCCTCATTTACAAATGTTGTTTATGATGTCGGCGAGTCGCTTATTCAAGAATCCATTTTTATTTATAATAATGGAGTTGGTGCATACCTAAGTAATTTCGGGAATTCTATTAGTAATAGTGTAAGTTCTACCTATAATTATATTGTAGATACACCAGTCAAAGAAATACTAAAGAATGAATGGAGTGCCTTAAAAAGAGATATAGCAGATCCGTATGCATGGTCTGATGCTATCGGGAAAACGGCCTGGATGCTTACCCCGATGAAGGCAACTGGCGGAACAAGAGCATTAGTTCCTACAATAGAAACTCCATCAATGATGATTGGACCGCCTGCTAGTAATATAGGGGTGAATTACACGAAGTCTAATTTGAGGCTTGGACAACAAATGCATAAATCCTATAAAGTTGGATTACACGATGGTGTGAATGGTATTAAAGAATATAGGTTGCCTAGCGGAAAACGAATAGATTTTCTTGATATTCCGAATCAAACTATTTTTGAATTAAAGCCTTTTAACCCGAGAGCAATGAAACAAGGTCAAATACAGCTTAATATGTATTTGAAAGAATTGCAGACTATACAAGAATATAAAGGTTTCAATTGGAAAACCACTTTAGATACTTATTGATTATGGACAGCAAAGAATTTAAGAAATTGTTTGGTGAAATGGCCAAATCCAGCAAGTTTGAAAGTGCTTTCGGGGGTTGGTTTAAAGATAGTACTGAAAGTATTATTGTTCTTGATTTACAGAAATCGAATTTTGGGGATTATTACGAAATGAACATTAAAATATATATACAAGGAATGTTCGGTAATAACTATTCCAGAAGCAAAAATTTAGTAAAGAGAGATGTTGGAAATATTTTCAGAAGACAGCCCCCCGAATATAAATCAGCTTTTGATTTTGACGAACTAATGGACGATGAAAAGCGGAAGAAAAGATTAGAACAGTTGTTTAGTGAATTTATCGTACCATTTACTAATAAGGCATCATCAAAATCCGGGATAAGGGAGTTGGCAGAGAAAGGGGAAATTAATCTGCTACCAGCAATAAAAAATGAACTATATTATATGAGTTAACTTCCCTCGTTCAGCGTAGGCTTTGCCTGCGTTGGAGTTAAATCAAGGCTCTGCCTTGATGATGGGAATAGTAATAACTTCTAATAAATTCGCCCTGTCAGAAAAGGTGGCAGGGCGAGTTTTAATAAACAAAAAAGAAAGGAGGTAAAAATGGCCTATGGCAACCTGCTCAACAAGCAGACCGCCAATCTGGAGAAGGAAGATAAATCCATCACTTACGACTATGATTACAGCCGTTTGACTGCCATTATGTATCCCGACCATCCGGAGAACAACGTGAAGTACACCTACGGGAATAAAAATGCATCCAACAACCGTGTGGGAAGGCTGATGCTTCAGGAAGACGGCTCGGGGGCGCAGGAGTTCTTCTACGGAAGACTGGGCGAAATGACCAAAGTAAGGAGAACCTTGATTATCCCGAACCAGGCTATCGCTACCTATGTCACGCAGTGGAAATACGATAGTTGGAACCGCCTGGAAGAAATGATCTATCCGGACGAAGAGAAGATAACCTACTCGTATAATACAGCAGGCTTACTCGAAAGCGTGAAGGGAGAAAAGGCCTATTCGTATAACTATGTGAACAAGCTGGGCTATGACAAGTTCGAGCAACGTATTTACATGAAGTATTGTAATGGGGCGGAAACGAATTATACCTATGATGCGCAACGGAGAAGATTGTCTAACCTGATGGTAATTTCCGGTAAAGACACCCGCAAGCAGATAATGAACAATAATTATACATTCGATGCTGTGGATAATGTATTGAGCGTGGTAAATACCGCTCCGCTACCGGCAACAGGCATGGGCGGCCAGATGAGCCATACCTATAATTATGACGGGCTGTACCGTTTGACAAGTGCAACAGGAACATTTACGGGAGTGAACATCGCGGCCAACAACCCGAAGACGGCATCGTATTCGCTGGAAATGGCTTACGACAACCTGCATAATATTGTTTCCAAGAAGCAGCATGTACAGCAGAAAGGCATCCAGTTTGACGGAGTATTGAAAGCAGGTTATGAGTTGGCGTATAATTATAGCAGTGAAAAGCCGCACCAGATAGCCAATATAGTAGATGATAATTACCGGACAGAAGGCACGGATGCGCAGGATGTAACCAAAAAGGAGCATAAGTATGAGTACGACCTGAACGGTAATCTGGTTTATGTCAATACCGAGCGTCCGAAGAAAGACGGTACGCAGACACCGAAATCGGCCGAAAGAAAACTGCTTTGGGACGAAGAGAACCGTTTGCAGGCCATCGACGATAACGGCTTTGTATCAAATTACTGGTACGACGCGGCAGGGGAAAGGACGGTTAAGACATCGGGTGAAAGCCAGCAGATGTATGTCAATTCCGTATTCAGCGGGGGAGACACGCAGACAGCTAATTTTACCGCTTATGTGAACCCTTATTTGGTTGTTTCCAAAGGCGGGCAGTATACCAAGCATATCTATATCGGTAGCCAGCGTATCGTCAGCAAGCTGGGCGATCTGGACAGCTACGGTAGCGACCCACGCAGGATAGAGTATGCAGGTACTAATGTGGATGGAGCGAAAGTGGATTATGCGACTAAGTATACTGCTTTGCAGCAAACCATTAAAGACCGCTACGGAAAATTCGAGGTAGAATACTTGGGCAAGGATAACGATGATTACGTTAATGGGCAGGGTTTCTGCTGTGACGATACGCCGAAAACCAAATCCTTTGCAGCAAATGATAATCCGGAATTATTCCAGTATTATTATCACAGTGATCATTTGGGTAGTTCAAGTTTAATCACTAATTTGGACGGCGAAGTAGTTCAGCATATCGAGTATGTGCCATTCGGAGAAGTTTTTATCGAGGAACGTAACAACACATGGAATACTCCATACCTTTTCAATGCCAAAGAGTTGGACGAGGAGACGGGCTTATATTATTATGGAGCGAGGTATTATGATCCGAGAACGAGCGTGTGGATAAGTACTGACCCGATGTGGGAGAAATATCCGAATATATCTGCGTATGCGTATTGTGCATTGAATCCTGTGAAGTTTGTCGATCCGGATGGAGAAGCATGGAAACCATCACATTACACCAAAATAAATGGGACTAAAGTTCCGACTGGCTTTAGCTGGGTTGAAAAGGAGAATTCATATCAAGCAAATGGAAAATTAAAAGAAGGATTGTACGAACAAGCTATATTCTTTTCGGATAATGGGACTTTTAGTTTTGATGAACCAAAAAATATAGGTTCTTCAACAGCTACTGTTTATAAAGCCGATGGTACAACAGTAACGTTTGATGCATGTACTTATCCAAGCCAATCAACACAGTTGACTATTCCGGAAGGAGATTATAAAGCTGTTGTGGGATTACATAAAAGTCAATATACAGCTTTAAGGATGTCTGATGACGGAACAATGTGGGGTAAAATACAGTTGCCGTTTAAAAATCCGAATAATCCTAATGTGACTTATGCTATAGGTGTAAATGTCCATAAGCCTGGAAAAGACAATACAACACAAGGACATTCTGTAGCCTGTTTCAATATTGATATTAATCGCTGGAATGAATTTATAGGGATATTTAATAATCCCGAGCAAAAATCGAATGTTATAGGAATTGGTGTCTCCCGTACTCTTGCAGTGCCAACAAATATGGATGGCTCATTAGGTTCTACGCTAAAAGCGATTGGTTCTGTGCTAGCGTCTCCGATTACAGCACCGGTTTCCACTGCATATAAAACTATTGAATCTTTAATTAAGAATAAACCTGAAAATTAATTATTTATGGGAACTGTTTTTTATAAACGAATTTGTTATTGTTTCCTTTTTTTTATCATTCCTGTTTCTTTTTATGCACAAAAAGGCGCTGAGAATTATATAAACAAGTATGATCGCAATAATAAGAAAACAGGGTTATGGATTGAACCCAATGATAGGTTTAGAAAAGAAACTTATTATTTAAACGGAGTAAAAAATGGTATGTATAAAGAATACAATGGATACGGAACGTTATTTGTCTTAGGAGAATACAAGAACGGTGAGATGGTTGGAACTTGGTATTATTTTGGAAGTAAGGGACACCTTACAAGTAAAGAAACTGGTTTTTCTAAGGCTAAAGTAAGAGGAATGAAGTATAAATATTTTTGTACAGTTTTTCATTTGAATGGCATTATAGCTTCCCAAGGATATATTATTTCGGATAAATCACCGTATGATGAGTTGTGGACTGAAGTTGGCAAATGGAATTATTTCGATGAATCCGGTAAATTAATAAAAACAGAAACATATCCTGAACCACCAAATTGATTAGTATTATGGGTTACTCTCGTTCAGCGTAGCGTCCCGTTACTCCGACCAAATCGGAATACGATGTGATGGACAGGGCTATTAAGACCATCCTGCCGGACAACAGCGAATCGCTGATGGAATACGGCTTGCAACTCTCCACCAACGGGGGAGCCGGAGGGGGCTTGCTGGTAACGACCGTTACCGACGCGATGGGAGGCAAACAGTCGACCTTTACCAACGGTTCGGGACTGACAGTGAAAACAGAGCAGTATTCGGGCCCTGACGGTACGATTACGACACGCTTCGAGTTCGACCCGGTCAACCAATTATTGAAAGCCATTGACAACGGGAATAACGAAACCCTGTCGGCTTACGATATGGCGGGACGAAGGACACAGGTAACACATCCTGCTTCGGGAACGACGACATTCAAATATGACAATACAAGCAACCTGCTCAGCAAACAAACGGCCAATCTGGAGAAGGAAGATAAATCCATCACTTACGACTACGATTACAGCCGTTTGACGTCCATTACTTATCCCGACCATCCGGAGAACAATGTGAAGTACACCTACGGCAACAAGAACGCATCCAACAACCGTGTGGGAAGGCTGATGCTTCAGGAAGACGGCTCGGGGGCGCAGGAGTTCTTCTATGGAAGGCTGGGTGAAATGACCAAAGTCAGAAGAACCTTAATCATCCCGAACCAGGCAATCGCGACCTACGTCACGCAGTGGAAATACGACAGCTGGAACCGCCTCGAGGAAATGATCTATCCGGACGAAGAGAAGATAACCTACTCGTATAATACCGCCGGCTTACTCGAAAGTGTAAAAGGAGAAAAGGCCTATTCGTATAACTATGTGAACAAGCTGGGTTACGACAAGTTCGAGCAACGCATTTACATGAAGTATTGTAATGGGGCGGAGACGAATTATACGTATGATGCGCAAAGACGAAGGTTAGAGAATCTCTCTGTTATATCCGGAAAGACTACCCGAAGCCTGATTATGGATAATGCTTATGCTTACGACAAGGTGGATAATGTATTGAGCGTTGCCAATACAGCGCCAATTCCAAATACAAGTACCGGCATGGGCGGGCAGATGAGCCATACCTATAACTATGACGGACTGTATCGTTTGGTTTCTGCTACGGGTACATATACCGGAGCCAACATATCGGCCAACAACCCGAAAACGGCATCGTATTCGCTGGAAATGCAATATGATAACCTGCATAACATCACAAGCAAGAAGCAGCATGTACAGCAGAAAGGTATCCAGTTCGACGGAGTACTCAAAGCGGGTTATGAACTTAATTACAACTATGCAAGTAATCCGTTCCAAGTTTCTACTTTGCAGGATGAGAATTACCGTACAGAAGGTACTGATGCCAAAGATGTGACTAAAAAAGACCATAAGTACGAATATGACAATAACGGCAACCTGGTTTACGTCAATACCGAGCGCCCGAAGAAAGACGGCACGCAGACACCGAAATCAACCGAAAGGAAGCTGCTCTGGGACGAAGAGAACCGTTTGCAGGCTATCGACGATAACGGCTTTGTGAGCAACTACTGGTATGATGCTGCGGGTGAAAGGACGGTTAAGACTAGTGGTGAAAGCCAGGAAATGTATGTTAATGGTTTGTTCTCTGGCGGCAATACTTCAACAGCTAATTTCACGGCTTATGTGAATCCATACCTCGTTGTAAGCAAGGGCGGGCAGTACACCAAGCATATCTATATAGGCAGCCAGAGAATAGTATCCAAGCTCGGCGACCTCGACAGCTACGGAAGTGACCCACGCAGGATAGAATATGCGGGAGCCAGTGTAGACGGTGCTAAGGTGGATTATGCGACTAAGTACACTGCTTTGCAGCAGACTATTAAAGACCGCTACGCGAAGTTCGAAGTGCCTTATTACGGTAAGGATAATGACGATTATGTGAATGGGCAGGGATTTTGCTGTGATGATAGTAAAACATTGAAATCCTTTAATCCAAGCCAGAATGACAATCCGGAGCTGTATCAGTATTATTATCATTCCGATCATTTGGGTAGTTCATCACTAATTACTAACTTGGACGGCGATATTGTTCAGTATATCGAGTATGTGCCGTTTGGTGAGGTCTTTATCGAAGAAAGGAATAATGTCTGGAATACGCCGTATTTGTTCAATGCCAAAGAGTTAGATGAAGAGACGGGGTTGTATTATTATGGGGCGAGGTACTATGATCCACGGACGAGCATTTGGTTGTCAAGTGATCCTTTACAAGAGAATTACCCGAATGTTTCAACTTATGCGTATACCTTCCAGAATCCAGTCAAGTTTATTGATCCTACAGGAATGGATGGAGTTCGGATTATAGATGATGAGAATAAGACTATCACTGTAAAAGCTGTCTATTATGTACAAACAGAGAAAAGAATGCTCTTTAAAACTAATGGAAATATTCATTATAGTAATGCCTATAGCGAAAAAGACATAGCAAAGATGAATACAGACATTAATAAGTACCTGAATGATATAAAAGGTAAAGTGTCCGAAGGGAATTATAAAGATTATTCTGTTATTTTTGATCTTGAATTTAAAGCAGGAGGAACTGTTGCAGCAGCAGAGTCATCAGCTCAAGATCATAAACTTGAAGGCGTTCAAATAGGTAATTCATTCACTCGGGGTAATGGTGATTTTTATCCTCCTTTTAAAAGTAGTATTATTGATAATGGTGATGGTACAGAATCTCGTACTACTGTTGGAGGAGTAACTTTAGGTAATAAAGATATTATAATGAATATTAGAGAAGATAATAAAATGAATAAAGTACATGAAATATTTCACACCTTTGGGTTTAAACATCCTAAAAAAGTTGGAGGTGCTCGTGGTATAATGAGTTATCCACCTCAAAATCCAGATCAAATAGATTTTAATGAAATAGGGAATAGTACATTTCTGCCTGTTGTAAAAAAGGAAAATATAAATAATGAAAGTAATTAAAGTATTATTTATTGTATTGTTGAGCTTTAGTCCATTATGGACTAAAGCTCAATGCTCAATTGAAAAGGACTCTTCTATATATACATTAATGTCAATAGTTATAAGTGAGAAAGGCAATTATCCTATCTTCCTAAATGTTATAAGTGAAAATATAAATGTAGAGCAATTAGACAAGAAAGATAAAACAGAATTTTTGGAAAGTCTGTTTGCAAGATCATATTATGTTCCAGATTTAATTCTATTTTACAAGAGACTACACCAAAAATACTTAGACAAGTGTACTGAATCTGATAACTGTCTTATTTTTAAATATAAAGACATGTTAGAGAAAGATGATCAAGTTAGTAATATCAAATTAGTTTCAGGCGAAACTATAAAAATGAACTATCTAAGAATTAAATGTAAATTATACTTATTAAAAAAATCGGAAATAGAAGATTCTATTAATACTTCTATAGGGATTGACATCTCAGAAATTATGAATATAAAATATTGTGCCATTCCATATAATATTGATTGTAAATATTAAAGTATGAAAGAAACTAGTTAGTCTTCCTCGTTGAAAGTGGTAAGTTCGGTGTATGGCTCCAGCCTACGTCGTGTAAATAGCAAAGTTCCACTTTGTCAAAGACCTTGATTCCGAAACGAGTTTTTATTACTACGGGGCTAGGTATTATGATCCGAGGGTTAGTATCTGGTTGAGTACTGACCCGATGTGGGAGAAATATCCGAATATATCTGCGTATGCGTATTGTGCATTGAATCCTGTGAAGTATATTGACCCCACAGGGATGTTTATAAATCCTATTTATGATTTGTCAGGAAATTTTCTAGGTACTGACGATAAGGGGCTTCAAGGATTTGGATTTGCAATGGAAATAGAAAACTTTAAACAAGGGATGAAACATTCTGAAGCTATGAACTATATCTCAGCCATTCCGGATAAAGTTCAAGCTAAAATTTCTGCTCATGTGGATGGTCTTAAAAATAGACCTGATTATGATGGCTTTGTTACTATAGAAGAAGGTATTAATTGGGCTAAAGAACATCCGTATGCTTTAGAAAATCCAACACCAGATAATTCGTTATATATCAATACGGCTTTGTTAAATTTTGGCAATATTTCTTCATCACAATTAAATATAGGCAAACCAACACCAGTCAATCTATTTAATGTTGATAATTTTGCTGAATCACTGTTTAACTCTACATTAAGAGCAACCATCTATGCTTTAGGCCGAGTAAATATAATGTTAGAGTCTAATGTAGATGAGACATTTAGGATTATTAATGATAGTGCTACTGATTATGACTGGAATAAAGGAGGAGGTTTTATAAGAGATAATTTTATAAAAGCCGAAAGATATCGTACTGGATTGGATGACAGACATGGTTTTAAAGTTTTTTACTATGGTTTAGGAAAATTAAATCGCCAATTATTCTAAAATGAAAAAGATAATATTATTATTTATATCTATTGCTATTATTAATGTTTCTTGTTTAAATCTATGGGGGGAAACTGACTTAGGAAATAACTTTACATTAATAGAAGCTGATAAAGATGACATTTCAATTATTTATTGTACAACAAATAATTGTACATCAGGCATAACTATTGTTCCCTCAAAAGTTATTGATTATAAATTCAATTCAAAGTGGATAATCGCTAAAACTCAAAGTGATAGTGATAGCATACTATATTGGATAATCGATAAAAACATAGAAGCTCCTAAAGAATCAGATATATCATCTAAGCTTCTATTCGAAAAATTAATAGATTCTCATATAACGGGGCCTGTTAATTTGAGTGAATTCCAAAAAGAATTAGTTAATAGAGATATAGATTTGACTTTTAAATAAATATGATGTCATCTCTCGTTCGGCGTAGCGTCTCTCGCTACGTTGGAGTTAAAAGCAAGGTTCTGCCTTGATGATGGAAATAGTAATAATTTTTTAATAAATTCGCCCTGTCAGAAAAAGTGGCAGGGCGAGTTTTAATAAACAAAAAAGAAAGGAGGTAAAGAAGTGGCCTATGACAACCTGCATAGCAAACAAACGGCCAATCTGGAGAAGGAAGATAAGTATATCACTTACGACTATGATTACAGCCGTTTGACTGCCATTACGTATCCCGACCATCCGGAGAACAACGTGAAGTACACCTACGGCAACAAGAACGCATCCAACAACCGTGTGGGCAGGCTGATGCTTCAGGAAGACGGCTCGGGGGCGCAGGAGTTCTTCTACGGAAGGCTCGGTGAAATGACCAAAGTCAGAAGAACCTTAATCATCCCGAACCAGGCAATAGCGACCTATGTAACCGAATGGAAATACGACAGTTGGAACCGCCTGGAGGAAATGATCTATCCGGACGAAGAGAAGATAACCTACTCGTATAATACAGCCGGCTTACTCGAAAGCGTGAAGGGCGAAAAGGTCTATTCGTATAACTATGTGAACAAGCTGGGTTATGACAAGTTCGAGCAACGCATTTACATGAAGTATTGCAATGGTGCGGAAACAAATTATAGCTATGATCCGCAACGTAGAAGATTGTCTAACCTGATGGTAATTTCGGGCAAGGATACCCGCAAGCAGATAATGAATAATAACTATACGTTTGATGCTGTGGATAATGTATTGAGTGTGGTAAATACCGCTCCGCTACCGGCAACAGGCATGGGCGGGCAGATGAGCCATATGTATAATTATGATGGCTTGTATCGTTTGGTTTCTGCAAGCGGAAGTTATATGGGTTCAGGAACGGGCGGCAGTCAAAAGACGGCTTCCTATACGCTGGAAATGCAATATGATAATCTGCATAATATAACCGGCAAAAAGCAGCATATACAGCATTATTCAAGTTTTACAATCTATATACCCTTGACCAATCAGTACTAAATTCTCCAGTTTCCGCATTCAGTTCTCGTACTTCCATCATATCAAAAATATTAATGGTAAGACATAAAAATATTTTTCCATCTTTAATATCCCAATTTACATTATAAAATGATTTACCTTGTGGATCACCTCCCTGAAAGAAATCGTTTATTACTTTTGGGGGAGTAAGAATCTTATGTATACTCCCGTCCAAATTATATACAACTGCATTATTTGGTATGGGAAAGTTATGAGATCCGGAATAAATTGCTATTATATATTTATATTCAGGCGAAGGATATGCTATAATCGTTACATTTTCCTCAAATAATTCTATAATTCTCTTTTTTAATTTCCTCCTACAATGAAATAACTTTGACAACCAGTTTGAATATTCAAGTGATTTATAAGACCATCTTGCGGCGTTATAAATACCTGTATATGAATGAATACCATGAACTTCTGCATTTACAATACAATCGTCCTTTCCTGGATAAAAATAAATTAATTCAACCATGACTCAAAAATTTAATGCCTTAATATATTTATTACCATTTATTTCTGTTTTAACCAAATATTCTTTCCAACTATCTGGTCTTTGTGTAAATGCATATGCAAATCTAAATTCATATTGATTTGCACTACCATTATATATTTTCTTTGCCACATTACAATATTGTTCGCCTACTATACTTACTCTGGTAGGCATTGGTTTTATAACAGTATATTCGACTAAAACAAGTTGCTTGGAAGAAGATTTAAACTCGTCTATCAGAGCCAATTTTTCTCTTCCCTCTTCAAGTGTATTAAATTTCTCATCAGTTAACCATCCTCCTGGCCCAAGTTGGTCAACTTCTTCTATTGCATAAAGCTTGCTATTTACTGGAAGTATTTTATCATGTGCTAATGTACCTAATTTCGCAGGAGGATTGGAGCGTTTCCCCATTGTAATTCCTCGATTTGAATAATATTTATTCACTGCTTCCGCATTCAGTTCTCTACCATCTACAATCATTTGAGATTCGATTGCTTGAACTTGCCCCTCTAATTTATTGATTTCTCTTACACCGTCATCAACAAACTCCGCCCCGAAATACGCTTGGTCTTGTAGTCTCTGATTTATTTTATTTGCTGCCTGTCTCGTTTCTTGCGAAAGGGAAACATCGGTTTTCATTACCCAACTTTCGATATTGGCGCGTTTGTAGGCCGCTTCCAAACCTACTTGCGTAATCCGACCCAATCCATAAGCCAGACTGATTTTTTGCCAGTTATCATAAAATTCGGGGTAACCTTCCTGTATTTCATTTTTGAATGCAGTGTTTACGACAACATCCGTGAAGCCGATACCGATGTCGGCAACAGCCAGTGCTGTCCTTGCCCAGTTTCCGGCTTGCATCGCCGCTCTTACCTCTCCTGCTCCCAAAGCCAGCAACCCTATGTCTACTGCTACTTTGCCTGATGTCTGCCATTTTTGGCGCGTATCGGCATTGAAGAGCATATATACGTACAAGGCCGGCAACTTATAAGTTGTCCCGCTTATAAACCTACTGTCGCCTATCTCAAAGGTGTTTTTAAATTTCACCAGCAAGTAATCGTATGGGGAGGCGGTTACTTGATATTCGGTATCACCCGACCATTTCTTCACAGCCAATGAAACATTGCCGGTTTCACTTACATATTCATTGTTTATACGTCCGAAATAATTGTCATTAAACAATAGTATTTGCTTATTTTCTATTTTCTCCGAAACATTCATATCTGTCGGACAAGGATAATATTGTATTACCCACCGGGCTATAGTCTCTATCACTTTATCGAAGTTGCCGCCATCCACTCCATTTACGATTCTATATAATAACTTTTGCTGATAGATGGCTTCCAGCAAGGCTTTCTGTTGTTCTGCCGGAGTCGTGTGGAACACCTCGAGGATTACATCCTCTTCCTGCCAACTACTGCCTACATTCACCCTACCCGAAACAAAACCCAGGGATAAGGATTGCAGGATGTTTTTTCGCTGGGTGGCATCAAGTGCGGCAATCGGTGCATTGAATAGGTATTTATAATCCTGCCCGAATACAAAATAATCATTGATGATAGACAATATTTCATCTTTACTGCAATTGGCATCCTTGCTTATACTGTTAAGTTTTTCTACGGCAGCTATATATTTCTCCAAAAGATTTTTAAGAGAGGTTAGGGATTCCGTTGTATAATATTCCGGCTTATCTTTCAGTAACGCCCAGTAATAAGCAAAGTAACTGGTAGACGATTCTGGATTGGAATCCCATTTCTTACCTTGTAGGATATCTTCAAAATAGGTTTTTCCCATTTTGTCGGCCAATAGGGCTATCTCAAACAGTTTATTTTTAGCTTCATCCGTATTCGCTTTCGATAAGTTGGCATCATACAGTTTCTGACCGTATTCTTGTAATTTTCCATTACAATCTACGATATTCAAAATAGAACCCTTTTCTTCCTTTCTCAGGTAATATTTATTATCCGGCCGGACCGGAACTCCATTGGTGTAATCTTTTAGGGCTATTGCTTCCTGAAGGGGCACAATGTTACCAAACTCGGAAACCGTACAGTCACCATTATATATACGCGATACGACTGTTATTTTTTCTTTCTCAGTTTTCAGTTTTTCTAGTGTCTGACTGTCATTATATATTTTCCCGTCCTCCGTTTGGTATCCATAGAATAGGTTATTATCAATTCTGGCTGTATATTTTATACCATTTTCGATAAATCCGTATAATGTTCCGTTAGGTGCGGACATATCTGTATTTGTAACCCCTTTTGATGGGTCTTTCAGGTAAATAATATGTCCCGATGGCGTCCAGTAATAAGCATTACTTATTATCATCCCGCTCTTATCCTTCTGGAACAACCCTATCACATGCCCCGGAGCCCTTGTCTGATCCCATTGCAGTTTCACCAGTTCCGTTCCGGTTCCGTACTCCATCAGGTTGTCTTTTAGGTCTCCCTTGCTGAAACTGTTTCGTCCCGGCCTGTCGAACGGATGCTCCAAATTGAATGCTCCATGACCGACTTCATGGGCAATAGTCCGTATAGTCGCATTCGGGAACAAGTAGCCAAACTGCGAACCCAGCGGCATATCGCCTTCTGTTCCGCTTTCACTGGCTTTATCACCTATTACAAACAGATACAAACCATCTTCCTGATACTCTCCCGACTGCTTAAAGGCTTCGTTAATAGCTTTCATGTCATCGGTAAACATCGACAACAAACCGCTGCCTGTTACATTGAAGGTGGAGCCGTTCTTCGGTGTATAACTGAATGGTTTCTCCAATATATTTACTGTCCAGCTGATACCTATCTTTCCGTAAATTTCATTCAATCCGTCTTGTACAGTTTGTCTATCCAGATTATTGTTTTTCCCGTTGACAGGCACAAGTGTCACGCTACGCTTCAGCGGCTCATAGGTGAAGATATTGAGTTTGCCCAATGTCTCGTATTTATCTTTACCGACATCCTGTACAACATACAGTTCCTGCCCGTCGTTAGCCTGTCCGCCAACGATGGTCAGCGTCCATTCTTTTGTTTGGTTGTCATATGTTGCTGAATATTCCTTGCCTTTACCTGTTACAAAGCGTACCTTTTCAGGCTGTAGCTTATTGTCTTTATTTTCTTTAATATATACAGCTATTTCGTCGCTTGCTCCCGGCAGCATAAACTTCGCCGAGGCTGTTATCTGCGTGCCCTCCACCTTGTAATTTACATAGTATTCCGTGACCTTTTCATAAATAGGCCTGTATTCATCCAAAGCATATTTTGTATTTGGAGTTGCTTTAAAGGAAAGAGAGGCTAACTTACTTTGTGTATCCTTGGTTGAAGAATCCAGCTTGATATCCGAGTTTTTGGATACTGGTTTTACCTCTCCCTTTTCGCTTACTTCGTAGGTATTACCATTCTTATCCTCGATAGTGGCCGGCATAGCGTCAGCTTCTACTTTGTGTTCCTTACCTTCGCTGTCGGTCAAAACAAAGGTATACTTGCCGTTCTCGCCTTTAGATATAGTATAATCTGTTCCCTCTTTTATTTCATCCTTTGTTCCGTCTGCTTTTACCGGCAAGGCTTTAATGTCCGGATTGATTGTATAGTCCACCTTAAAGGCTGCCTGCTCTTCACCACTGCGGATATCTCCTACTCCTTTACCTCCTGTCTGGTACTGGTCGGCATCGAAGAGCAAGTTATTGTTCTTAGTGTCATATTTTGTTTCAAAATACCCGGATACAAGCCTGTTATCAGTATTAACAACAATATCTTTGAAAGTGACAGCAATCTGTGCTCCCTGTAAATACGGGATACCGACATAGCCTTCTCCTGTGAATTTACCCGAACCACTTACCTTTGTGATAAACACAGGAAAATCACCAACCAATACAGGCATGCCTGATTGCAGTTCACGTGTCGGAGTCCGGTTGGTCAGGCTGATATCCGGCATCAGCCCGCAATTAGGCCCGTTTTCCTGCCGGTCGGGTATATGGAAAGCCTGAAGATCATTATACCGGAAAGCATCCCCTGCCACACAACGCGATCCAATACGGTATTCATAATCTTTTCCCGCCTGCAAGTTATACAGTTGGCTTAACAGGGGTTTATTTATAGTTCCGGTATACCATCTGCTTGTTCCCTTTTTACGGTATTCTACGGTATATTCCATCGCCCCCACATCCTGCCAACTGATATCAACATGCCCGTTCTCATAGATGGCTCCGCTGCTTTGTACGGTTTTACAGTCGGCAGTGTAATCAAACCAGGAGACCGGGCTGTAACCGTTGTTCTTAAAGACGCTGATCTCATCTACGCCTTCACGGGCTTTGGCCTGTACCCTCCAGGCATAACGCATGCCCGGAATCAATAATGGTTGCGCAACGGTATGTATAAAGGATGTGGATTTGGTGGTTTCGGTATAAAGCACCCTCGAATAATCGAAGGCAGCTTCAGGGGCTACCTGTTTGTCATAAATTTCGACCAATGATATATCGTATTCCGTCCCGTAAGCTGCCGCTATGGAGTTCATATGCTTTGGCGTCCAGGAGAACATGATGGACGGGATAGCGCTTTCTTTTATTACCGAGCCTTTTTGCGGCAGGTTCAGTATGGGCGGTTCACCCGAAGCAATCATCGCCTGGGCGAAGCCTATCTTTGGATTGCTGACCAGACGGTTTGTCCCTGCCTCATAGACTTCAAAATGAAAACGGTAAAAGTTATCGGGCAGCATCTGCGTGCGGTAAAACTCGCTTTGTCCCCCGCTCACGCGCAGGTTCTCTTTTTTGAAATAAGGCTCCAGGTCATTCAGCGACAGGGTTATGGGCATACCTGCCTGAAGCTCTATTTGCGGAGTATAAATCTCTGGCGGGGTAACTGCTGAAAATGAAGAAGAAAGTATCTTCATCCTCAGGTAGACATTGACTACCGGCTGCTGCATATCGGTATTGATAAGCATCACTTTCAGCTTTGCCTGCGTCCCGATATAGTAAGCCGGGATATGAGGTGTGTATGGAGGAATTAACTGCGTATACACCTGTACCGGATAAGTTTGTTGCTGCCCGTATATTCCCATACTACCCAGACATAGGATCAGGATGTACATCCAACGCAGGAATGCATTGTTTATAATCTGCCGCTTATTATACTGCCGGTTCATCTGTATTTTTGTTTTATTATTTGCTATTCCAGTTATTATCACTTATCCTATCGGTTTCTTACCTGACAATCATTTTCAAATTCATATGCCCGGATGCTGTTTCCAGAACAATGACATAGACTCCCGGAGCAATAGACTTATTGTAAGGAATGTCATATTCCTTTTGTCCTGCGTACTTTTTGTCACTAACGGTATTTCCTGTGCCTACATTGATTATACGCAGGCGGATGGCGCTTGTCTTGTTTAATATAATCTTCACATTAAAGTTGCCGTCGTTCGGGTTAGGGTATACATAATATTTTTCAATAATAGATTCCCCGAACGGATCATCCTCTGTTCCATCCCTGTCTACAACAGTGATTGTCTTGAATATCTCCTGGAAACAATCTCCTTTATGAGCCCTGAAGCCGACCGTATAATGTCCGGGATGGGTAAAGATAACCCTGGCATAATGCTCATCCATCTCAACGACTTTTAGCGAGCCGGAATCGTCAATCAGCCATTCCACGCTGTCAGGGTTCGGGTTGCTGATATTGGCAATAACGATTGTATCC
>BNXH01000017.1 GCA_025999435.1 Bacteroidia bacterium | reverse complement strand
AGTCTTCTTTAGACTTGCCGAATTCTTCAATCTCATTCCAGCCTTCTGCTCCACAAATTATAGAGGCTATGGCGATAAATAATATATCTTCAAGATCATGCTCGCGAGTTCTTTCTACACGAGGGTCCGTAAGGGTTGAAAAATAACGAAGGGGACTTTCCATAAAGCGTTTTCTTCGGAAAGATAGTACTTATTCCGGAATTAATAACAAAAATTTGATGCGTTTGCCCTGCTCAAATCCCTTGCAGGTTAAAAAAAAAGCGTTACTTTTGCATCCCGTTAGCGAACGAGTAATGTAACGAAAGTTCTTTAGAAAGAAATATTGAAATTGACTTTTAAAGAAAAGTAGCAGTTTGTGTGAAAACTGTGTTCATTAAGAGTCAGGAGATATGAAAAGCTGATATAGCAATCTTTGAATCAGGTGATTGTGAAAAGTATATTCAACTCTGCCTGGGACTACCGAGGGGCATGAAACAAGTAGAAACCCAAAATCGAAAGTTTCAACAACCGAAAGAAAATCAGCGATATAGCCTTACTGTGGTGGAAAGGTTGGAATAAGAGACTTCATAACATACTTGCTTTTGTTGTACAATTGTTAAACTAGGTGGAAAAACCGGTTTTTTCATTGCGTCCGCAGAACAGGACTTTTGCGCCTTCTTCCAATAAACGCTCTACCGTTGCTTTACCTATTCCTCTTGAGCCGCCGGTAACAATAGCGGCTTTTCCTTTTAAACCTTTCATGGTATATATTGTCAATTATTAATTGTTATGAAAAATTTTCGCCGTAGCGTTCTTTCGTAATTTCTTCCAGCGTTTTCCCTTGGGTTTTCGGGGCAAACAAAGTACCGACCAGCATACTGATAACTGTAAACGAAACCAGCAGCCCGACAGCTATCTTAAAGTTGTATTTCATGATAACCGGTAGGAAATAACACCAGACGGTCAGTAATCCGCGAGCGATAAAAAACAGGATGCCTTGGGCGGAACCTCGGTACCGGGCAGGAAAAATTTCGCCCGACCAGGGTTGGTAAAATGCCTGCTGTCCGCTGCCGTTATTCACGCCCATAAAAACAACCATCATGCCCAAAACCGCCATCGTGATGTGGGCGGGAGGTAAAAAGAAACCCACCCAAGCTACGATGAATACAGAGGAAGTAATGCAATAGATGGTGCGCCGACTGTATTTATCCCCCAGGTTCTGTCCGGAAGATTGTACAGGTAGATGTTACCTTTTATTTCGCTTGCCACTTTTGAAAACCAGTCAAGATGCTGTCGTCGCTTAATCCGTAATAATAAGGGCCAACGATAATCACCGTATCCGCTCCGTTCTCGAAAGCGAAGTTGGAAAGATCGATGGTTTCTTGGATGTCCATACTGCCTGTTCCTACAATGTATTCCGCCTTGCCTTGTATATGCGGGGTGGCGGCTTTAATTTATAATTCTGGGATGGGTGAAATCCCCCGCCTTTAGGCGGAGAATTTATATATTTGCATAAAAAAGATTTTATGCAGTCCTATAAAAGTTGTTCGCAGCCCCGTTTTGATATCAAATATCATATAGTTTGGATAACAAAATATCGTTTTCCAATTTTAGAATTGTCGGTTGCCGAACGTACCCGAGAGTTGATTCGCCGGATATGTATGCAAAACGATGTAACCATTATCAAGGGTCATGTATCAAAAGATCACATACACACCTTAGTATCGTCCACTCCCAGTTTGTCAATAAGCCGTTTGGTTCAGCAACTCAAAGGTACCAGCTCCCATAAGCTGTCTCAGGAATATGCTCACTTCACGTAAGCAATATTGGGGTCAACACTTATGGTCACGCGGTTATTTTGTAGCCACTACAGGGACTGTAACCGATGAGGTCATAAAAGAGTATATGAAAAGCAGGAGTTAAAAAGTTATGAGTTTTAAGTTTTAAGTTCTGAGCACTCACTACTCACTACTGTTTACTGTTTACTGATAACTGTTTATTCCGGTAGGGGTCAAAATTTTGATGCGGTTGCCCTGAATGTACACGAAAGCAAGAGTCGAAATCTTTAACATATAATATGTCGAACATTTCTCTAAAATGTTCCTCTCTTCATTGAAAAGATTTACCTTTGCGCTGTTTATAGATTAACATATATGAGAAATTCATCGAAAAGGGATACTGTTTTACAAGAAATAAAAGCTGATAAGCCAATTCAGTTGTTGGATTTTCTTGTAGAGAAACAGGTACGTAAAAGCCGTAACGCTATAAAATCTTTATTAGCCCATAAGCAAATTAAGGTGAATGGCAAACTGATAACTCCGTTTGATTTTGAATTGAACAAAGGCGATAGGGTTGTTGTCATGAAATTCGATCAGTCCCGTAAGGAGAAAAAAATGAAGGGGCTGAAGATTATTTTCGAAGACGAAGATTTGATAATAGTGGACAAAGAAGCAGGTTTTTTATCCGTATCCACCGATAAGGAAAAAATGCGTACTGTGTACGGTATGCTCAATGAATATGTAAAAAAGCAAAATAAGAATGCTCGTCTTTTTGTTTTACATCGTCTCGACAGAGAAGTGTCCGGCTTATTAATCTTTGCCCGTAGCGCTGAATTGCAAGATATTTTTCAAAAGAACTGGGATAATCTTGTAAAAAAATATTTATATACAGGTGTTGTGGAAGGCATACCTGCTAAGAAAGATGATACGTTAGTATCGTGGTTGACCGAGAACAAAAACTTTGTGATGATGTCTTCGTCTTATGATAATGGCGGATTAAAATCGGTATCTCATTATAAAGTGCTCAAATCGGTAGGACATTATTCATTATTGCAATTTGACCTTGAAACCAGACGTAAAAATCAGATAAGGGTACAGATGCAGCAAATTGGCTGTCCGATAGTAGGGGACAAAAAATATGGGGCGTCGAAGAATCCTATAAAACGTATTGCTTTGCATGGAGGAGAACTTCAGTTGAAACATCCGACAACAGGGGAGCTGCTCGAGTTTAAGAGTTCCACACCCAAAGTTATGCAGCAATTACTGACAATTAAGAAAAAAGAAGAATCGGATAAATTAGATAAATCATGAACGAAGATGTAAAGCAGATTGGTCAACGGCTCAAGGGGTTGCGTGAAGCTTTGGATATGACGCCCGAAGAATTTGCAAATTCGTGTAATATTTCTCCGGCGGAATATCTTAAATATGAGTCTGGAGATAAGGATTTGACCATAAGTGTATTGAAAGGAATAGCATCAGTGCATAATGTCGATGTATCGATACTGATGTTTGACGATGAGCCGCGTATGAGTAGCTATTTTCTTACTCGTAAAGGTAAAGGATTGGCTGTTAATCGCGTTGCTGATTATAGCTACCAGATACTTGCCGGAGGTTTCAATAATCGTAAAGCAGAGATATTTGAGGTGACAGTAGAGCCTAAAGGTGAAGATGAGGAAATTCATCATAGTACTCATGCCGGACAAGAGTTTAATTTAATTCTTGAAGGTCGTATGTTGTTACAAATAAATGGTAAAGACCTGATATTGGAAGAGGGGGATAGTCTATATTTTGACTCTAGCCTTCCTCACGGTATGAAAGCTTTAGATGAAAAAAAAGTCAGATTTTTGGTAGTTGTATTATAAGAATTTCAAAATTTCAGGTTTCAGGATTTACATAATTATGGACTAGTCATGAAATCATGAAATCAAATAAAAGGTTATGTTAGAAAAATTTCTGAAACAAACAAGTTTTACTTCAACTCAGGATTTCGCAGAAAACTATCATGTGCATATCCCTGAGAATTTTAATTTCGGCTACGATGTTGTTGATCAATGGGCGAAAACTAATCCTGAAAAAAGAGCCATCTGTTGGGCTAACGATCAGGGTGAACATATCGATTTTACATTTGCAGATATAAAGGAGCAAAGCGACCGTGCAGCATCTTATTTTCAATCGTTGGGTATTGGTAAAGGAGACAAGGTTATGCTTATTCTAAAGCGTCGTTACGAATTCTGGTTTGCTGTGATCGGGTTGCATAAGATTGGAGCAATAGCCATACCTGCTACTCATTTGTTAACAAAGAAGGATATTGTATATCGCAACAATGCTGCGGATATAAAAGCGATAGTGTGTGTGGACGATGCAGTTGTGATAGAGCATATAAATGCAGCTATGGCTGAATCCCCGTCCGTTAAATTCAGAATCTCCTGTGGTGGGGAAACACCCTCCGGCTGGGAGAATTTTCATGAGGGATTGAAGTCTGCAAATTCATTCAGTAAGCCGCAACATGTAAATTCTAACGATGATGTATCCCTTCTTTACTTTACTTCGGGAACAACCGGGGAGCCTAAAATGGTGATTCATGATTTTACATATCCTTTGGGACATATTGTTACAGCCAAGTATTGGCATAATTTGGATGAAAACAGTTTACATCTGACTGTCGCGGATACAGGTTGGGCAAAAGCCGTATGGGGGAAACTCTATGGACAGTGGATTGCAGGGGCGGCGGTAATGGTATACGATCATGAGAAATTTACACCTCAGATAGTATTGAATCTTATACAAGAATTTAAAATAACTTCATTTTGTGCTCCGCCTACAGTGTACCGTTTCATGATACGCGAAAATTTATCAGAATATGATCTTTCGTCTCTTAAATATTGTACTACGGCAGGGGAAGCATTAAACCCTTCTGTTTTTGAAGCTTTTTATAAATCCACAGGGATAAAAATGATGGAAGCTTTTGGTCAGACAGAGACGACTCCTACCATTATTACCTTTCCATGGATGGAACCTAAACCCGGGTCTATGGGTGTTCCTAATCCTGCATATGACATGGATCTTATATCTCTTGACGGGCGTTCAGTTGAAGACGGAGAAGTAGGGGAGGTAGTTATAAATACAGACAAATTTAAGCCTTTAGGCCTGTTTATGGGGTATTATCGTGACGAGGCTTTAACCAAACAGGTGTATCACAATGATATATACCATACCGGGGATATGGCTTGGCGCGATGAGGATGGTTATTACTGGTTTGTAGGGCGTACCGACGATGTTATCAAGAGTTCGGGCTACCGGATTGGCCCTTTCGAAGTAGAAAGCGCTTTGATGACACATCCTGCCGTGGTGGAATGTGCCGTCACAGGAGTGCCTGATGATATAAGGGGGCAAGTAGTAAAGGCTACGATTGTTTTGGCAAAGGACTACAAAGATAAAGCTGATGACCATTTAAAGCATGAAATACAAAATCATGTGAAGAGCGTAACGGCTCCATATAAATATCCGCGTATTATTGAATTTGTAGAAGAATTGCCTAAAACTATAAGCGGAAAGATAAAACGTGCGGAAATAAGAAAGCAAGAAAAATAAAATTATACAAACATGCTATAAACAAAAAGGGTGTGTCTCAAAAGATAAAGCTCCCGTCATTGCGAGGGCGATAGCCCAAAGCAATCCATTGGTAATCAACACTCTGGATTGCTTCACTTCGTTCGCAATGACGTGTAAAAGACCTTTTGACACAGCCCCTTTCTATTTTTATAATTTGAAGCTTTAAGCTTTCTTTTCTTTACGCCATTTGGCATTTTTCATATCACCTGTTTCCATAAATGCTTCATGAAAAGAGAATGCATCGTATAGGTCTACAGGAGTATGGCCGTTTTCACAACGTGCAAGGTATTCTCTCAACAACGGACGATAATCAGGGTGAACACAGTTTTCTATAATTGCCTCGGCTCTTTCTTTCGGACATTTGCCTCGAAGATCTGCTATACCATACTCCGATATAATCACTTTCACAGAGTGCTCACTATGATCCATATGAGCAACCATAGGCACAAATGCACTGATTTGGCCGTTTTTTGCGACTGATGGAGTAACAAATATGGATACGTACGAGCTACGGGTAAAGTCTCCTGAACCTCCGATACCATTCATCATTTTTGTTCCGGTAACATGGGTAGAGTTGATATTTCCATAAATATCAGCCTCAAGGGCTGTATTGATGGCTATAACACCCAGACGGCGGACGATACCCGGATTGTTTGAAAACTCCGAAGGGCGAAGAATAAGCTTTTCTTTGAAGAAACTAAGGTTCTTGTATATTTTTTCAATAACCGGATTGCTTACAGTAAGTGAACAGCCACTGGCAAAGCGGACACGGCCTTTTTCCATCAGTTCGATAACTGCATCTTGTATAACTTCCGTGTAAATTTCAAAATTAGGGATCGCTTTGCTGTCGCCCATAGCGGCAAGTACAGCATTGGCTATATTTCCTACACCCGATTGTACAGGCAGGAATTCTTTTGGCATACGTCCTTCAGCCATTTCCTTTTCAAGAAAATAAGCTACGTTTTCTCCAATCTTGGCTGTGATTTCATCTACAGGTGCAAAACCGGAACCTTCGTTAGGCGTATTGGTTTCTACTACAACTATTTTATTCGGATTTATTTTTACGCTATTAGCTCCAACGCGATCACTAGCATGGTAAATAGGAATAGGGATACGGAAAGGAGGGTCGATAAATTCGGCTATGTCGTGCATTCCTTTCAGTTCTTTTGGATGCCAGCGGTTCAATTCAACGATAACAAGTTTAGCCATTTTGGCGATAGTCGGCATAATACCTACACCGCATGTAGGGATAATTTCGCCTTCTTCGGTTACATCGCAAGCTTCGATGATAGCAACATCTACACCACCTAGAAATCCGTAACGGATTTCCTGGGCAAGTTGAGACAAGTGCATGTCGAAGTATTTAACTTCTCCGCTATTGATAGCATTACGCATGTCTTTACTCGATTGGTAAGGAGTGCGGAATTTTACGGCGTGCGCGCGAGCCAGATTTCCGTCGATAGAGTCTCCGGTTGAAGCCCCTGTAAACATTCCAACTTCGAATGGATTGCCTTTTGCATGTTCTTCTTCCGCGCGTTTTGCCAGCGCAGCTGGCACTACTTTAGGACATCCGGCAGCCGTAAAGCCACTAAATCCTATGTTGTCGTTGTGATTGATAAGTGCTGCCGCCTCTTCGGCAGTCATAAATTTTAAAGCCATTGTTCTTTTTATCTAAAGTTTTTATTGATTCCAAATGCCTTTGTTTTGCGCTGCAAAAGTACAAAATTATTATGTGTGGAACTATTTTTATCAACTAAAAAACAGGACGCATATTCAAATACCCAATGCGACAATTTAGTTCAAAGATGCATAAAATATTTTAGAAGGTGTCTGAAAACATAATTTTTCTCTAGGTCTTCTGTTTATCTTATTTTGTATCAGCCTTCATTGCTGGGCACTTATTCCCATCTGATTTTCAGCTGTTTATAATTTAGTTCTTTGGCGTTTTTGTAATCGTGTTCAGTAAGTATCTCATTTACAGATGCTTTATCTAGTAGGGATATTCCAAGAACCTGTAAGATTTCATAGATCGGACGCTCTACTTTCAATTTGTTAGCCACAATGGCTACCAAACAGTAGGTGATGAGCGCACAATAGACTTGTATTTTTACAGCATTCATAGTAGTCCCCCAGAATGATTTTATAGGTATATGCGTTTAGGTAGCACTACTTAATCAACCGGTTTATTTATACTTGGATTAAATTCGACCATCCTTTTTATGAGATTATCGAAGATTGTATCCATATTATTACGCCGATTGTACCTATAATGGTACTCGTCAAGATAACCTTGTAGGTGTTCTTTACTGCAATGATGATGTATTCCTCTTAGCCATCCCTGTATATTCATAATGTGAATGTGAATCTCCGGAAAATTTGCTCCATTTTTAGATGGCTTTTGTTCTAAATGCGGATATTCGCTCTTTAGAGGGAGATAGCCTTTCCATTCATCGGTTAAAACAGTTGCCTCTCGACTAATGTAGTCGTTGAAAAACGGCTTAAATTCTTCTCCTGATGCGTGTTCTATTTGTTGCGCGTATGCTCTTCCTACTCCCTCATCTAATATTTCCAAAGCAACCACCACTAACCGTTTCTTGCTATCTGAGCTTCGTCCTTGTTTGCCTTCTTCGTATTCTCCTATCATAAATTCATCAACATGTACGGTCCCTGTAAGTGGATATTTCTTAGAACTTTGCATTACATTTTGTACTTTCCGTTTGAAATTCCAGCACGTTATTTGTCGTAAATCTAATTCATTTGACAACTCCATGTATGACATCCCCTTTTTCTTTGTACTTAGTTTAAAGACTATATGGAAGGCAATATGCAGGGAAAACTTACACTTGTCAAACAAAGTTCCTGCCGTGGGACTTTCATCATATTTACATCTTGTACATCGCCTTGAATAGGGCTTCTTCCCTTTACAATAATTGGTATGCCCGCATTTTTTACAAACATAACCGGATAACCACTTTATTTCAGACAAATACTGATAACACGATGCATCATCTGGAAACCGTTTGTAAAATTTTATCGAATTTACGCCCATATATCTATCCCTGTTTTCCATGCTACAAAGGTAGCGATTTATTTCAAATTAGTGCGGCCTAAACGCATATACCTATAAAGTAAAATTGGTGAGAATACGTACAAATATCAGAATTTGTAATATTAATCGTATATGTATTGATAAAGTTAATAGTGTTTAAACCATAAATAAAGGGAAGAAGTACTATATCAATCGTCTTTACTGCAATCGCAGCCTTCATGCTTTTCCAGTACACGGTGAGGAAAATCGCCATGTCCAATTATTTCTATAGGACACGAAGAATATGAATTTTCAAGCCATTCTGATGTAATATTTATCCCCGAATGATAATGCAACCCCTCGTTTACACAAGCTATATTTTTTACCATCGAGACAACAGTTCCGACATCATGGGACACAAGAATTATAGCAGTATTTTTATTTATTTCTTCAAGTAATTTATAGAAGTTACTCTCAAAACGCTTATCTACATAGGAATTGGGTTCATCCAATACCAACAGGTCCGGATTATCAATAATTGCCCGTCCCAGTAAAGTCCTTTGCAATTGTCCGCCGGAAAGGGCTCCAATAGGACGTGTGATAAGATCTTCGAGTCCCATCTGACCGGCAATCTCTCTTACCCTTTCTTTCTGTTCTTTGGTATAAGATGAAAAGATACCCCGGTTGGCTGTCAGACCTGACAGTATAACATCGGATACCGATATCGGGAATTTTTTATCTATTTGATTTATTTGTGGTAAATAGCCAATATTAATTTTATCTGTTTTTATATTATTCTTAAAGAATGAGATCGTACCGGACATTGGTTTCACCAAACTTAACAAAGTCTTAAGCAAGGTAGTTTTTCCTCCGCCGTTTGGCCCTATAATTCCCAAAAAATCACCTTTATAAACATCTAAATTGACATTTTTCAGAACATAAGGACGATCTTCGTATCCTACAGACAAATCTTTTATTTCAACTATTTTACTCATTCTATTCTTTACTCTTGAGCAAGAGCTTTTGCAATGTTAATCATTTCCTGACTCCAGTCATATGATAGTAAATTGAGCTGTACTGTTTTCGCTCCGATGGCCTGAGCTACTGTTTCTGCATTTTTGACATCAAATTCACGTTGAATAAACACCACCTTTATTCCTTCCTCTTTTGCTTTATCTATAAGCTCTTTCAACTGAGAAGGAGAAGGGTTCTTTCCTTCATACTCAATAGCATACTGGGCTAATCCATACTCCTCGGCAAAATATGTGAGCGCAGGATGATATATTATAAAGGATTTACCAGGCGCTTTTTCCAAATAAGACTTAACGATGCTATCCGTTTGATTAATCTCCGTCAATAATTTATTATAGTTTGCGGTATAATCAGAGGCATTTGCATTATCCAGCTCCAATACAGCCTTATACATATTCCCGGCTATTATTTTCGCCGATTTAATAGAACTCCATGTATGAGGATCACCTTCGGCATGTCCGTGATCGTGATCGTCTCCCTCACAATTATGCTCCCCCAATACCTCAATACCTTCGGAGCAATTGACAATTTTAAGGTTTGAATTACTCTGCGATACTTTATCGATGAGAGTATTCTCTATTCCCATATATCCTATTTTAAAATAAGCGAGACTTTTGTTCAGGCTCATCATCTGAGATGGGGTAAAATCCGCGCTTTCAGGATTCGATCCGGAAGGCACAATGCATTCTACTTTAAAATGGTTACCTACAATTGTACTTAAGAAATACTTTTGAGGATCGATGGTTACAGTCAGTATTTTTGATTTATCTGCTTGGGAAGGCTTACAACTAAACAATGTAAATCCCAACAGAATATATATTATAGTTCTCATTTTGTTTGCTACAAATATTTCCTGATATGATTTATCTATATGCATGAGTTTTCCAGTTGTTGTATAACATTCAAAACTTGCTCTATCAGAGAACCGGCTCCATCATTAACAATTACAAAGTCAGAAAGTTTAACTTTTTCTTCATCCGGCATTTGATTTTGAATACGCTCCAAAACTTTCTCATAAGGTACGTTATCCCGAGCCATAGTGCGCTGTACCCTTAGTTCGAGAGGAGTATACACCATAACCACTTTATCCATAAGCTTATTAAAGCCCGACTCGAACAGAATTGCCGCTTCTTGAGCGACAATCTTATGATGTTTGTTTTTTTCTAACCAACGTTCATAATCCTTTTTGACTTCGGGATGGATTATTGCATTTACCCGTTTCAGCTTTTCTTTATCATTAAAGATGTGCGATGCAAGCAAGGCCTTATCCAGAACATTTTCGTTATACAACTCTTCTCCAAAAAGGTCTATTAATTTTTCCTTGATGACAGGCGAAGTGCCGACCAGCTTTTTGCTTTCCGCATCGGCAATATATACAGGAATTCCACACAGGGTGAAGATCTCTGAAACAGTAGATTTACCACTACCTATACCTCCTGTTATACCTAATTTTATCATCGGAAGAAAATTACTGTTTTTCGAGCACAAATTCCACTTCGGACGGCACCGGAATCTTTGTACGTATATAATCAGGACTATCTGTTATACGGACTGGAACAGAAGAATTGCTAAGATCTTTTATGTCGTTATAATCTATTGTTATACTGAAATTCTCTTTTGTGATATCATCTTCTTTTTTCGACCCGACTAAATATGGTATTTTGACGGATGAAGGGAAGAATTTTATAGACAGGTTGTTTGGCAAATTAATGCATGTAACAGGCACTTCGACCTCTTTCTCTACAAACTTATCGGCAGGAATCGTCAACACTACCTCATCCGGAACATATTTAATTCCTTGCATCGGCTTCATTGCTACTTTAACCTTTTGCTCGGATGATACATTATTTATGGTATCGGAAACGGTATAAGCATAAAACAGTGTGTCTAGCGCCGTTTTACTTCCATATACTATTACCGAGTCGGGAGAGAGACTCAAGTCTCCTATCAACATGTGCCCACCCGCCAGATTTACATTTCCATTATAAATTACAGGTAGTTTCTTATCATGCAGCAATGCATAAATGTAAGACATACGCGTTGGTGTATAGCTGATAAGCTCGGAGGTAGCAAATAATTTGTTACGTATTAATTGTTCGAAGTTACGTCCCTGTATTATTTTATCGGGAGTACTCTTTACCACATCTCTGACATCGACAACCATTGAGTCATTCCGGCGGGTAAGAAGATATTTAAACAAAGTTCCCCCATCATCTCTGATACGGGCACTGATAACGGATGGCAATTCGTTCTCAAAAACAATACTATCCGGTATATTTATATACTTAACGGGTATGGTGAGCGTGGCCTCATATTTTTGACGATAAATCTGCATCATCCAAAAAACACAAGACAACAGTAAAAAAAACAAAAAAGTCAGAATTTTTTTCCACGAAATATTCTTGAAAAAAGCTCTGACTTCTTGTGAAATTATTTCTTTTTTATCATTAGTATCGCTCATAAGCTATACTTGATTTATACGACACTCAATTATTTAGTCTGAGTATCTTCAGCAGAAATGTATACTGATGCTTTTTCTATTTTTATTCTCACATTGTCAGCAATTTCCAATACGAAGGAAGTATCTCCGACCTCTTTCACTTTACCGTGAATACCTCCGGCTGTAACTACTTTATCTCCTACCTTTATGGCATTACGAGCTTCTTGCAAAGCTTTTTGTTTCTTTTGCTGCGGTCTGATCATAAAGAAATACATGATTCCAAAAAGTAGAACCATCATTACGATCATACTCATACCTCCTCCTCCGAACAAACCTCCAGAAGCGCCTTCCGCGCCTGTCTGTAATAATACATTTAATAAAGTCATACGTTATTTTGATATTTGATTAACTATTATTTACTTTCTACAAACTATTTACAAATATAAATGAATATTTTGAATTAGAACGAAAGTGTCAAACAGACAAGTCTTATTATTTCTTAATTACCTTTTTCTCTTCTTTAAGCTCCTTTACTATAGCATCGAGAATACCGTTGATGAATGATGCACTTTTGGCTGTACTATAAGATTTAGCAACATCAATATACTCATTCAGTGTAACACTGATGGGGATAGATGGAAAGCTCATAATCTCTGCTAATGCAATCTGCATTATCACCATATCCATCTGCGCGATACGCTCCGACTCCCAGTTATTTGTATATTTATCGATAAGGGTTTGATATTCTTTTTCGTTCAATAAAGATTCTTTCAACAACTTAACGGCAAATTCCCTGTCTGTTTCATCTTTAAACATAGGTAGCAGTTCCTGATTAGTACCTTTACTTTCTTCAAAACGTTTTATTGTTTTCAGAACGAATGATTCAACAATTTCGATATCATCATTCCAATACAGGCTCTCGTCTTCCAATATAGAATACAGCTCTTCTCTGTTTGATATAATCTGTTTGAAAACCTTACGCCAAAGTTCACGGTCGCTTTCATAGTTGTCCGAAGTATTCTCTACATATACTTTATATGCATCTGAATTTAGAATCTCTTCCAGTAAGCCACGAATGAAAGCTTCATATTCGAACCACCTGAAAGGACGGTCTTTCATATACTTGTCTAATGTTACATTTTGGCGTAACTGGCTTATAAACTTATTTTCGAGTAACTTTGTATTCGGATTAATATCCTCTTCGGATGGAAGCAATTTCGATTTTCGGGCATCTACCTTCTGGGCATACGCATCAGTAAGTTCTATCATTAAAGATAAGAAATAGAAATACAAATCATACGATTTTTGAAGACTGAATAAAAGCTCTGTTTCTGCTTTTTTCAGATCTATGGATTCGTTCTGGCTGCATGCAAACAAGACTTGAACGACTCTGATACGAATAAGAACGCGGTTTATCATTTATAAATCTAAAATGTTTCGGAACGCAAAAGTAAACATTTTTTTACAAAGTAGTACCTTTTCCCAAAAGAAGTTTTCCAAACCCTTAGTTTTTATCTGATAAAGATAAGGTTTTCTCTAAGTAACTGTTAGGAAATATCAATTAAATTCTATTAATGAAAATTCTAATCATGGCTAATTGAGTTATAGCTTGACTGGTGTCGGTTAATTTCTCATAATCCCTGGAATTTCTTCTGGAATATGATATCCAAGCCAATGTCCTTTCAACGATCCATCTTTTAGGTAGAACCTTAAATTTATTTTGCTCATCTCTTTTTATAATTTGCAAACTCCAAGAAAATTGTTGTTTCACCCAATCGATTATTGGTTGTCCGCTATAGCCACCATCTGCTATAATAACTTTAATACTTCCCCATAACTTATCTTTCCTTTAGCTCCATGAACAAGAACTAATAATAGGCATCCAAGGGTATCGGTAACTATATGGCGTTTCCTCCCTTTTATTTTCTTGCCTGCATCATAACCTACATCTTGTATGCAAGTATGTGCCGTTTTTACAGATTGGCTATCAATAATACCAACACTTGGCTCTATTTTCTTTTTATGTAACTTCCGCTCTCTACTATTCAATGCGTCCAATACCTCTTCAAAGACTCCGCTGTTTTTCCACTTCTTAAAATAAAAGTAAACGGCTGACCAATGAGGAAAATCATGAGGTAGCATACGCCACTGACACCCTGTTTTCACTAAATAAAGAATGGAATTCCAGATAATTCGTAAATCATGTTGCCGTTTTCTGCTATCATCTAGTATCTTTTCTATAAATTGCCACTAGGTATCAGTTAAGTCGGTCGGATAAATTTTATTCATTATAGTTTAAGTTGTTGATATTCTTAATGTTACAAATAAATATCCACTTAAACAACTGATACCCAATATTTTTATACGATTCTTTTGACTCTTTGACGGCTACAAATTATTTTTTATAAATTTCCTAACAGTTACTTAGAATTGAATGATAAAAATGAGTCTGGAACCTTATTCGGATTTGAATTCTAATTTGACTATGGTTTGTATCTCTTTCAATTAGGATAAGATGTTATATGAGTCAGAAATAACTTTTGAGTATTATAAAAAATAGTAGGCTTCTGATTTAGAGAGTCCATCATTGTGATAATATATAAAGCTTAATGCCATAAATTAAGTTTGGTATTACTGCCACGTATCGTCCACCTGATGGATGAATCCAAAGCCACGATCAGCAGTTATGTGGAAAATATCATCCTAAACCACCTGGAGACCTTCAGGGAGGATATAGATACTATCTAGTCGTCCCTTAAAAAGCATATAAGCGATTATATATCAATAAAATAAATCATTAAAAGATTGCATAAATCTGCAAGAATATGTACCTTAGAGTCATAGTTTCTTGCAGATTTGTTATGTTGAAACCGGGTAAAAAAGCCCCCCGGCAGAGCCTGTTCTTCTCCCTGGAGGATAGCCCATTGTACATACTGGCCAACAAGGTGGCTTGGGATATGTTTGAAACATCTTTTCGTCCGCTGTATTGTCAGGACAATGGCACACCGGCCAAACCAATCCGGTTGATGGTGGGCTTGCTGATATTGAAGCATGTCCGCAACGTTTTGGATGAAAGCATTGTAGAGCAATGGTCGGAGAATCTTTACTATCAATATTTTTGCGGGCAACTGGATTTCCTACCCTCGCAACCTTGCGCTTCGAGTGAACCGGTACACTTCCGGCGCAGGGCATCCGTAGAGCCAACCATCGGACATGTGAAATCAGACCACAGGCTGGGAGGTAATTTTTACAAGGGAATAACAGGCGACAGCATCAATTTCATGCTTGCAGCTGCCGCCTATAACTTCAAAAGGATGATCAACAAATGGAAATCATCTTTTGACCTGTTTTTTAGAGTGATTTCTTGCTCTTTATTCCGACTTAAATTACCTTTCATTGTCGATTTGTGGGCTTTTTAAGGGACGGCTAAGTAATTTTTAGAAATTATATAATATAGATGAAGATACAGTGTTCAAAATTTAGTCAAGAATTGTACATAAGATACCATTCCCTTATATTTGAGGGTGTGGTTCAACTGATAAAAAGAAGTTCAATTGAAATAAAGGGTGTAGGTATGGGATACGTGGGCTAAAACAAGCTGTTTTCAGAAATATTTTATGCAATTTTTATGCAAAATAAAAAAGCACCTACAAAATTAAATTCGCAAGTGCTTGATTTTCATTGTAGCGGGACGGGGACTTGAACCCCGGACCTCATGATTATGAATCATGCGCTCTAACCAGCTGAGCTATCCCGCCAACATCACATTAGCGGGTGCAAAAATAGAAGATTATTTTTGATAATACAAATATCAAGAGTGAAAATAATTCATTTAATTTATTTGATACCGCGGAAGAACCTCATATACAATCTAAAACTTACTAATAAAATTTAAGATAAATATCTTTCTTGAGATTATATACACGAACATTTTTCTTTTTACTACTTTTGTAGTCGATTTTGAGATAATAATTTAATGCTAAGAATAAAGCGATTATATACATTTATTATTCAAACATTTATTCCGGTCTTTATGATGACCTTTGCTATATGTTTGTTTATCGTATTAATGCAGTTTATATGGCGTTATGTCGAGGACTTTGTGGGTAAAGGTTTAGATAACACAGTCCTCGCGGAACTGTTTCTATATGCAGCTCTTAATCTTATTCCAATGGCATTGCCGTTATCCTTGCTGCTGGCCTCGCTTATGGCATTTGGGAGTTTAGGTGAGCGACTCGAATTATTAGCAATCAAAGCTTCGGGCGTTTCATTGTTAAAAACTATGCGACCATTAGTTATACTAGTGGCATGCATTTCCATTGGAGCTTTCTTTTTTCAGGATGAGGCTATGCCCCGTATTCAGGTAAAGTTTAGATCTTTAATGATATCTATTAAGCAAAAATCACCTGAGTTAGATATTCCGGAAGGGTCGTTTTATAGCGGTATAAATAATTTTAGTTTGTATGTAAAGAAGAAAGACCCTAAAACTAAAATGTTGAAGGATCTAATGATTTATGATACATCCGAAGGTTTTGATAATATGTCGGTATTTGTTTGCGATTCTGCGATAATGAGAGTAACTGAAGATAAAAAATACCTATTGTTAAATCTCTATTCAGGTCAGCGATTTGCCAATTTTCGCCAGGCAGATCTTACCTCAAATGCAAGTCATAATAGTCAGTTTGTGCCATATAGCAGGGAAAATTTTGTAGAGAAAGAAATTGTTATTTCGTTCGATAGCGGGTTTGATAGAATGGATGAGGCAAATCTTGAAGGAACACAAATATCGAAAAATATAGCTAAGCTATCTCATTCTATAGATTCTCTAAACAATAAGATGGATAGCCTAAATATACAGGACAGGAAACTTTTGGGTAAACATACATATCTTACATATAGGAATAATGATTCATATCAAAAAAATAAAGAAGATCAAGTAGTCCGGAGCAAAGGCGAAGCGCCAAATAAGGTTAATTTCGATTCGTTGATGAGTTCCTTTACTTTAGAGGAAACTTCTCAGTATATGAGCGTCGCGGCAAGTGACGCCGAAAGTAGCAGTTATAATATGATGGAAGTCATTCCAAAAATAAACATGCAAAAAAACATACGCCTACACCAAATCGAATGGCATCGGAAATTTGTTTTATCATTTGCTTGCCTGATCTTTTTCTTTATCGGCGCGCCATTGGGAGCTATCATACGCAAAGGCGGATTAGGTATGCCGGTTGTCGTATCAGTTATATTATTTATCATCTACTACATTATAGATAATGTAGGCTATAAGTTGGCTCGTGACGGAGTATGGGTTGTATGGCAAGGCATGTGGCTCAGTTCGATGGTATTATTTCCTTTGGGTGTGTTCCTTACCTATAAAGCCATGAATGACTCAGCTCTGTTCAATACCGAAGCCTATGGCAATTTCTTTAGGAGGATACTGGGTTTAAAGAAAAAAGCTATATATGACAATGAGATGATAATTGACGAATCGGCAATTCCTGCTTTGGAAACATTAAATGCAGATCCATCTATAATCTCAAGTCTCGAGTCTATGAGTGTTGATGCGTTAAAAGACGTAGCAAAAAATCATCAGCAATATGGCTATGGAGGTGATACATTGGACGTTGTATTGAGTGTGTTAAAGACAAAAGGAGCAAGCTTCTTCGATGTTAGAATTAAAAGTCTGGATTATAATGAGTCGATGGGCTATTATTACGCGTTCCTCAAAAATTATAAGATAGCTATTATCGGATATTTTGCTGTGTTGACTCTCTGGTTATTACAAATGATTATAGAATCGGATATACTAACTTTTACAGCATTTATTGCCACATTGGGATACATTGGATGTTACATAAAATCATTTATCTGTTATTTCGACTTTTATAGAAGTATCGATAAAAGAATAAAGAAAAATAATTCAAGGATTATGATATTGTCTTTCTTCTGCATATGGGGATTATATAAATATCTGAAGAAGCAAATGAGGAGCGAATTAGAAAACATAAAATGGTAAAACTATATATGAACAAAATAAAGTTAGATACAGTAGAAGAAGCTATAGACGAAATACGAAAAGGAAATTTTGTCATTGTAGTGGATGATGAAGATCGCGAAAACGAAGGTGACCTTATAATCGCGGCAGAATCTATAACAGCGGAGAAAGTCAACTTTATGGAAACTCATGCCAGAGGGCTTATCTGTACACCGCTGACCCCGGAACGTTGCGAAGAGCTGGATTTGCCTATGATGGTAACTCACAACACATCGTCCCATTCTACTCCGTTCACAGTGTCTGTCGATTTATTGAAAAATGGTGTTACAACCGGAATATCCGCATATGATAGGGCGCAGACAATTTTAGCGCTGACAAAGAAAGATACTAAACCTGAAGATTTTGGGCGTCCCGGGCATATATTTCCATTGCGCGCAAAAGAAAAAGGAGTGCTTAGCAGAGTGGGACATACCGAAGCTGCTGTCGATTTGGCCAGGTTGGCGGGGATGTACCCGGCGGGAGTACTTATCGAAATAAAAAAAGAAGATGGAGAAATGGCCCGCTTGCCCGAATTGCGGGAGATGGCAGATCAATTTAATTTAAAGCTTATTTCTGTTGCCGATCTTATAATATATAGACTTCAACGCGAGTCGTTGATAGAAAGGGGAGCAGAAGTAATGATGCCAACTCGATATGGTGATTTTCATTTGATACCTTTTAAACAAAAGTCTACAGGCTTGGAACATATTGCTTTGATAAAAGGTACATGGGAGAGGGATGAACCTATCTTGGCGCGGGTTCATTCATCATGTATGACCGGTGATATATTCGGTTCCCAACGTTGCGAGTGTGGAGAACAATTACACAAGTCGATGGAAATGATACAAAAGGAAGGTAAAGGAGCTATCGTTTATCTTAATCAGGAAGGACGGGGAATCGGGTTGATGGCTAAAATGGAGGCGTATAAACTTCAAGAGGAAGGTTATGATACTGTGGATGCTAATCTGCACTTGGGGTATCGTGCCGACGAAAGAGATTATGGAGTGGGGGCTGCCATTTTACGAGACCTTGGTATCTCGAAAATGAAACTCTTGACAAATAATCCTGTGAAGAGAAAGGGATTAGAGTCCTTTGGACTTACAGTAGTCGAAAATGTTCCGATAGAGGTTACTTTGAACAAATATAATTCTTTCTATATGAGAACGAAGAAAGAGCGGATGGGACATGACTTGCATAATGTAGATTGAAAATTTTTGATAGAAAGAAAATACTAATTAAAATAATTTCGGAAATGGCACAAGTATCAGCACGCATAGCAAATCTTGCTGCATCGGAGACCCTTGCGATGTCACAAAAGAGTAATGAGTTAAAAGCTCAAGGGATCAATGTGATCAACCTTAGTGTTGGCGAACCGGACTTTTTTACCCCTGAACATATAAAGAAAGCCGCTAAGCAGGCCATTGACGGTAATTTTTCATTCTATACCCCTGTTCCGGGATATTTATCGTTGCGGCAAGCGATTTGTAAAAAACTGGAAAATGAGAATGGACTTAGTTACAGACCGGAACAAATTATTTGTTCTAACGGGGCTAAGCAGGCTGTTTGCAATGCGTTGTTAGCCGTTGTAGATCCGGGTGATGAGGTAATTATACCTGCTCCATGCTGGGTTAGCTATGTTGAAATGGTAAAACTGGCAGAAGGGGTTAGCCGTGTTATACGTACGGGAATCGAACAAGATTTTAAAATAACTGCGGCACAATTGGAGGCTGCTATTACGCCAAAAACAAGAGCGATTATTCTTTGTGCTCCATCTAATCCGACTGGAAGTGTTTACAGCAAAACGGAATTGGAGGCTTTGGCTAATGTTTTAGCTAAATATCCAAATATCATTATTATTGCTGACGAGATATATGAGCATATCAATTATGTTGGTAAACATGAAAGTATTGCTCAATTTGAAAATATAAGAGACCGTGTTGTTATTATCAACGGGGTGTCCAAAGCTTATGCGATGACAGGGTGGCGTCTGGGCTGGATGGCTGCTCCGCAATGGATAGCCTCGGCATGCAACAAATTGCAAGGGCAATACACTTCCGGACCTTCATCCATCGCTCAGAAGGCGGCGGAAGCTGCTTATCTGGGAGATCAGCAATGTGTGGAAGATATGCGTAATGCATTTATGCGTCGTCGCGATCTGATTGTAAAACTAGCTTCGGAGATAGAAGGATTTAAAGTAAATAAACCTGAAGGTGCGTTTTATCTGTTTCCCGAATGCAGTTACTACATCGGTAAATCATATAACGGCAAGAAAATAGAAACGTCTGCCGATCTGGCAATGTTCTTATTGGAAGAAGGGCATGTTGCTTGTGTAGGTGGATTAGCTTTCGAAGCTCCCGACTATATCCGCTTCTCATATGCTACATCTGATGAGAATATTGTTGAAGCAATGAGACGGGTAAAGGAGACTTTGTCCAAACTAAAATAAATAATTGACCGATAATTTTATAGCTATACGTTAGTTTTATCTATAAATACGATTTTTAATTTGAAAATTAGCGAATTAGCAAATTGGCAAATTAAAAAATGAGTGTGGAGTTTGTTACATTTTAGTTAAAAGTTACGAGTAGACGAGATACGAGATACGAGATACAAGGTACAAGTTGTTTACTGTTGACTGATAACTGATGACTGTAGAGGTTTGTTACATTTTAGTTAAAAGTTACGAGTAGACGAGATACGAGGTACAAGGTACAAGTTGTTTACTGTTGACTGATAACTGATGACTGTAGAGGTTTGTTACATTTTAGTTAAAAGTTACGAGTAGACGAGATACGAGATACGAGATACAAGGTACAAGTTGTTTACTGTTGACTGATAACTGTAGAGGTTTGTTACTTTTTAGTTAAAAGTTATGAGTAGACGAGATACGAGATACAAGTTGTTGACTGATGACTGTTGACTGTTGACTGTTTATTCCGGTAGGGGTCTAAATTTTGATGCGGTTGCCCTATACTATTGATAGTTCTGTCTTAAAATTAAGAATAAAAACGTATTTTTGTATGCTTAAAGAAAAAGAACAGAGAGCATGATAAATAAGATTAACCAATTACTATCAGATATAGAAAATCTGAAAGCTGAAAAAGCGGAAGAAATAGAAGTGCTACGGATAAAATACCTGAGCAAGAAAGGTGAAATATCGGAGTTGATGAACGATTTCCGCAATGTTGCTGCAGAACAGAAACGTGAAGTGGGGATGAAGCTCAACGAACTGAAAGAAAAAGCTCAGGAAAAGATCAATCAATTAAGAGAATCCCTTGAAAATATACAGACATCCGGTGATACAATCGATCTTACCCGCACGTCTGCACCGGTAGTATTAGGTACTCGGCATCCGATATCCATTGTTAAAAAGGAAATCTGCGACATCTTTCGCCGTTTAGGTTTTTCTATAGCCGAAGGCCCTGAAATAGAGGATGATTGGCATGTATTTTCCTCTTTGAACTTTGCCGACGATCATCCGGCACGCGATATGCAAGATACATTCTTCATTGCCCGTAGCCCTGAGATTGTACTGCGTACCCATACTTCATCTGTACAAACGCGAGTAATGGAGCAACAACAACCTCCGATACGGATTATCTGTCCGGGACGTGTTTATCGTAACGAAGCCATATCGAACCGCGCGCATTGTTTCTTCCATCAGGTGGAGGCATTGTATATAGACAAAGATGTGTCATTTGCAGATTTGAAGCAAGCATTATTGTTTGTAGCTAAAGAACTTTTTGGCGCGGATACAAAAATACGTTTGCGCCCTTCATATTTTCCTTTTACCGAGCCTAGCGCCGAAATGGATATTTCATGTAATATCTGTGGTGGAAAAGGTTGCTCTTTCTGTAAACATACCGGCTGGGTAGAAATACTTGGTTGTGGAATGGTTGATCCGAATGTGTTGGAAAATTGTGGTATAGATAGTAAAGTGTACACAGGTTATGCCTTAGGAATGGGGATAGAACGTATTACCAATCTGAAATACAGAGTGAAAGATTTGCGTATGTTCTCCGAGAATGACAAACGATTCCTCGAACAGTTTGAAAGCGCTTATTAAAGTAATTTGAAAATTAGCCAATTTGAATATGTGCTAATTATTACAAAGTAAAAAGGAGCATTTTCAAATTTCCTAATTGGCTAATTTTCAAATTGATTTCTACTTCTTACATATATTCGTGAAAATACACCATTTACAAGCTTCTCCTGTAGGCGTTTGACTGAACGGTACGGCAGGATCGAATATTTCTTCCAGACAGGCATTAAAGTGTGTTTTAAATTCTGTCCGGTATCTTGAAAAGTCGGTAACTTGTATTTCTTCTCTGCCTGATTTGTTTATTACATCAGGATCAAACTTTGTATCATAAAGATTTCGCAAGTAATATATTCCGGGCTCTAATATTTTATCCGGATGATCGAGCATGTATAGATGAGAGTACATGAATACCTGCATGACGGCTTTAGGCCTGTTTTTCATTTCCTTATCAAAGAGATCTTTCATCTCTTTGTACACCAATGCACCCCGCCCGGTTTTATAGTCAATAATGCGGGTTCGTCCCTTCACTTCATCTACGCGGTCAATAAACCCTTTTAGTGATACCACTTTTCCGGACGGTAACGGGTAATCTGCTTTTATCTGTTCTTCCGAATTTATATATATAAAAGGAGTCTGCCATGCATCAATAGATAGCACTTTTCTTACATACTTCTTTAGAACTTCACCCGTGAGAAAATTCTGCCCTGTAAGCCTTTTTACTTTTTCCGTTTTGAAGTAGTTTTCCGCAAAAGATTTTTCTATCTTTTCAGTCAGCAAATTATCGTCTTTCCGGATTTTATGCAGGAGGTCGGCTGTTACCAGTTTCCCTTTTAATGGTTCATACAGCCACTCCATTACCGAGTGGAAAATAGTACCGAACATACTGGCCTCTACTACTTCCGCTATTTCAACCTCTTCGGCCATTCCTTCTACAACTGAGAAATAGAATTGCAGCGGACAATTCAGATATGTATTTATCGCACTGGCAGATAATCTTTTATCACCTCCTTGCAAAAATATATTCAACTTTTCTTGTATCTGAGGCGTTTTTTGTATTGATATTGATAGGCTTTCACTTGAAGTAACTTTATATACAGTCAGATTTTCTCTTATATCGAATGAGTTGGCATACAGGTGCTTGATCTGGTTGAAGTAACGGCTTACTTCTCCCGATTGCAAACCTTCGGTGCGTGTATCATATAACAGGTAAATACGTTTAGCCCTGTTTATCATCCTGTAGAAATGATAGGCAAAAATACTGTCCTGATGTTCGTAAGTCGGTAAATCAAAGCCTTTTCTTAAATTGTACGGGATAAATGAACTGGTGGCTTTCTTCATTGGAAATATCCCTTCATTCATAGAAAGGATTATCAAATTGTCAAAGTCCAAAGCCCGGGTTTCCAGCACTCCCATTATCTGCAATCCGGCTAACGGTTCCCCGCTAAATGGCACGCTAATGCCCTGTATCAGTTTCTTCAATAATTTGAAATATGTTTCAACTGACATTTCAGGGAATATATTCTTCAAAGCATCATCCATTTTGTTTATAGTCTTGTAATATTCAACTATAAATTCGGACTCTATATCTACAGATCGGGCACTCACATCCTCATCTTCTTTTTCTTTTGTATAGAGCGATGTTTTCAGCGTGGCAAGTATCGTTTTCAGATAATCGGGTATGTCTTCCCATTTGTCAACAGGTACAAATATTAAACGGAATACAGGATGTATAAATAATTCTTGGACGGATATAATAACTTTGTTATACTGTATTATACTTTGTCTCAATTTCTTGGCTTCAGTTCCGGCGATATTTGTTATATACCGGTGATTCAATATAGCAAGTACAGGTCTGTAAAAAAAGCCTGTATAGTTTTCCGACTTACGAATATTGCGTTGCAACTCAAATATATGTTCCATTAATCCGGATATAGAGCTGTTACTCAGGTTATATCCCATCGTGACATTTATCTTGTCGATCTCTTCGGGAACCGAGTATAATGCAGGTAGCAACAGGTTTTCATCAGGTAGAACCAAAGCCGTATTTACTGCTTGTTCAGGTGTTATATGCTTTTCCTCTAATAATGATTTCAGTATAGGATATATATGTTTTGCCTGTCCTACTGAAGAGGGTATTCCAATAGCTTCTATAATAGGTATTTCCATGCTTAATTCCTCCGGAGATAAAGCCAGTTGAGATGGAAATTGCACTTTATTCTTATCCATAAAGAATGAAGCTTTGTTTTGGGGATCACGCACCAGAGGTGATGAATAGTCCCAATAAAAATCGGCTATCTCTTTTTTATGCAGGAACTTTAAAAGCTTTTCTTCCGATTTGCTATGCCCATTCAATCCTACAAATATAATTTTCTCAAAAGGAAGTTCCGGATTTTCATCCTGTGACAATCGTTCTATTACATCGCGGAAAATCATTCCTTCGTAGGCCAAACCTTTTTTCTGTAGCTGTTCGCGCAAAAGAGAGTACAATTGAAAAAGAACTTCCCACATTTCCAGAAAATCTTTTTTCTTATCGTTTTCACCAACAGGCAGAAAGTTAGACCAGAAACGACGGATAGCTTCTATTTGCTCATCTGTAAGAAAATCAAACCCGGCATCAATCTCTTTCAGGTCTTGGATATTACGGAAAAGCTGTTTGGCATCAACCAAATATTTATCTACATCGTCGAAGTCATTCAAAAGCATTTCGCCCCAGTATAGAAACTCATCAAAAGTCTCTGTCGTTCCGCTTATTCGCTTATATATATCATATAGTAGAAATAGCATTTCTATGCGATCGGCTTTTTTATAGGGGCTTAATCGTTCGAACAGGTCTGTTACAGTTAGTATTTCAGGAGAAAATATAGGACGCCCGACTATCTGTGATAGATAATTCTGAAAGAAGATACCCGCCCTTCTATTTGGAAAGACGAACGTAAAACGGCTCACAGATTGTCCGTAGGCTTTATAGTATACCTGAGCTACATTATGCAAAAAAGGAATCATCAGATACGGATAAATCAGTCAATACAAAAATAGTAAATAAAGCCCATTTCCCTTCTAAAATAAGTAATGAAGTCGTCTGGACTTTTTACAAAATAAAACTTTTATCCATTTTTTATCCTCTTTGTCATATTGAACGATAGTGAAACATCTCCTAAAGGAAGATCCTTCGTTCCTCAGAATGACAAAAAAAATGAAAAATAAAAAGTCCAGACGACTTCAATATAATAGAAAAAATATGACTAATTTTAGCTTCCATATTTTAACCTATACATCATGATTCGGAATTTAACACTAAGTTTATTCTTCTTAATTGCGGCATTGTCATACGGACAAATTTTACAACCTCAAATTATACCACAGCCGCAGAAAACAGAAATGGGGAAAGGTTTTTTCGTTTTAGATACGAAAACGGCTGTTATCTGTAAGGATAAAGATATTCAACAAGAGATAAACTATCTACTGAAAAGTATGGAAGCTAAGACAGGTTATGTTTTGGCATCGGTATATAAATTGAAGGAGAGTGGCCGTATTTATTTAAAGATTAATGATAAGTTAAAGGATTCGGAATATCAAATTGATGTCGCCGTTAAGAATATTATCTGCGAAGCCGGTTCTCCCGAAGGAATATTTTATGCTATACAGACGTTATTACAATCGATCGATAGTAAGGATGGTAAATTTTTTATCCCATCAATGAAAATAAATGATTCGCCTCGTTTTGCATGGCGTGGATTGATGTTGGACGATTCCCGCCATTTCTTTGGGAAAGAAGTTGTGAAACAAATTCTTGATGTGATGGCTTACTTAAAGATGAACCGTTTCCATATGCATCTGACCGATGAACCTGCGTGGCGTATCGAAATAAAGAAGTATCCGAAGCTGACAGAGGTAGGGAGTACAGGCACATGGGACGACAGGAATGCGCCTAAGGCATTTTATACGCAAGAAGATATAAAAGAAATAGTGGCTTATGCTGCCGAACGTCATATTATGGTAATTCCTGAAATTGACATGCCCGGACATGCAACTGCGGCATCCCGTGCTTATCCTGAGATTTCCGGCGGAGGAACAGGTCGTTGGGAAGGATTTACATTTCATCCGGCTAAAGAAACTACTTATCAGTTTTTGGATGATGTATTGACCGAAATAGCCGAATTGTTTCCCGCTCCTTACATACATATTGGCGGAGATGAAGTTCATTACGGAAATCAGGTGTGGTTTACCGATCCTGTAATTCAGGATTTCATAAAAGAAAATGATTTGAAAGATGAAGTAGGAATGGAACATTATTTTATTCGCCGGGTAGCGGATATCGTTAGCAGTAAAGGCAAAAAGATGATAGGATGGGATGAAATGATCGCATCGGGTATTACACCTGATAAAGCTGTTGTTATGTGGTGGCGTCACGACAAACCTGCACAGCTGACTCTGGCTTTAGATAAAGGATTCGATGTGATTATGACGCCACGGATACCATGTTACTTCGATTTTGTACAAGACAATACTCAAAAGATAGGGCGTCGCTGGGGTGATGGCAAATATAATACACTTGAGACAGTTTATAATTTCCCCGGAAGCATAGAAAACCTTATTAAGGATAATCAAAAACAAATAATGGGTATGCAAGCGAGTACATGGACAGAACGCATTGCCGATACTCAAAGGCTTTATTATATGATATTTCCTCGTTTAGCTGCTATTTCGGAGGATGCCTGGACAAATAATGAAGGGAAAAATTATCCCGGCTTTGTAGATAAAATAAGAAAATTCTATCAATTCTTGGATATGAAAGGGATCAACTATTTCAACATATTTGATATTGAGTCTACTCCTGAACCTTGGGGCCCCAATAAAGCAGATGTAATAGCGGAAGGCTAAAATAAAATTATTTTTGCTTCGTTAGTAATATTACTTGTAACACTATTAAAATATATGAAAAAAATCTTACTACTCTTTCTCTTTAGTTTTCTATCGGCGACTATTGTATTATCTTATGCGCAAAAGAAGCTGTTGGTAGAAATTAATTCTATTAACACAAAAGAAGTTATAGGGTTTAAATACAATTCCGGAAACCAATTGGTATATTTCGACGAAAAAGGTATAGTTACTTATACGGAATACCGGTTGAAATATGATAAAATAAACCAACTGGTAGAATGTATTATAAATCAGGATAGAGGAGAATTAATCTTAAGCTCCAAATATTCATATGGCGGCGAAGGTTCTATATTAGAAGAGATAAGGAGTAGTGGAAAAAAAATACATATAAAAACAATAGATGTTAATCCTATTCATGTTGATATTAAAGGCCGTTTAGTAAAAACAACATTCGATGATGGAAATCTTTGGGAAGAATTTGAGTATGATAATAATAACAATTTACTGAAATATAAAGTGCATTCCGCTTCCGGAAGTGACGATAAAGTTTCAGAGTATAAGTTTGATACGAGTAAATCTCCATTTTCTAATATGATAGATTTCCCTGTTTGGTTTTGGGCATTACATATGAATAAGGTTCGCTGGTGTAGTGATTTTATCGGACAAAATAATGCAATTGAAAATATGACAGATGATCCTAAGTATGGATTGAATACTGTTGAAATAACATACGTTTACGATGAAGACGGATATCCTGTAAAGCAATATTACAATGGAGACTTGGTGAAAGAATTTAAATATAAAACAGTCCGATAGTAAGATTCGTAAAATTTAAAGGCTATATAAAAGAGACAAGGACATATCAAAAAGATACATCCCTGTTTTCTTTTAGTTAAACTTGGTTAATCATATTCATTCCAAGCTTTTATTTCCAGTTCGTCTACATTCATTTTACAGAACGCTTGTATAAATGCAGATGCAAGACGCGAGTTTGTTAACAACGGAACATTAAAATCTATCGAGGCCCGGCGGATTTTGTATCCATTGTCTAGCTCATTAGTAGTAAAGTTCTTCGGAATATTTACCACCAAATCTATCTGTTTATTCTGTATCATTTCCAACGCATTAGGCTGTTGATTGTCGTTTGGCCAGAATACTTGCGTTGCCGGAACGCCATTTTCTTCCAAAAACTTCTGCGAGCCACCTGTCGCGTATAACTCATAACCTTTTTGGTGCAACAATCTGGCCGCTTGTAGTAATTCTACTTTCGATTTTGCAGGGCCGGTAGAAAATAGCACAGTTTTCTCCGGTATGCGGTAACCTACCGATAGCATCGATTTTAACATTGCATCGTGGAAGTTGTCACCAATACAACCCACTTCCCCTGTAGACGCCATGTCGACACCTAATACAGGGTCGGCTTTTTGCAGACGGGAGAAAGAGAACTGCGAAGCTTTGATTCCTACGTAGTCCAGATCAAAGTCGTTTTTGTTTGGCTTTTCTACCTGTTTACCTAACATTACTTGTGTAGCCAGGTCGATAAAGTTTATTTTCAAAACCTTCGATACAAATGGGAATGATCGTGATGCGCGCAGGTTACATTCAATAACCTTTATATCATTGTCTTTCGCCAAAAACTGCATATTGAAAGGACCTGAGATTTGCAATTCTTTCGCAACCTTACGGGCTACTTTTTTGACGCGTCTCACAGTCTCTATATATAAGCGTTGAGCAGGAAATTGTATTGTTGCATCGCCTGAATGTACCCCCGCAAATTCCACATGCTCCGATATCGCGTACATTACTATCTCCCCCTTGTCGGCAACAGCATCTATTTCGATTTCTTTGGCGTTCTCAATAAATTCAGATACTACTACCGGATGTTTTTTAGATACTTCCGCAGCCAGTCCGAGGAAGTTTTCCAGTTCTTCGTCGTTGGAACATACATTCATTGCTGCACCAGATAGTACGTAAGACGGGCGTATAAGTACCGGATATCCAACTTCGTTGACAAAATCTTTGATGTCGCCCAATGATGTTAACTCTTTCCAGCGTGGCTGGTCTACGCTTATGCGGTCGAGCATGCTGGAGAACTTATGCCGGTCTTCTGCGTTATCGATATTCTTGGCTGTTGTTCCCAGAATATTTACTTTCGCTGCGTCAAGACGCATGGCTAAGTTGTTTGGTATCTGGCCACCCACCGAAAGTATTATCCCATGAGGATTTTCCAGTTCGATAATATCCATAACCCGCTCGTATGTCAACTCGTCGAAGTATAGACGGTCGCACATGTCATAGTCGGTAGATACAGTTTCCGGATTATAGTTGATCATTACCGAGCGATAACCTTCTTTACGTATCGTTTGCAGGGCATTTACCGAACACCAGTCAAATTCAACAGACGATCCGATGCGATATGCCCCCGAACCAAGTACAATTACAGACTTATGGTCTCCCAGATATTTGACATCATTTTCTCTTCCGTTGTATGTAATATATAAGTAGTTCGTTTGCGCAGGATATTCCGCAGCTAATGTGTCTATTTGTTTTACACAAGGTATTATTCCATTCTCCTTACGGATGCGGCGTACTTCATGCTGGATTGATTCCACAAGGCTTGCCTCTTTACATATGATCTTTGCAATTTGGAAGTCAGAGAATCCCATTTGTTTAGCCGAACGCAATAGGTTGAGAGGAAGAGACTGTATATCATCATATCTCTCAAGTTCTTTTGAGCATTTATAGATGTATTGTAGCTTTTGTAAGAACCAGCAGTCAATCTTTGTCAGATCGTGTATTTTATCTACCGTATACCCTCTTTTGAAAGCTTCTTCGATACAGAAAATGCGTTTGTCGGTTGGATTTTTTAGAGATTCGTCCAGATCGTCTACAACTAATGGCTTATTAGCTGCAAATCCATGCATGCCGATATTGATCATACGCAGACCTTTCTGAATGGCTTCTTCAAAAGTACGGCCGATAGCCATAATTTCCCCGACAGACTTCATGCTCGAACCAATTTCTTTCGATACTCCGTGGAATTTTCCTAAGTCCCAACGAGGTATTTTTACTACAATATAATCTAGCGCCGGTTCAAAGAATGCGCATGTAGACTTTGTTACAGAGTTTTTTAATTCAAACAATCCGTATCCAAGCCCTAATTTCGCAGCAACAAATGCTAATGGATAACCGGTTGCTTTAGATGCCAATGCCGAAGAGCGGCTTAAGCGGGCATTTACTTCGATGACACGGTAATCTTCCGATTCTGTATCGAAAGCAAACTGCACGTTACATTCCCCGACAATGCCTATATGTTTTACTATGCGGATCGATAATTCGCGTAGTTTATGAAATTCGTCGTTGGTTAGGGTTTGAGATGGTGCCACGACGATACTTTCCCCCGTATGTATTCCGAGCGGATCGAAGTTTTCCATATTACATACGGTCATACAGTTGCCGTATTTGTCCCGTACAACTTCATATTCTATTTCTTTCCAGCCCTTCAACGATTTCTCTACAAGTATTTGAGAAGAGTAAGAGAATGCTTTTTCAGCCAGAACGCGTAGTTCCTGTTCATTGTCACAGAATCCCGAGCCAAGACCGCCTAATGCGTAAGCCGCGCGGATGATGATGGGATAACCTAGCTCTGCCGCAGCAGTTACAGCGTCTTCTATTGTGCCTACAGCATGGCTTTTTATTGTTTTTACATCTATCTGATCCAGCTTTTTTACAAACAGTTCACGGTCTTCCGTATCCATTATAGCTTGTACAGGTGTTCCCAGTACCCGCAAATTATATTTCTCCAGAATACCGCTTTGAAACAGTTGTACTCCGCAATTGAGAGCTGTTTGCCCTCCAAAAGCGAGTAGTATACCATCCGGCTTTTCTTTCAGGATTACTTTCTCTACAAAGTAAGGAGTAATAGGTAAGAAATATATTTTATCAGCGCTTCCTTCCGAAGTTTGTACTGTTGCAATATTAGGATTGATCAAAACTGTTTCGATTCCTTCTTCTTTTAATGCTTTTAAAGCTTGTGAGCCCGAATAGTCAAATTCCCCGGCTTCACCGATCTTTAAAGCTCCCGAACCGAGAACCAATACTTTTTTTACATCTATATTAATATCCATTTTATTTTTTTTAGTTATAGCCCCTCCCCATTGGGGAAGCTTAAGTCCCCCCTTTGGGGGATTCAGGGGGCTCGTTTATAATTTATCTACGAATAAGTCAAATAAGAAACCGGTATCAGTTGGTCCGCTGGCAGCTTCCGGGTGGAATTGTGCAGAGAAAAACGGCTTGGTTTTATGCTTGATCCCCTCGTTAGTGCCATCATTCAGGTTTATAAACAATGGCTCCCAGTCTGTTCCTAAGGATGAATTCGCTACTGCAAAACCATGGTTCTGAGATGTTATGAAACATTGTGTGGAATCTACCATTTTTACGGGTTGATTGTGGCTGCGATGTCCGTACTTTAACTTGTATATACTAGCTCCCCCTGCTTTCGAAAGTAACTGATTTCCCATGCAGATGCCACAGATCGGTTTATCTCCTTCCATCGCTTTTCTGATGTTTTTTACAGTTTCTTCGCATAAATCGGGATTTCCCGGTCCATTAGAAATAAATAGCCCGTCCCATTCCAGTTGATTGAAATCGTAATCCCAAGGTACACGTATTACCGTTACATTCCGTTTGAGTAAACACCTTATAATGTTGTGTTTTACACCGCAGTCTACAAGCAGCACTTTTTTCTGTCCGTTACCGTATGTCAGCACTTCCTTACAGCTTGCTATTGCAACCTGATTTTCAATGTTCGGATCGTAAAAATCTATTTCGTTATCATCCGTGAAAACGATCTTACCTTTCATCGAGCCCTTTTCACGTAAGATTTTAGTCAGTTCGCGTGTGTCGATCCCATAAATACCCGGCACATCATGTTCCTTTAACCAGTCTCCGAGACTTTTCTTTGCATTCCAGTGTGAATACTCATGAGAATAATCCGATACGATTAGTCCGCTTACCTGAACTTTTTCTGATTCGTAGAAGTCTGATATTCCATCAGTGAAAGTATCGTCAGGCACTCCATAGTTCCCAACAAGAGGAAATGTAACTACGAGAATCTGACCAATGTAAGAGGGATCGGTCAGGCTTTCGGTATAACCTACCATTGCAGTGCTAAATACAACTTCTCCGGCTTTTGCTGTCTCCGAACCAAAAGATTTTCCTTCGAAAACTGTTCCGTCGTCAAGAATTAGTTTAACTGGTTTGTCTGAATACATTTTTTGTTTGAAATATTAATATGATTAATAACGATTTACAAAAATAAAAAAAAGGAACGGGATATTGATATATCTGTTCCTTTAGTCTATAATAATTAAATATTGTGTCTTTTTTTCTCTCATTTCAAATACTCATATTTCTTGCGAATATCTGAAGTACAAAGATAGAAATAAAAAATGAAAAATGGGATTTATTTTCTTAAAATTTCTGAGAAATAAGAATCTATTGTTATACAGGTTTTTTATCTTGAATTTTAGCTTTGCGTCCATCCATTAAAATCTGACGTTTTTCTTTTCTAAAGTTATCACGTAGTTCTGATATTTTCTTTTTTTGAGCATCGGGAGCTATGCGACTCAGTTCTACGGCTTTTTTCTCCTTTTCGAAATTTTCTCTTAATGTTTTTAATTTTGCTACGCTAGTTTCATCCAGTTTACTTTTACCTCTTTTATCACCGAATGTGAATTTACGGTCTTTTCTGAAGTCACTCCTCATATCTTTTATTTTAGCTTGTTGCTCCGGAGTATATATTTTATTGAGTGCATCGAGATGCTGTTGAGCTATTTCTTTATTTTTTGTGCGATATTCTTCGTTCAGAGCTTTAATCTTTTGCTTCTGATCGTCTGTCAGATTCAAATCTTTCATTCGATCGCCGCGATGTGCTCTCATTTTCATAACCTGTCCTTTTTTGATATGTCCTCGTTTGTTATTTTGTGCATCAACAGTTGCTGTTAATGATATACATGCTAAAATAGCCAATGATAAAAATAATCTTTTCATAATTCTCTGTTTTAATGTTTTATATGGTTTAGATGCTATTCATTTTAAGAGGTTTAATAGGATAGGAATATTTAACGTTCTGTTACATTTGTTACTTTTTTATGTTTTTGGGCTGATGTTATTGCGAACTCGTCGGGAAAAATTACATGTTCACCGGTTTTTAATTGGCTGCCAACAGTTTTCAATTTACTTTTGCGTTGTATTCAGATGAAGTATATTACAGATGCTACTATGAGAGTTAAATTAATAATTTCAGGAATACAATAAACGTCTATTTTAGCAGTTCTATCTATGGAATCAAAATTCAGATCAAGTATAAATTCTGCTTACCATAAGCGAATAAATATTATTATTTAAAACTAATTATGCAATTACATTCAACTATTTTATCAAAGAAAACTCGAGTTACATTTCTATGGCTTTTACACCTTTTTTTGTTACCTGCTTCGTCTTTTGCACAGACGTACAAAATTAACGGTACAGTTGTCGATTCGCGCACAAAAGAGACATTAATCGGGGTTCCCATCATCATAGAAAACCGTAATGGGAGTGGCGTATCCTCTGATGAAAAGGGCAGATATAGCCTAACTCTTCCCAAAGGTGATTATACATTAAAAGTAGATTATATTGGATTTGAAAATAAGCGTATAAAAATCTCTTTATCACAAAATATTACTCAAAATATTGAGCTTGTGCAAACATCTATCGGTCTTGGCGAAGTCGTAATATCTGCAGAACGTCCTGATGCTAATGTATCTGCTCCACAGGCAGGAAGTGAGCCGGAAAAAAGTAGACAAGATACGCCTTGAGAGAGTTGTATTTAAACATAAAACGAAAAACTATTATATAATAGCCGATGCTTATGATGGCCAAAATATCAAAGAGTGTACGATAGATTTTTTGAATTCGTGCTCCGGAGCAAAGAAAGATACGATTATGGTTGGTAAAAACATACTTGGGATAAATGGAAACGCAAAACTCGTAGCCTATGTAGGGCACAATGGATTGATGGACTTTTCTGTTCAGGGATCTTTTGAGAATAAGGATGGCAAAACTCGCCAAGCTATAATAATAGCCTGTGCCAGCAAACAATATTTCTCTCCTTACATAAAATCAGCCAAAGCCAACCCTCTTGTATGGTCTACACACTTGATGAGTGCCGAGGCTTACACTGTACACGACGCTATATCCACATACATAGCCGGAGGC
>BNXH01000016.1 GCA_025999435.1 Bacteroidia bacterium | reverse complement strand
TCGTCTTGGTGGAGGTGAAAAAAGAATAGAAGCTCAGCATGCAAAAGGCAAATACACAGCACGCGAACGTATTGCTATCCTTCTCGATGAAGGTAGTTTCGAGGAATTCGATATGTTCGTTGAACATCGTAGTACAAACTTCGGCATGGATAAACAAAAATTCCTTGGCGACGGTGTTGTTACAGGTTGTGGAACTATCGAAGGTCGCTTAGTTTACGTATTTGCTCAGGACTTTACTGTAATTGGAGGATCATTGTCCGAGACTATGGCGTTGAAAATATGTAAAGTAATGGATATGGCAATGAAAGTAGGCGCTCCGGTAATCGGTATTAACGACTCGGGTGGCGCACGTATTCAGGAAGGTGTAAATGCTTTGGCCGGTTATGCGGAAATTTTCCAGCGCAATATTCTTGCTTCAGGGGTTGTTCCACAGATTTCAGGTATATTTGGGCCATGTGCCGGTGGTGCGGTTTATTCGCCTGCTTTGACTGACTTTACTTTGATGACAGAAGGAACTTCTTATATGTTCCTTACAGGTCCTAAAGTTGTAAAAACTGTAACCGGTGAAGATGTAACACAGGAAGAACTTGGAGGAGCCAGCGTTCATACTACAAAATCAGGTGTAGCTCATTTTTCTGTTTCTAATGAAGATGACGGTTTATCTCTTATTCGTCAACTGTACGGTTTCCTTCCTCAAAACAATATGGAAGAAGCACCTCGCAAAGAGTGTACAGATCCGATTGCCAGAATGGAAGATTCGTTGAACGAAATTATACCGGACAATCCAAATAAACCATACGACATGTTCGAGGTAATAGGCGCTGTTGTCGACAACGGAGAATTCCTTGAAGTACATGGCAACTATGCTAAAAATATTATTGTAGGATTTGCCCGCATGAACGGTCAATCTGTTGGTGTAGTCGCAAACCAACCTAAATATCTTGCCGGAGTATTAGATATCAATGCTTCACGCAAGGCCGCGCGTTTTGTTCGCTTCTGTGATGCATTCAATATTCCATTGGTGACATTGGTTGACGTTCCTGGATTCCTTCCGGGTACAGGCCAGGAATACGGTGGGGTAATTACTCATGGTGCAAAACTCCTTTATGCTTATGGAGAAGCCACAGTACCTAAGGTAACTGTAACTCTTCGTAAATCTTACGGAGGATCTCACATTGTAATGAGCTGTAAACAACTTCGCGGAGACCTTAACTATGCATGGCCAACAGCAGAAATTGCTGTAATGGGTGGTGAAGGTGCTGCTGAGGTTCTTTATGCAAAAGAAATTAAAGATGCCGGGGATAAAGCGAAAGAGGTTAAAGCAGAAAAAGTTGCGGAATATAACAAGCTATTCAGTAACCCATACAATGCTGCCCGTTATGGTTATATCGATGATGTGATTGAACCACGTAACACTCGTTTCCGTGTAATCCGCGCTTTGGAACAATTGAGAACTAAAAAGCAAATTAATCCTGCTAAGAAGCATGATAACTTGCCTCTATAATCCATAAAGTGAAATTTTAAAAATTAAAGATTTAACAATTTAAACAAATACTTTGATTATTAAATCTTTAAATATTAAATTTTTAAACATCACAAAAGAAAAAATAAGATGAGCGATCAAAATATAACGACAGAAGTATTAGCCGCTATTGCAATGGCTATATACGATATGCAGGATCAACACGATGTGGAGAGCAATGTTTTGACTACTAAACATGTATCGCAAGATAATCTGCCATGGGTAGATAGAAGTTCTTTAATGCTTCAAATGCCAGTTAGAAAATAAAAAATAGAGAAATTATTATGAAACAATTCATATATAGAATTAACGGTCAAGAATACGTTGTTGCCGTAAATAAAATGGATGACTCTCTTGCAGAAGTAGCTGTAAATGGAGCTAACTACAAAGTAGAGTTGGTAAATAATGAGGAAGTTACCCTTGTTTCCCGTCCGACAGTGAAATCCCCGGTAGCTGCAACTGCGGCTCCCGCGCCTAAAGCTACAGCTTCGGCGCCTGCAACTAAACCCGCAGGCGGTGGCGGTGCAGGTAGTGTGAAATCTCCACTTCCCGGTATCATTATCGATGTATTGGTAAACGTTGGCGACGAAGTGAAAAAAGGTCAGACGGTAGTGATGCTTGAGGCTATGAAAATGGAAAATGCTATCCAAGCTCCTCAAGATGGAAAAATAACAGAAGTTTGTGTAAATAAAGGTGATTCTGTGCTGGAAGGGGTTATCCTTGTATCAGTAGGATAATCTCTTATTAAAATAAATTAAAAAGGGGCTGTCCCAAAAGTAAAACAACACTATCAACGTGTGTTACTCTCTTTGTCATCCTGAGTGCAACGAAGGATCTCATTCCTCCGGACACGAGATGTTTCACTCCGTTCAACATGACAAGAGATAGTTAAAAATACTTTTGAGACGGCTTCTTTTTGTTTTGATAAAACTAATTAAATGATTACCTTAGAGGCGATTTTTATCCTAAACATACTACATGAAAACAAATTTAAAGTTCATTTTATTACTATTCTTGGTTGTCTCTTTATTCTCTGTTGCGCAGAATAATTCTGTTAAACCATACGGTGTTTTACCTACTAAGTATCAGGTAGATTGGCAGAAAATGGAGTATTATATGTTTATCCATTTCGGTCCGAATACATTCACTAATGTAGAGTGGGGCAACGGGAAAGAAGATCCGAAGGTATTTAACCCGACTGACGTTGACTGCCGTCAATGGGCGGCAACAGCCAAAGCTGCCGGTATGACGGGAATAATCATTACAGCAAAGCATCACGATGGTTTCTGCCTGTGGCCTAGTAAGTATAGCACACATACTGTACGTGAAAGTCCCTGGAAAGATGGAAAGGGAGATGTTTTGAGAGAACTATCCGATGCCTGTCGTGAGTATGGACTAAAATTCGGAGTTTATTTATCCCCGTGGGATCAGAACCACCCCGACTATGGTACACCTCAATATAATCAGATATTTGCGAACACACTGAATGAAGTCTTGTCCTCGTATGGAGAAGTTTTTGAGCAATGGTTCGATGGCGCCAATGGTGAAGGTCATGGCGGGAAGAAGCAGGTCTATAACTGGGATTTGTTCCATGAAACAGTATATCGTAACCAGCCTCAGGCCATAATATTTAGCGATGTGGGTCCGGGATGCCGCTGGATGGGAAATGAACGGGGCGTAGCAGGAGAAACAAACTGGTCTACATTAAATATAACCGGATTTGGTCCGGGAAGGGCTGCTCCGCCTGCAAAGATTTTGAATACAGGAGATCAGGGAGGGGAAGCATGGGTTCCTGCCGAAACTGATGTTTCTATTCGTCCGGGATGGTTCTATAGCCCGGAAACAAATGATAAAGTAAAATCGGTGGAAAAACTGATGGATATTTACTATACATCAATAGGACGTAATTCGAACCTGTTGCTGAATGTACCTCCTGACCGTAGTGGACGTATTCATGCCGCCGATTCCACCCGTCTGATGGAGTTTCGCAGGGCGAGAGAGGAAACTTTTGCAGACAACCTGGCAATAAAGGCTTCAGTAAAAGCGAGCAATACCAGAAAAGGTTCAGACTCATGGAATAGATTCGAGGCATACAATGTGCTTGACGATAACTACGATACTTACTGGACGACCAATGACAATGAATTGAATCCTTCAATTGAAATTGATCTGAAGAAGGCCCAAACTATCAATAGGTTACTGTTGCAGGAATATATTCCTTCAGGGCAGCGCGTTGAATCCTTTACTGTTAAATTTTGGGATGCAAATGCGAAAGCTTGGATAGATTTGGCTAAAGAAACAACAATAGGATATAAGCGTATATTACGTTTTCCTGCCATATCTGCCAGGAAGCTGAAAATCGAATTTAAAGCTTTAGCTTGTCCGGTTATCAGCACCGTCGGAATTTATAATGCGCCGGAACTTATTGTTACAGAAAAGGTCGTAGATAATAAGAATAAAATAGATATAAAAGACTGGACGTTAATATCGCCCCAATCTTTAGAATCCGCGATCACGAATGAGGACGGTGCTTATTTCTTGAAAATAGAAAAGAATACACCGCTGATAGTCGATTTGGGTAATAATTATAAGTTTAGTAGTTTTTCTTACACTCCTCTGTCCAAAGAACAATCTTCGAATATCTTGAAATATAATTTCTATATTAGTACTGATGGTAAGAATTGGACGAAGCTTAAAGAGAATGCGATGTTTAATAATATTGCAAATAGTCCTGTCGTACAATATGTAAGTTTATCGGAGGAGGTTGAATCTCGTTATTTAAAACTGGAACCGTTGGAAACAGCAGATGGTGGAGATATTTATTTTGTTGCAGGACTCGATATATATAAATAACGATACAGGCTCAAGAGAAAAAGGGAATTTGATTATCTTTACAAGCAGAAAACAAAGTTGAAAATGAAAAAAATAGTATGCCTGGTTGTACTTCTCTGTCTTGTTTTTACAGCTTGTAGTAGTGATAGTGAGGAAGATTATATTTATAAAGTTCGTTATAGAGATCTTTCAAGTCTTGCTATATATGCGGGTGAAGCTGCCGGCCCTGTAAATGTGCAATACAATAATCTGAAAAGGACAGAACTTGCCCGTCACTACTTTGCAGGACTTTATAATCACCTTTTACATGATTCGCTTAGTATCCAGTTTAATGGCGATTTGATAACGTATCAGTATCCGGAATCGAGAAGTAGACGGAAGATTGTTTCAAAGTATGCTTACCGTAATGATTCCCTTTTTGCTATAAAAACAGATGGTACTTATTTATTTGCTGCTATGGGGAATAATCGCGATAGTCTTTACCGCCGGTTAAGTTTGGTTATGTATCCCTATGTAGTAGCTCCGGATGTTTATAGAGATACGGTCGTTATATCTGATCAGCCGTTCGATTATAAAAAAGATATGGCTTCGTTGCCGTTGACTAAATACACTTCATTGGATGATTTAAAAGCAGATGGAGATACTATCGTTTGGTGTAATGTAAAATATCTATTTCAATGATGTATAGAATAAATCTTTTTAGAAATATATTATTATTGGGACTTACTTTGGTATTTTTTCATGCCTGTGGAAACGATGATGATACAAACTCATTACGATATAAGAACTCGAAATATATTAAGTTTGAAGTATATGCAGGTTCTGATAATGGTGGCGTATTAATTAATAAGAAAGTAGACTCGGTAAGATATTTTAATGCAGTAATGGAATCTTTTACAAATGCTATGATCTCATTTGATGCAAATCGCATTTTGGTAGGACAGGTGAGTATTTCGGAAAGTAGCCCTTATAAATTTGAAAACGGATTATTGTATATTTACAATGATGGACTTTGGCAATATTTCGGTTATGGAAATACGGGCAATGTCACTGTCCGGCAAAATTATGTAGCATATAAGCAAAATGGAGGTGCGATACAGCGTTTCCGTGGGCCATCCCAAGAGTCTTACACAGTGGAGGAGGCTGCGATAAATACACCATTTAAAGAATTGTCCGGTATGGAAAAAAAAGCCGATACATTGATCGTTTGTACCCGGGATTCGTATTTTAAATAAAAAGGAAAAATGTTATAATGATAAAGGTTTGCTCAAGGCAAACCTTTTCTGTTTAAAGTATAATCCGAAAAAAAACGTACCTTTGCACAAATTCACAGATTAGGATTATTATTTATGGGAAATTTAGTAGCTATAGTAGGCCGTCCGAATGTAGGAAAGTCGACGCTGTTCAACCGTCTGACTGAAAGCCGTCAGGCTATCGTTGACGAAACATCGGGCACAACACGCGACCGCCAGTATGGAAAAGTAGAGTGGGGGAAGCAGGAATTTTCCCTTGTAGATACCGGAGGATGGGTTGTTAATTCAGACGATATATTCGAAAGCGAGATAAATAAGCAAGTTTCAATAGCCATTGAGGAGGCAGATGTTATTCTTTTTTTGGTAGATGTAACCAATGGCCTTACCGATTTGGATTCATCGGTAGCCAATATGTTGCGTCGGTCTAAAAAACCGATACTTCTTGTATCTAACAAGGCCGATAACTTTGTGCAACATGCCGAATCGGCGGAGTTTTATGCCTTAGGATTAGGTGATCCTATTAATATTTCGGCAATAAACGGTGCGGGAACAGGTGATCTGTTGGATCTTATTTTGACCAAATTTACGAAAAAAGGAGAGTATGAGCCATTGGAGGAAATACCCCGTATTGCTATCGTGGGACGTCCGAACGCAGGGAAATCATCTTTCGTAAATGCACTTATCGGAGAAGAAAGAAACATTGTCACCAATATTGCAGGAACTACCCGCGACTCTATTTATACCAGGTTCGATAAGTTTGGGATGGACTTCTACCTTGTTGATACTGCCGGTATTCGCAAGAAAGGGAAAGTGACCGAAGATCTCGAATATTATTCGGTAATCCGCTCTATAAAGGCAATAGAAAATTCTGATGTGTGTGTGTTGATGATAGACGCTACACAAGGTATAGAGAGTCAGGATATGAATATTTTCTCGTTGATACAGAAAAACCGTAAAGGTTTGGTCGTTTGTGTAAACAAATGGGATTTGGTGGAAAATAAGGAGCAGGTGGTCATTAAAACCTTTGAAGCAGCCATCCGTAACAGATTGGCGCCGTTTACGGATTTCCCAATAATTTTTGCATCTGCACTTACCAAGCAGCGTATTCTGAAAGTATTGGAAGTAGCGAAAGAAGTTTATGCCCGCCGGGAAACTAAAATTCCGACTCATAAACTGAACGAGGTATTGTTGCCTATCATTGAACATACGCCTCCTCCGGCAAATAAAGGGAAGTATATAAAAATTAAATATATAACTCAGTTGCCGAATACGCATGTTCCTACGTTTGTGTTTTTCTGTAATCTTCCGCAATGGATTAAAGATCCGTACAAACGTTTCCTGGAAAACCGTATCCGTGATAATTGGGATTTGTCCGGTACACCGATAAATATTATAATAAGGGAAAAATAGTAAAAGAGTAAAAAAAGAGAAGAGGCTGTCCCAAAAGGTCTTTTACACGTCATTGCGAGGGCAATAGCCCGAAGCAATCCATTAATAATCAATATTCTGGATTGCTTCACTTTGTTCGCAATGACGAGTATTTTTTCTTTTAGGACAGCTTCTTTTTTTCTACCGAAAGAAGTGAACAAATAGGACTATCTAATGCTGATATTTCTTATTTTTGTAAGTTTAAATATATCTTGAGCTTAATTATGACTCAACCATCAATCAACATAAAGAATAAACGTGCCGGTTTCGATTATGAGTTTGTTGAAACTTTCACTGCCGGAATTGTACTTACAGGAACAGAAATCAAGTCGATCCGTTTAGGTAAAGCTAGTCTGGTAGATACTTTCTGCATGTTTGAAAAGAATGAACTGTGGGTGCGTAATATGTATATAGCCGAATATTTTTATGGTTCGTACAATAATCATGCTGCCCGCCGCGACCGTAAGCTATTATTGAATAAGAAAGAACTGAAAAGAATAGAGCGTTTAGTTAAAGAAACCGGATATACGATTGTGCCGACCCGTCTTTTCTTAAACGAAAGAGGCTTGGCGAAAGTTGTAATAGCTGTTGCCCGTGGTAAAAAACAGTATGATAAACGTCAATCTCTTCGCGAGAAAGATGATAAACGCGCTATGGACCGTGCTATGAAGTTTTAATCAGAATATGTCACAGCTAAAGAGGATTGTCTCAGAACAAAGAAATATCATTCTGGCATCTGTACTACTATTTATAGGTATATATGCCCTGAATCATTATTTCCCCATCATTCTGGATGATATATGGGTGTAAATTCTGTAAAGATTATTGATTCAGAAAATAAATAAATTTTAATGCAAAAGATACAAGATATACTTAAAGAGAGAATCCTGATACTCGATGGGGCAATGGGCAGTCTTATACAACAATATAAACTGACCGAAGACGATTTCCGGGGCGAACGTTTCCGGGATGTTGTTGTATTGCAAAAAGGGAATAACGAGTTGCTGAATTATACGCGCCCCGATGTAATCGCGGATATTCATCGCAGATACCTCGATGCAGGTGCTGATATTACAAAAACCAATACATTCAATGGTACTTCCATATCGCTCGCAGACTACGATATGTCGTATCTGGCTAAAGAAATAAATAAAGAGGGAGCCCGAATAGCTAAAGAAATAGCCTCAGAATATACAAAGCGAAATCCCAACAAGCCTCGTTTTGTAGCCGGATCGATAGGGCCGACTAATAAAACAGCATCGATGAGCCCGAAGGTGGAAAATCCTATCTTTCGTGCTGTGACTTTCGATGATCTTCGCGTTGCTTACAAAGAGCAGATAGAAGGTCTGGTAGACGGAGGTGTGGACTTGCTGTTGATAGAGACTATATTCGATACCCTGAATGCCAAAGCGGCTCTGTTTGCAGCCGAAGAAGTGCGCAAAGAAAGAAAGGTCGATTTACCAATAATGATATCGGTGACATTATCGGACAAGGGTGGACGTACATTATCAGGACAGACGATCGGAGGATTCTTAGCTTCTGTCAGTCATATCGATTTTCTTTCCATTGGTCTTAACTGCTCCTTTGGAGCATCGGATATGAAGCCTTTCCTGAGAGAAATGGCAAAGATGGCTCCGGGCTTTATTTCGGCACATCCGAACGCCGGACTACCCAACCAATTTGGAGAGTATGACGAAACGCCTGAAATAATGGCGGGGCAGATTAAAGACTATGTGAATGAAGGTTTGGTAAATATTCTTGGAGGTTGCTGTGGTACTACTCCCGACCATATAGCTAAATATGCTGAGATAGTAAAAGGAGCAACGCCTCACAAACCGGCGGATAAACCTAAATATATGTGGTTGTCGGGATTAGAGCTGCTGGAAGCAAAACCTGAGATCAACTTTATAAATGTTGGGGAACGGCTCAATGTCGCAGGTTCCCGCAAGTTTCTCCGCCTGATCAAAGAGGGAAAGTATGAAGAAGCTCTTACCATTGCGCATAAACAAGTAGAAGACGGAGCACAGATACTCGATGTGAATATGGATGAAGGCTTACTCGATGGAGTAAAGGAAATGACCACTTTCCTCAACCTGATGGCTTCCGATCCCGATGTGTCGCGTATTCCTGTGATGATCGACTCGTCGAAATGGGAAGTGCTCGAAGCCGGATTGAAATGTGTGCAGGGAAAACCTGTTTTAAATTCCATCTCCCTGAAAAACGGAGAAGAAGAATTTCTGCATCAGGCACGGCTTGTCCGGCAATATGGGGCAGCGGTTATTGTCATGGCTTTTGATGAAACGGGGCAGGCCGATACTTTTCCTCGCAGAAAAGAAATTTGTCAACGGGCATACAATCTGTTGGTAAATGACGGATTTAACCCAATGGATATAATCTTCGACCCTAATATTCTGGCAATAGCCACAGGCATAGAAGAGCATCGCAATTATGCTGTCGATTATCTTGATACGATAACATGGATAAAAGAAAACCTCCCTCATGCGAAAATCAGTGGCGGGGTTAGTAATCTTTCTTTCTCGTTCCGGGGGAATGATTATGTCCGCGAAGCTATGCATGCCGTATTCTTATACTATGCTATTCAGCGTGGTATGGATATGGGAATTGTTAATCCCGGACAATCGGTTGTGTATGACGATATTCCTCTCGAGCTAAGGAATCTAGTTGAAGATGTAATCTTTAACCGCAGGGCGGAAGCTACTGATGAACTAATCGAGTATGCCGAGAAGGTCAAGAATGAGAAGCTAGGCCATACAGAACAAAAAGTAGAAGAGTGGCGGTCGTTTCCTCTCGATGAGCGTATTCAATATGCCTTGATGAAAGGTATCAGCGATTATCTGGAAGAGGATTTGAAAGAGGCCTTGAAGGTATATCCCAAAGCTGTGGATATTATAGATAAACCTTTGATGGAGGGAATGAACAAAGTCGGAGACCTGTTTGGCGCCGGTAAAATGTTCTTACCTCAGGTTGTGAAAACTGCCCGTACAATGAAGCGTGCCGTGGCTATTCTTCAACCTACACTAGAGGCTCAGAAAGCATCTGCCGCGGGAAGCAACAAAGCGGGAAAACTTCTGATAGCTACTGTTAAAGGCGATGTACACGATATTGGTAAAAATATTGTAGCCATTATTCTGGCATGTAATAATTACGAAGTGATCGATTTAGGAGTGATGACTCCTCCGGAAGTTATCATCCAAAAAGTAAAAGAAGAACAACCCGATATACTTTGTCTAAGCGGATTGATCACTCCATCGCTGGAAGAGATGAGTATCGTTGCCTATGAGATGGAAAAAGCAGGGTTTTCTATTCCATTGATGATCGGCGGCGCTACGACATCCAAGCTGCATACTGCGATAAAGATAGACCCGAAATATAACAATGGATCGGTAGTGTATGTAAAAGATGCTTCTCAGGCTCCTTCAGCAGTGAGTAAGTTGATTAATCCGAAAACGAAAGAAGATTATATAAACGAAGTAAAGCAGGAATATAATTCTTTACGCGAAACGGCAGGAGATAAAAAAGCAGATCTGTTGCCTTTGTCTGAGGTGTTGGATAAAGGAATGAAAATAGATTGGGCAGATTATAAGTCTCCTGAGCCGAAAGTCGCAAATCGGCAGATATTAAAAGCCATTCCGGTAGGGCAAATTGTTCCTTATATAGATTGGAAATTCTTTTTCCATTCATGGAACTTGTCCGCGCGCTATGCCTCAATACAAAATATCGACGACTGTCCGTCATGCCGGGCTACGTGGCTTAGTTCTTTCCCGGAAGAGGAACGGGAAAAAGCATCCGAAGGTATGCGTCTCTATAAAGATGCTAAGGCTTTGATTAACCAGTTGATACAGAATAAGGCTGAGTACATTAATGCCGTATTCGGTATTTTTGAAGTTTATAGTGAAGATGAATGTTTGTACATAAACGGTATCCGCTTTCCGATGCTTCGTCAGCAAAAGAAAAATGGCAAGGGAGAATATCTGTCTCTATGTGATTTTGTTGCTCCAAAATCATCCGGGGTAAAAGACTATGTCGGAGGTTTTACAGTAACGGCCGGAATAGGCGCTAATGAACTGATGAGTGAATATGAAAGACGAGGCGACGAATATAAGGTATTGTTGCTGAAATCGGTGCTTGATCGATTAGCAGAAGCTACAACCGAATGGCTTCATGCTAAAATCAGGAAAAACTATTGGGGTTTTGCTGCCGGTGAAGATATCACTGTGAATGAAATGTTCGCGTTGAAATATCAGGGTATCCGCCCGGCTGTGGGTTATCCGTCTATCCCTGATCAGTCTATAAATTTCTTGTTAAACCATGATTTATTGCAATCGGCTGAAATAGGTGTTGAACTCACGGAAAACGGAGTGATGATACCGAACGCGTCGGTGAGTGGCATTCTGATTTCGCATCCTGCGTCAAAATATTTCAACATAGGGAATATTCTCGAAGATCAGTTAATGTCGTATGTTGAAAGGCGAGGTGAGGACGCCGCGTTGATCCGTAAATTTTTAGGAGCTAATTTGGTATGATTCGGACTAAAACATCAGGTAAGAAAACGCAAATACTTTTTGTTACAAGTGTTTGTAGCGTTTTTATTCTGGTTTTTATTCTGAATAAGCTTTATCCATTATTTGCCGACGATTGGTTTTACAGTTTTGTATATAACGACAAGTATATCAGGGTAGGTTCGTTATTTGATATCTTCGATTCGCAGTATAATCATTATTTCGTGTGGGGAGGCCGGAGTATTGTCCATGCGATAGATCAACTTTTGCTGATGATGGATTTCCCGGTTATTTGCGTTCTTAATTCGTTCGCTTTTGTTATTTTCATTTATGTATTATATAAAATAACGAACAGGGATAATAAAGTAAATCCTTTTGTCTTTATTCTTTTTAGCTTGCTGATTTGGTTTTCACAACCTGCTTTTTTCGAGACAGTTATCTGGAAAACCGGAAGCGTAAACTATCTGTGGGGAGGAGCGATTGTTTTTTTGTTTATGTATCCTTATTATAAATATTATCGCTCAGGTAAATCATCAGGTAATCTGTTCAAGGTCGTTTTATTCTTTCTTTGCGGTGTTGTCGCCGGATGGACAAACGAAAATATGGCGATAGCCCTGATCTTTTTTATAGTGCTGCTATTGTTTAAATCGCATTCACAGAAGATGGCAATACCTAAGTGGGCTATTGCCGGTCTGGCAGGTACATTGACCGGGGCGGCGTTTTTACTTTTGGCTCCCGGGAATTATGCTCGTCTCGAAGAAGTTAAAACTACTTACGGATGGCACGATATTACTTTTTTGAAAGCTTTGTGGATAGGAATAAAGAACATTCTCAGATACTTCTTCCATTATATTATGCCACTGTTGGGTATATATGTGTTGCTGTTATGCGTTTATAACAGGTATCCGAGGAACGCTGAATCCATAAAGATAAATGTGCGAAGTTCGATTCTTTTTATTACTACCGGATTTATAGCTTTGGGAGCTATGATTGGATCATTAATATTTCCGGAACGCTCACTTTTTGGTATTATCGTTTTGTTTCTTATACCAATTGGAATTATATATGCCAATATTGACTTCTCTCAGGCATATTTCAGATATCTGAATACAGGTGTAATGGTTATATTTCTCTTGCTGTTTCTGAATGGCTATTATAAAGCGACCCGCGATTTATACGGGGTAAATACTGTATTCGCGGAACGGGAGTTATATATCGAGGAGCAGAAGAACAAAGGTATAGACTCTGTTGTTTTTACAAAGGCAATGCCTGTAATTAATGAGAAAAAATATTTTATCCGGGATCTGACTAATGATCCGAATGGATTGACAAATAAGGCATATGCCCGCTATCATGGGCTTAAGTCGGTAAATTTGGTTGTAAATAAAAAAGAAGAGAATTAATGGAATTTTTCGATCTCTTGTCATATACTTTTTTCCAGAATGCATTGCTCGGTAGCTTGTTTGCTTGTATAGCATGCGGAATTATCGGTTCTTATGTAGTAGTTCGCAGATTGGTTTTTATCAGTGGTGGAATTACTCATGCTTCGTTAGGAGGTATTGGCATGGGATTCTATTTTGGTTGGAATCCAATCCTGTCTGCGATGATTTTTTCTATCCTGTCAGCCTTTGGTATCGAATGGCTATCTTCAAGGCAAGGTGTGCGTGAGGATTCGGCAATCGGTTCTTTCTGGTCGTTGGGAATGGCTGTGGGTATAATATTTATATATCTTAAGCCGGGCTTTGCCCCTAATTTATCCGACTATCTTTTTGGCAATATCCTGACTATAACGATTCCCGATATTGTATATCTGGCTATTTTATCTTTGGTCTTGGTTCTTGTTTTTACATTATTCGGACGGCAAATACTTTTTGCGGCTTTTGATCCTGATTTTGCAAAGACCCGCAATCTTCCCGTCAACCTGATTAAATATACAATGATGATGGGAATTGCCATCACGATTGTTCTGTCCATTCGTCTTGTGGGTATTGTTTTATTAATGTCGATACTTACAGTCCCTCAAATGACAGCAAACCTGTTTACATCCAATTTCGTGAAGATGATTCTTCTGTCTATCGTGATTGGCTTCTTCGGCTGTATTGTAGGATTATTTCTATCTGCTATTTTAGATGTCCCGTCAGGGGTATTTATCATTTTCACACAGATAGTGGCCTTTTTAGTATCGAGGTGGATCGTACGGTTAGCACAGAAGAAGCGACAGAATCCGAGTTATGAGTTACAAATGGGAAACGAGAAGTGAAACATTGTCCGGCGCTGGTTTTATCTATAATAGATAATTTGAAAATTAGCGAATTTGAAAATTTGAAAATGGCGCGAAGCGACAGTAACAGTCAACAATGGCGCGAAGCGGTAAAGGCTATAAGCTAACGGCTAACAGCTAATGGCTAATTGAGTGTAGAAGTTTGTTACTTTTTAGTTAAAAAGTTACGAGTAGACGAGATACGAGGTACGAGTTGTTGGCTGATGACTGTTGACTGATGAGTGTAGAAGTTTGTTACTTTTTAGTTAAATTTTGGTTTGTCATGCTGACGATAGGAAGCATCTCCTGTCTCCCGGGTATCGGGATCCTTCCCTGCGGTCAGGATGACAAAGAGAGTAGCCGCGCAAGCAAAGGGGCTAACGGCTAAAAGATAACTGTAGAAGTTTGTTACTTTTTAGTTAAACAGTTGCGAGTAGACGAGATACGAGTTGTTAACTGATGACTGATAACTGTTGGCTGTAGAAGTTTGTTACATTTTAGTTAAACAGTTACGAGTAGACGAGATACGAGGTACAAGTTGTTGACTGTAGAGTTTGTTACATTTTAGTTAAAAAAAGCAGGAGTTAAAAAGTTCTAAGTTCTAAGCACTTACTACTTACTCCTGTTTTCTGATGACTGTTTACTGTCTCAGCCTTTTCCTATTACATCTTTTAGTGAGATGTTCTTTACGCTTGATTTTCTGAATAATAGCGCGCCAATGCAGATTCCAATGGCCAATGTAAAAAGCAATGACATGGTAAGCATCAGGTTATGTGACATTTCTATCAGTATACGGGGATTTTCTTCTACTGTCGGCAGATCTGTTATCTTTATTCCGGCAAGCATTGTTTTGTAGGCAAACATACCCGGTATCATCGTGATGCACGCGGGCATTGTGAATACAACAGGCGGACTATCTACTTTATGTGCGGCATATATTCCTACTAACCCGATTAATACCGATCCGGCGAGAGTAGCAGTTATCAGCCCGAAGTCGAGTTGAATCAAAATAAAACGGATGCAGTGCCCCATTCCACCAAGCAATCCGGCAACCCAGAGGAGGCGTTTCGACGAACCAAACAAGATAGCCCAGCAGAAACCTACTGCGAAAGCAATCCCGAAATCACGCGCTATATTTAATAAAGTAAGTTCTTCCATACTTTAAAAATTGCTGATACCCATCAGGGTGATGCATAAAGTCATTCCTGCGGCAATACATAAGAGGATAAATCCTCCGAATAAAGCCCTGTTGATAGCAGAGGCTAAATAGCCTTCGATAAGATCGATTACACAGTTGATAAGAGGCACGCCCGGAATAAGATACAGGACTGCTGTCGCCATAGCTGCCTCGGGATGAGCCCCAATTCCATATAATTTTCCAAGTCCTGTAATAAGAGTCGTTATGAACGCTGCTATGGAGATGCAGATCATGGGGTTGTATTTTCGATTTGAGAAAAGGACTTTTACGATGTATCCTATAAATGCAGCAGAAAGAGTAATCAATGCATTGATCCAGTCTCCTAAAGAAAATAAACATAATCCGGCACAGGATAATCCAACAGCGATGGCGATTATAATATCATTATAATGAGGTTTGGCCTTTATCTTAGCAAACTCCCGTTCTACCTCTGTAATGGAAAGTTTTTCTTCCTGTACTTTCCACGACAAGTGCGAAACATCTGTCAATACGGCCAAATGTACATTATGGGCAGGCGAACTTTTATAGCACGTAATTATATTAGATGGGTCATTTAAGTCCTTTACTGTAACTAAAAGCCCCTTGAACGTAGGATTCATATTCATTTCGAATTCCCATGCTGTAGCTAACCGTCCAAGATTGCTATTGAGCCGCCCACAATGAGCCCCCGAAGCAAGAAGATATGTACCCATATCTAAAATAAGATCGGCAAAACGTTGTGCAGGAATTTTAGCTCTTTCCGATGTATCTCTGAATGAAGGCATCTTTTGTAATCTATTTTGATGCAAAGATATTAAAAAGTAAGGCGTATTGGGAATTGTGCACCAAAGATTATTATAGAATGGAATCAACTGAAGCTTTTTAAACAGAAAACAAAAGGCCTCCTGTTGTTGGAGACCTTTCTTGTTTTATGTCCGATTCTTATTATTTTACTAAAACTTTATATTCCCATGCTTTCAGCGATGTAGGGATATTATTGACTTTTGCTCCTGTGAAATAATCAGTATAACCACCTTTATTCAAAGCATCGTTGCTCGCATAAGTGATATTTTTATCAGATAGGTTAAGCAATACCATTATTTCTCGCCCTCCTTGTGTTCTTGAGAAGATTAGCAATTCTTTGTTTGCTGATGTCTGATATCTTCTAAATTCACCTCCCTGTCCCGCAATAAGAGCCATATTTGTATGTTTTAACTCATTCAGCTTCTTATAGAATTTTGTAGTCGCATTCTCTGTCCATGAAGGTACCATGTCTTTTTCGAAGAAAGACAAACGTTTTTTCATACCAACTTCCTGTCCTGTGTAGATCATAGGCATGCCATTCAGCGTATAAGTGAGTACGGCAAACGCTTCAATGTCTTTTCCATATCGTTCAAATTCAGTTCCATTCCAGGAATTTTCGTCATGGTTGGTTAGGAAATTCATTTTATATCCGTCAGGGCATTTTATCGTATCCAGCTTTTGAATGTATGTAGCAATATCGTCGGCTGTCTTTTCTTTTTTGTAAATATCTGCCATCATATGCATAAGTTCCCATGAATAATTAGCATCGAAAGCATGTTCCAGTAAATCATAATTTTCTGATTCAGCCAGCATGAAAACCGGTTTTACGCTGTCAAGACTTTTTCGGACATCATTCCAAAAGTCGGTTGGTACTTCATGAGCCATGTCGCAACGATAACCATCTATATTAAAGTTCTTTATCCAATACTTCAATGCGTCGGTCATAGCAGCCCGCATATCTTTATTGTCGTAATTCAGTTCGTATGTGTCAGTCCAGTCATAAGGGCTTTTAGGATTTCCGGCTTCATCTTGTACATACCAGTCAGGATGTTGCGCAAGCCACACATTATCACCTCCCGTATGGTTAGCCACCCAGTCTAAAATGACTTTGAAACCCATTTCATGAGCTTTATCTACTAATTGTTTAAAGTCTTCTTTTGTGCCAAATTCAGGATTGATTTCCGTATAATCTTTCACAGCATAGTAACTGCCAAGCGTACCTTTACGATTTTTCTCAGAAATAGGATGCACAGGCATAAACCAAAGCACATCCACACCCAGTTCTTTCAGCCGTGGCAGATGTTGCCCGAAGGCTGCAAAAGTACCCTCTTTGGTGTATTGCCTTACATTTACTTCGTATATAACAGCATTGCGAGTCCAATCGGGATGTTTGACCGTACATTTTTCTTGCGGTGCATTTTCTTCCTGTACTTTCGGTTTACAAGAGTAATTTGCTAAAGCTATAGTAATAGCTGTAAATAATAATAGTTTATTTCTCATAGATTATAATTTTATATATAAGTTCAAAAAGAAAAGTTGGTATAAAGATAGTGACAATGACCTAATATAGACTAGTTTTTGGGTAATTTATTGAATAGAATCCCCAAAAGATATATGTTGGGTAATTGATAAGAAAATAAATTATAGTGTTGTTCAATATAGGAGAAATATATTAAATTTACAGGGTGTTTGAATTAAAAAATAATAAAATATGGAAAAATATTATCTGTTCATTTTAGCAGGAGTATTATCTCTGACTGCTATAAACACCTCCGCCCAGAAAAAATCTACGGCTACAACTAAGCCGGGAGCGGCGGCAATGACTAAGGCTACTGCCGGGAAGATTATCGAAATGACCAATGCTGTAGTTGATATATACAACGACCAGTTGAGTGAAGTAAGGGATGTCCGGGATTGCCTGGAACGCTTTGAAAATACGATGGCTTCCGTAGCCGCAAATCCTAAAGGTTCGGCGCATGGCGCTTCATGCGCAAATATAAGGGTATTACGCGCCGATCTGGCTGATAAGATGAAAGCTAAAGCGAACCTTGCTCCGGTATTTCCTGAAAAGGCAGCTATAATAGAAGGCATCGATAATATAAACAAGGAGTTTGAAACAGCAAAAGCGTGTTGCCAGAATGTACAGGCTTATTTTACAGAGAAGAAATATCTTGAGGATGATAGTCAATATTCCGGTTATGTGGCGTTACGTGATGCGTATCTAGCTTCCTATAAAAAGATAAACAACCTGTTCAATAAAACTATGAATTTGGCATCAAGCGCCGGAGACAGGGCCGAGTTAGTAATACTTAAGACACATCCTTTGGCTCCGGTAGTGATACCAATGAAAAACAACCTGAGCGCGGTGTCCCAACTGATGTCAAAGTGCCGCGAGGACGAACCTGACGCAGAGGCGATAAAGGCTGATATATCGGCGATACGCAAATCGCTGGAGAAGGATAAAGTGATGACTCCGGCAATTAAGGCTTCTTTAGCAAAGGGGCAGAATGGCGAAAGTCATTTTGAACGTTTCTATGAGTATGTAGGCGAAGCTATGGATAAAGCGGATAAATTTGTGGAATACCTTGATCCTGGCAAGGAAATAAAGGATGTCGACCATATATTGAAAGAAACGGTGGAAGATGCCCGCAAGCGTCATCAGAATCGCCATTATGGCGAGATCCGCGATTACTACGGTTATATGGTGGACGTATATAACGGATTATAATCTTAATAGTTAATATATAACGGCAGGAGGCTTACTAATAATTTTAGCAAGCCTCCTGTATTTTATAGTTTGGAATGTTCTTATTTTACCGATTCGGGTTTGAGCTCTTTCTCTCCTAACGTTTCTTTTACAAAAATGACCGAAATAGCTCCTAAAATCAATAAAACTCCTGCTATAACAAGCATCATAATGGACGTGCCTGCAACATATTTTAATATTACACCACCTAGAGCAGCCGCAAAGATCTGAGGCAGACATATGGTTCCGTTAAATAATCCCAGGTATGCCCCCATATTTTTGCCGGATAAGGCATTTGTCAGAATGGTGAACGGAAGAGCCAGCATAGCAGCCCATGCACATCCTATCAGCAGATAAGATCCGAACAGCACATACTGGTTTGTGACAAATATTGTAGATATAAATCCTGTTGCTCCCAGTAGAAGGCTGACTACATATGCAGTCTTATGGGATTTAAATAATGGAATAACCATCGACCATAATACAGAGCCTATTGCCTGTACGGCAAATATCACTCCTACCCAGTTCCCCGCTTCCTGATATGCCGCCGATTTAGCATCGGTAGTATTCCATACAGTTTCGGCTATACCGCCGTTGGTATATGTCCACATATACATAAATGCAGCCCAACAGAAAAATTGGACTAAACCTACTGTCCAAAATACTTTAGGGGCATTTTTTAGTAGAGTAATAAAATCAGATTTTTCTTTTTTTTCAGGTTGTTCCTGTATACCGTGAAATTCAGCATACTCGCGCGGAGGCATCTCCTTTACTTTGACAACTGTATATATAACACATAAAATGAGTATCGCTGCTCCTACATAAAACGAATAAATAACAGAATCGGGGACAACGCCTGCTGCTGCTATATTTGATATTCCTATCCATGTGAATATGAAAGGGAAGAGGTATCCTACCAAACTTCCGGCATTACATAGAAAACTTTGAACCGAATAGGCAAATCCTTTTTGTTTTTCATTTACCATGTCTCCAACCAGCATTTTGAAAGGTTGCATAGCCATATTAATGGATGTGTCGAGAAACATAAGGGAAATAAGTCCGAATAACATTGCTCCACCAACAGCGAAATTAAAGCTACCGGCATTAGGTAACAAACACATGACAATGATAGATGCCAAAGCCCCGATAAATAAGTATGGGATACGACGCCCAAAACGAGTCCATGTACGATCACTCAATGTCCCGACAATAGGCTGCACAATAATTCCCATTAGTGGAGGCAGTATCCAGAAATAACTTAAATTATGAGGATCGGCTCCGAGGGTAGCAAAAATGCGACTAATATTCGCACTCTGTAGCGAATATGCTATTTGCACACCCAAAAATCCGAAACTGAGGTTCCAGATTTGCCAAAAAGAGAGTGTCGGTTTTTGTTTCATGGTTATGGTATTTGTTTACTCTTATTGCATTTTGTCGCCAGGTAGCTTCCTTGTTGTTTGCCTTGCTATCAGCGATGTTTTTATTATTTTATTTTTCCTCGAAGTGTTTTCAGGATTCTCTATTTTCTCCAAAATCAATTTCATAGCTTCCATCCCCATTTCCTGAGGGTGTTGATCCATAGTTGTCAGCATAGGGTCGGTATCCTGAGATATATTGGAGTTTGAAAATCCGAAAATCGATATTTCTTCCGGCACTTTCAGCCCCAGCTTTTTCGCCGCAAGCAGTATTCCCGAAGCGGTATAGTCATTCATTGCCATAAATGCATCCGGATGGTTAGGTTCCCGCAATATTTCCATAGCTCTTTCATATCCGAGCTTCTTAGTGTCCGCTATCCGTATCAAGTTTTCCTCTACCGGTATATGGTATTTGCGTAAAGCATCCAGGTATCCGTTCTTCCGGTTTTTTGATATTTCAAGATGCAGAGGCGCGGAAAAGAAGGCTATACGCTTACAACCTGTTTTAATCATATACTCCACGGCGGTGAGTGTTCCGGAATAATCGTCGACTACTACTTTGTCACTGTTGATACCTGTACAAATTCTATCGAAAAACAGGACAGGAATATCATTGTCCAGTAATTCCTGAAAATGGTCATACTTGGTTGTAGTCTTCGATTGCGAAATCAGTACTCCACATACTCTTGCTTTGATTAGAGTTTGAACATTCCGAAGCTCTTTTTTATAATCTTCCTGTGATTGGCAGACAATTATATGATAATCCCTGTCTTCGGCTATAGTTTCCATTCCCGAAAGTACACCCGAAAAAAAGTGATTGGCCAGTTCAGGAACAATTACCCCGATAATGTTATTATGCTGTGTCCTTAGGTTAAGAGCGAGCGTATTTGGTTTATACTTATGCTGTTTCGCATACTCCTGCACCATTTTTCTAGTCTCCAGACTAATGTCCGGATTATCTTTCAGGGCACGCGATACTGTAGATGGCGAAATATTTAAATCCTTAGCTATGTCTTTGATTGTAAGAGGACCTTTCTTCATGACCATAGAATTTGATTATACTTTTATAAAAGTAATCAAAATTCTAATATCAATACATTTCTCGGACTAATAGTTAAAGTTTCGCTCAAACTTACAGTGTTTCCGCTGATTAGATCTTTTGCCTGACTCTTTGGCAAAATCTCTTTATATCTTTCCATGCTGATAGTTTTCCCGCTATCTGAACCGGATAAGATTACAACTACAGACTTGTCGTTATATTTTCTTTCGTACACATATATTCCATCATATGGGACGAATTGTTTCAAAGTTCCTTTTGCTATTACCTCATTCCCTTTTCTCCAATTCAATAATTTGCGGGTATAGTCAAGTACTTCATTTTGTTTTTCTGTCCTGTTTACGGCTTCGAAAGCATTGACTTTATCTCCGGCCCATCCACCGGGAAAGTCGCGGCGAAGATAACCGTCTCCTTCACTTTTATCTGCTGCCATAAGGATTTCTGTACCGTAGTATATTTGAGGAATTCCACGTGTGGTTAGAAGGAATGCTAAAGCCTGTTTGTAACGGTTTAGATTCGATGTATCTTCTTCTTTTTTGTAGAACCGGGATGTATCGTGGTTATCTAAGAATATTAACAACTCCATTGTGTTGGCATATACAATGTCTTGTGCCAGATATTCATGGATACGGGAGAATCCTTGTCCCCAGTCTGTTGTTTCCTGATCGAAAGCGCTATTCATAATGTCAGTCAGGGGAAAATCCATAACCGAACGCAGATAGGAGTTTCTTGGAAAAGCAAGTTTACTGTCTTTTTGCCAGAAAGCTACTCCGACATTGCTGTTCAACCATGTTTCACCTACTATGTTAAAGTCAGGATATTCTTCTGTTACTTCTTTACACCATTGCGCCATCATATCATAATCGGCATATGGGTGTGTATCTTGTCTGATTCCATCGATTCCGCTATACTCGATCCACCAAATACTGTTTTGGATAAGATATTTTGCTACATGAGGATTTCGTTGATTCAAATCGGGCATTGTTTCTACAAACCAACCGTCTGCTGATAAATTTTTATCGAAATCAGAAGCGTGCGGGTCGAACTGAGACATCGTCTTATAGGATGTCTGTACATATTTGTCCGGAAAATTGAACCAATCTCTGGAAGGCCGGTCTGTAAAGAAATAGTGCTCACTGCCACAGTGGTTGAAAATCATATCCATAACGACTTTCATTCCTTTTGCATGAACCTTGTCTACCAAGTCAACGAATTCTTGATTTGTTCCAAAGCGCCGGTCAACTTTATAGTAGTCAGTGGAAGCATAACCATGATAAGAACCTTCCTTCATGTCATTTTCCAGTACAGGATTGAACCATATTGCCGTTACTCCAAGATCGTGGATATAATCCAAATGATCGCTTACTCCTTTAAAGTCGCCACCATGACGTGCATACTGACCATTTCTGTCTACTTTCGATTCACGCATGTCGGGAATAATATCATTTGAAGGGTCGCCGTTAGCAAACCGGTCGGGCATAATCAGATACAGAACATCACTGGCATTGAATCCTACTCTTTGAGAGGAATCTTGTTTACGTTCTTTTATTTCGTAAGGGATTGCTTTCTTTTGTTTTCCTTGCTGTAGTATTATATCGAATTTTTCCGGTGTAGCATTGGAGAGATCCAGATATAGAAGGATGTAATTAGAACTTTCTAGTTTTACTACTTCTTTTATTTTTGTAGTTTTAGATGTAATGCTTACTTCCGATTTTGCAATATTGTCACCATATAATAGAACCTGGAGCTCAGTGTTTTTCATCCCGGCCCACCAAAAAGCAGGTTCGACATTCTTTACCTCAATCGCAAAGATTGAATAACTGAATAAAATAAAAAATAAGATCAGTACATTTTTTTTCATGGTCTTTATATTTGTTATTTATTTCCTTCCCGATGATTCTATCATGGATAATAATTGATCATTAAATTCTTTGGCACCGATCAACTCTTCTAATGTCAGATGCATTCTATATTGCCAGTAATGTTGCGATATAGCAGGAATATTAATCCGTTCTTCTTCCGGATTCGGACGTTTTAGTTTATCGCTGATCGACAACCAGTCCTGAAGAGGTAAAATAGCTAACATTGCAGGAGAGTTAAGATGGTTCGATACAATTTGCCAGCTAATATCTGCCGTACAATCTTCAGGCGCCGCACCTTGTTTCCATAAAACGGAATTATAATATTTCTGAGTCACTTCTCTCTTTTCTTTCCACCATAACCTGATAGGAGCCATGTCATGCGTTGAGGTAGTACATACGCTCAGATATGGCAGGTTCTGAAGATAATTGAATTGGGCATCTTTGTCTTTAGGCATGCGTTCTATCTCCAAACTCAATATCTGTAATTCGTGCATTACCGACGGAACACATTCCGGTACCATACCTAAGTCTTCTCCACAAACTAACATGGATGTGGAAGAAATAAGAGTTGGCAATTTTGTCATCGCCTGATCGCGCCAATACTGAGAGTGGCGATGGTAGAAGAAATCATCATACAGGCGATTAAAAGCTTCTTTTGCACCTTCATCCAGATCTTTGTATGAGTAACTATATTGAGCTGTAATGCGTGGATGATATTTCCACGGTTCACGTTTATCCTTAATGAAGAGAACTTCGTTGCAAAGGCTATACAAACCATCGCGCGTACGAACACTCTTATAATCGTTTTTCCCTTCAAACAGGGCTTTTATCTTGACCTGTGTATTGCACTCCTCATTTAACTCGAAACGTTGCCATGCAATAGGTTTCAGATAGTTATTTATAATTTCTTGGGAATCGTTTCCGAAAATGTGTACTAAAAAATGTTCGTGAATATACGGAGTAGTCATTCTATATTCGTCGAACCACAAGCCTGCCGATCTGATTTCCTCAACTGTTAGCGGTAGAGCAGGGCTAAAATAACCCAATAATCCTTGTACAGAAGAAAGAGGTATTTCCCAAATGCGGAAGAACCCAAGTATGTGATCGATGCGATAGGCATCAAAATAATCAGACATTTTGCGGAAACGCTTTATCCACCACTGGTATCCGTCTTTTGCCATTTCGTCCCAATTGTATGTGGGGAATCCCCAATTCTGTCCGAAATAAGAAAAGTCATCGGGCGGGGCACCTGTTTGAACGTCCAGGTTGAATAAATGGGGTTCAACCCATGCCTCAACACTGTCTCTGCTGATCCCGATCGGTATATCTCCTTTAAGTATTACATCGTGCTGATGAGCATACTCTTTTACCTCAACCAATTGTTTGTGAAGTAGATATTGGGTAAAACATAAAAGATCTATATTTTCTCTGGCCTCTTTATCAGCTTCGACAAAATTTGTCAATTTCTTTCTATTAAATATTGAGTGAGTTTTCCATATAGAAAAGGTGGGAGTTTTATACTTGTCCCTCAAATGAGAGAAACATGCGTATGGGAACAGCCATTCTTCATTGTGGATATAGAAATCCTGATACTCTTTGCTTTTTAAAGTTGTCTTACCCGACTCGTTAAACAAATCTTTAATATATTTCCATTTTAGGGCAAGCACTTTGTCATAGTCGATTTTTGTCAACTTATTTAAAGCTGCCGCCTCTTTTTCATATTGTTTATATAGTTTTTCGTCTTTAAGCGGATAGGCTTTCAATCCTAAATAGACAGGATGAAGGGCATATATGGATATAGCATTATACGGATACGAATCGACCCATGTATGAGTAATAGTTGTATCGTTGATAGGTAGTATCTGGATGATTTTTTGTTGTGTTACTTTAGCCCAATCTACCATTTTTTTGAGATCGGAAAACTCACCTACGCCGAAACTATCATTTGAGCGTAACGAGAAAACAGGTATAGCCACCCCTGCGGCTTTCCAGTTCATCCAGTTATAATTATAGTTAAGAGAGTCAATTTTTATAATGTCACCTTTTTCTTTGATTGGTGTCAGAATACGGTTTTGTCCCTCCTCCCAGTGGATTATTTTCTTTTCTATATTATCATATATAGCAAGTTTATACTCTTGCTCTGATTTTATCTGTGTGGCATTTATAGCCAATTGCCATTCACCATGGCTGGTCTGGGTAAAATGTATTGCGTTTGCAGAATCCCACTCTCCTAAGGCTTTAGAGGATCCACAAAGTATTACGACCTGATCTTTTTTTGCATAGGGACAATTTACTTTCAGTAGTATTGTCCTTTTGTAGTATTTTATTTTTGCATTATCATGCTTGAAGAAGCTATCGGAGAATCCTGATGTATAAAGGAATTTCTGCTGGGGAACGCTTTGCCAAATATCGTATATATCGAAGTCTTTATTGGCTTCATTCGATATAATATGAGGATTACCCCATTCCCTGGCAACTATATTGCCATTATTGTCTTTTACAAGATAACGGTATTCTATGTTTGTAGTATCATTCGTTTCTATATCGATACACCACACCTCAGGAGAAATGTATTTCATTTCGACAGCCTTGTTCTCGTCCCAATTACCTAATGCCGGTATGGACCCGTAAACAAAAATATTTTGTCCCCATGTTGTGTGATAATTAATATGCAGTCTCATTCTCATGGTTTTAAGTTAATTAGATAATAGGTGTTTTGCTAAAAGATCAAAACAAAACTACATATTAAAGAAAAATGTACAGACTCCATTATATTGTTTTTTGATTAAAATCGATTGCAAACGATTGCATGACAGCATAAAAAGAGGCTGTCTCAAAAGTATTTTCTTATATCTATTTGTCATGTTGAACGGAGTGAAACATCTCCTTTCCTGAGGAATGAGATCCTTCGTTGCACTCAGGATGACAAAGAGGATAACACTTTGATAGTGTAATTTTACTTTTGAGGCAGCCTCTTCTTGTATTTTTGAGGTTTCAAAATCCGAAACCATCAACTACTATATTTTCTTTTTCTTCTTCTTTGAAGGCTTCTCTTTTATGGTGTTCTTTATTCCCTTCTACAAAAATAGCTCTGCGCGGCCTTACCGGACAGATATATTCGCAACCACCACACCCTACGCAAATGTCAGGATTTGTATGGGGTATGGTCAGCCCTTCATGGCCTTCGTAAGGTATCATGGTCACAGCCTGAGTAGGGCAATGTTCGGCACAAGCGCCACAGTTAGTCTTTTCTGTATGTACAACGCAAATATCCTGTGTAAAAGTAACCCTGCCTATTTGCAGCATATGCTTTTCATCCTGTGTAAGAGGGAGTAAAGCTCCATTTGGACAAATATCGGCACAAACGGTACAGTTATAATTACAGAAGCCTTTTTCGTAGTTCATCATAGGCTGCATGATGCCTCCTAATCCATATTCCATAAAGGCAGGCTTGATGACGTTCGACGGGCATCTGCTTACACAAAGGTGACAAGATGTACAATGATCGAGAAGATGTTTTGCACTTTGCGAACCCGGAGGACTGATCGGTGTTTGGCGTGTCGGCGCCTTTGTTCCTGACAACTGAGCGGCTTTTTCCTGTGCATATACAGTTGGAACAGTAACAGCTGTTGTGAGAGTAGCCATAAGAAACTGCCTTTTTCCCATGTCAGTCGTTTCCGATCCTTCTTGTTTTTTGTTTTTTATTGAAGGACTAAATTTCAGCGCATTTTGCGAGCAGCTATTCAGACAGTTGAAGCAAGCTACACAGCGGCTGTAATCTACCGAATGATTTTTGCTATCGATACACGAAGCCTTACATTTTCCGGCACAAGAACCGCATCTGTTACACTGATTTTCGTCGATCCGTACTTTAAACAAGGAGAACTTGCTAAGAAAACCCAATACAGTTCCTACAGGACAAATAGTGTTGCAGTAAGTCCGTCCATATTTCCATGCCAAGAAGCCAATCGCAAGAAATGTTACTATTCCTGCAATAAAAGCAAAGAGACTCAGAATAACAATTTCTACTTTATAAAAGGTATAATTGCCAAAACTGGTGAAAATAGATTCCAATACATTGTTCCCTGCCGTATAAACAGGCTTGAATACATTTGCGATCATACGTCCGTATGCACTATAAGGGTCAATTAACCCTAAGAGCAGAGGCAGGTTAAGAAAAAAAGTGACTATTGTTACCCCGAGCACAGACCAGCGCAAAATATTTTTAGCTTTACTGTATTTGTACCTTTTCTTCTTTTTCGAAAAAATCTTACGTTTTGAAAACCAACTTACAATATCCTGATATATTCCCATCGGACAAATAGACGAACAATAGACTCGTCCAAACAGCAGAGTGAGAATGATAAGCGCTGCCAATATAATAAAACTACCACTCAGTATCGCCGGTACTAATTGTATATGAGCCAGTACATGGAACTGGTCGGGTAGGATAGCAGAAATATCCAGAAAGTAAAACGTAATAAGTGCAAATAGTATGATTGATATACTTACACGAAGATTCTTCAACATTATATTTTGATTCTCTTTATATTAAGTTTATCAATATCCATTGTTCCCAATTTCAACTTTTGTCCGTTGGCTAAGTGGCCTACATGGGCAAGAGGCATATCTCTTACCTGACCAAAGAATTTGGTGGCAGCAGTGTCTACGGCTACAATATCCTGTGATAAGAATAATCCTTTAGTATCGACAACGTCGGCTGTGGATCTGCCTTGAGGGCCATTTGTTTGAACTATCCGGTATGCGTCAACGACATTAAGCACCGGCTTTTTCGAGTAGGTACATACATCGGCAATACATTGTTGCAGACCACTGCTATGGAAAATCCGTCTGTCCCAAACAATACCCATATAATTTTTCATTGATATGGTCAGGTTGGCTCCTCCATGATGTTTCAATACCGGAACATTTATCCATGCGTCGCAGTTTATGATGGCTTCGTGTATCTTGGTATTCTTCAGGGTGACACCATTCGGTAATGCTACGCTTTTGTAGTATGATTCTTCGTTTGCCGGTACTACTTTTGCTCCGGCAGCTTTTGCCGCAGCTTCTATCCCGCTGTTTTTATAGCATTTGAGCCAATCGTCGCAAGTATGGTCAAAAACAGTGACTTCCTTCGCTCCGGCAGCAAAGCACTGACGGATAATTTCAGATACGAGTTTAGGGTTGGTATTCCCGGCAAGTTCGGGTGCTTTGTCCCAGCCTATATTTGGCTTAACAACAACTTTAGCTCCCTTCTTAATGAATTTTCCCATCCCTCCCATTTCAGTAATAGCACGTCTGAACATGACGTCGGGTTCACCTCCCATAACGGCAACCATGTCTACCGGTTTGCCTGTTTGAGAACTATTGACAGTTTCCGCCAATATATCCATTCCTCCACTTGCCTTTATTGTTGCGGCTGCACCAGTAATGGCAATAGCTTGTAAAAATTTTCTTCTGTCCATAATAGCCTAATTATATTTAACTCTGATAATTTTAAAATTTAAGATTAATACCACCGAACACAGTTGCCCGAGGCATTGGGTAGCCCGCATTGATCTCATAATTTTGGGCTAACAGGTTTTCACCTCTTGCGAATATTTCCAATATATTTGCCGGTTTGTAAGCGATTCTTACATTCCAAAGAGTGAAGGTTTCTTTTTTTGCTACTGTATTCGTTGCCTTATTTTCGGTCACTGTATACAAGTTGTTTATGTATTGTACACCTGTAGAGAAACTCCATTTCTGATGTATATAGCCTGTCCCTACATATAATTTATGTTCGGGTGAAGCTGTCACTATGTGCTTCATGTGCAGCCAACTATAATTGGCTGAAATATTCCAGTTTGGATTTATTTTATAATTAGAGGAAAATTCGATTCCGTAATTTTCTATCTTACCTGTATTCATGTAGATAGGTGTTGGTCTTCCTTCTATCGTTTCCAACTTGATGCTGTTGTCACCCTTTATATAAAAGAATCCCAAATCGAAACTAAGAGAATGATTCAGTAGCTTCTGAGAGGCCGATAGTTCATAGTTCATCAATCTTTCAGGCCTTAAATCGGGATTCTTAGGGCCGAACATATACATCTCGCGGATAGTAGGGTTGCGGAATCCTTTACTTACAATGCCTTTTAAGACTGTGTTTTCGGAAGCAAAGAAACTCAACCCGGCTTGAGGTATCCATTCGGTTCCTGTGCGTGAATGATGGTCCATCCTGATACCCGCATTAAATACGACTTTGCTAAGAATATTTTGCTGAAAATTGAGATAACCTGCTACTTCGTTTTCACTTTTCTGTGCTATGTCCTTATTTTCCGTGCCATCCATAAAAATATTCCACGCATGGCCTCCGAAATGCTGATAATCGATTCCGGCAGTGGTTTGGTTGCCTTGAAAGAGATTATATGTCTGGTACAATGAAACGCCTAACATTCTGTCGTTCGATCTGAAACGCTCATTTCGGGGTGCTCCTTCGGGGATGTATCCGTCGTTGATTTTATGTGTACCAAAATTGTAAAAGAATTTCAAAGCGCCGGATGTTTTTTCGTAATTGTTCTCTAACGAAAATGAAGTGACACCGCGTGTAATATCGGCATCATTGTCAATAACCGGACTATTCACTGTTCCCGGGTTAGAGGCTTTGAAGTTAGTCAAATCGAGATCAATGAATGATTTCCAATTTGGAGTAAAATCATACCCTACTTTTGCATATCCGCTATATTGCTCAAAATCCATATCCTTACGATTATTGTCGCTACGGTTATACCCAAGTGAAACAAAGCTGTTAAACTTACCCGATCGTACGGCATTGTTCAACTCGGTACTTAATGTATTATACGATCCGTACATGGCACGCAATCCGGTTTTTATTCCGTCTTGCTGTTGTTTTTTGGTAATAATATTTATCACACCACCCATTGCATTTGATCCGTAAAGAACAGATGCCGGCCCTCGTACAACTTCTACGCGCTCTGCCATCAATGTCTGATAGGAATCCGCTAAAGGATGCCCCATTAATCCCATATATTGAGGATGTCCGTCTATCAGCATCAGTACTTGTGCTGTTGGATTTCCTCCTATACCCCTGATCGTTATGCCTCCGGCAGCGCCTGTAGATACACCATATCCCATAATGCCTCGCGAAGTGATAAATAAGCTCGGAACTTGCTCGGTGATAATGGGAAGTAATGATTGCTCGAATCGGCTCTCTATTTGTTTGCTTCCTACTACTGTAACACTCATTGGTAAATTATTCAAATTTACTTCGGGACGACTGCCTGTAATTACAATCTCACCCAGATTGATAGAATCTCGAATTTCTGTTTCGGGTTTATCTTTAGAGTATAAGGTATATAGCGATGATACCATTAGTAGTGCAATGATGCAGAGCTTTTTCTTCATATATTTATAATAGCCACGGAAATTTGAAACAATCTTCATCGTACAGAGCATAATCAGCTTTTCCATTTACGGCAAATGTCTTCACGAGTTTAGCCTCTCCTAACAATTTACAAGCGAAAGCTAGTGATGCTCCGGTTTTTACCCGGTCTTCCACAAGCAGGATCGTTTTGTCTTTATAGTCAAAGTCGATAGGAGCTACCAGTTGTGGACTATTGTACTTAGGTTTCTGATTTGGATCTCTTAAATTTATTTTTAATAATTGAATCTCAATGTCTAGCCGTTGGTTAAGTATAGCCGCAGGAATAATACCTCCATTGGCTATGGCAACAATCATATCAAAACTTTCAAAGAATTGAATGTTGCGGAAGCGCTCAAGTACTTCCGCAAAAGTTTTATCGTAAGACATTTGTTTATTATAACTTAGCTATGGCTCTTAATAAAGCATATCCTCCAAATACCTGTACCAGCATACCCGGTATCCCGATCCGGAAATCCTGGATAGCTACTGCAAAATCTTGTATAACAGCCCATTCTATCAATGTGCCAATCACCTGATAAGCTAAAACAGCGCCAATAATAGCGAGTAGAGATATTTTTTGGAAGCGGTGCGCGGCATATGCGGCAGTTCCGGCGAGTAAAGTCGATTTAATCAATATCGCAGGTAATACCGCTACCGGAGGCATACCAAACAATGCGCTGTTCAATAAAGGGGAAAGGATAGCTGTAAGTAATCCCACGCGTAACCCGTACTTGTAAGCAGCTATTAGTGTGAAGAAATAGATCGGTAACCATGCTAGTCCTCCACCCGGAATCAAATGGCATATTTGAGGAAGAGCGATATTCCCAATGATGAATAATAGAGCAAACAAATATGTTTTGACCTCTTTGTAAGATAAAGAATAGAGTTTTACTGTTGTTTCCATAATGATAGTAATTAAAGGAAATATAATAATGATGTTTTAGTTGATAAGGCGATAGTATGTTTTTTATATATTAATAGATGCAATGCTAAACAATATTCTTGTAATGAGCAAGTAATATGATGTTTTATCGTGTTTTTATTATTCCGATTCTAAAGATAGTTAATAAAGTTATCACATGTTTATTGAATAATACCAATTTTAACGATGTTAATTTTTTTTATGTTTTCGGATACATTTTTTTTGTTTTTTGAATAAAATACGGATAAATGTCAAAGGCTACCTCAATTAGAAATAGCCTTTGTGTACAGATGATATTTTATCGTAAATTTTAGTTAATCCATACGCAAGATGTTAGCGCCTAGCTGGTTCAGCCTGACATCTATATTCTGGTATCCTCTATCTATTTGCTCTATGTTGTGAATCGTACTTTTACCATCTGCGCACATTGCTGCAATAAGCAAGGCTATTCCTGCCCGGATATCAGGGGAGGTCATGGTTGTAGCACGCATCGGTCGTTTTCCTGTGCCTATAACCGTTGCCCTGTGAGGATCGCATAGTATAATTTGCGCTCCCATATCTATCAGTTTATCCACAAAGAATAAGCGGCTTTCAAACATTTTCTGATGAATTAATATGCTTCCTCGGGCTTGGGTAGCTACCACCAGCAATACACTGATAAGGTCAGGAGTCAGTCCCGGCCAGGGAGCATCGGCAATCGTAAGGATAGAGCCATCTATAAAAGTATCTATGGCGTACTCCTTTTGAGCGGGTATGTATATATCTTCATTCTGTCTTTCCAGTTGGATACCTATACGACGGAATGTATCGGGAATAATACCGAGATCATCATACGCTACATTTTTGATAGTAATTTCCGAACCTGTCATGGCTGCCATTCCGATGAAACTACCTATCTCTATCATGTCCGGTAAAATGCGGTGTTTGGCTCCTCCAAGAGATTTTACTCCTTCTATCCGGAGAAGATTAGAACCTACTCCCGATATTTTAGCTCCCATCTGTATGAGTAATTTACTCAATTGTTGGATATATGGTTCGCAGGCAGCATTGTAAATAGTAGTTTCACCTTCGGCAAGCACTGATGCCATCAGAATATTGGCAGTACCTGTCACCGATGCTTCATCCAGCAGCATGTAAGTTCCTTGTAGTTTTTTCGCAGATATGTTATATATCTGTCGCGCATCATCGTAAACAAAGTCAGCCCCTAGTTTTTGTATACCGATAAAGTGCGTATCCAAACGACGGCGGCCGATCTTGTCTCCTCCCGGTTTTGGCAGCATAGCTCTACCGAAACGTGCGACCAGAGGTCCTATAATCATTACTGATCCTCTCAATGATGCGCTTTTTTTCAAAAACTCAGGACTTTGCAAATAATCTATATTTACATTTTCTGCTTTGAATGACCATGTGTCTTCGCTCAAACGTCTGGTTTCTACGCCCATGTCGCCCAGTAGGGCTATCAGGTTGTTTACATCCAGAATGTCGGGTATATTTTCGATGATGACTTCTTCGGGAGTAAGCAGGGTTGCACAGATAATTTGCAGCGCTTCGTTTTTTGCTCCTTGTGGTAGAATATCTCCTTTAAGGCGACAGCCTCCTTCTATAATAAATGATGCCATGTTTCTGTTTTTTGTTTTAAAAGATTCTTACTTCAGGTTCAAGTTCAACATCGAATTTTTCTTTTACAGCATGTTGAACTCCTTTCATGAAACGGATTATTTCATTCCCGTCAGCCGACCCGTAATTAACAATAATCAATGGCTGGTTGGGATATGTGCCTATATCTCCGGTTCTCTTGCCTTTATATCCCGATTTATCTATCAGAAACGCAGCTGAAGTTTTTATCGATCCGTCCTTTTGCAGATATGCCGGAAGGTCGGGGTAATTTATTAAAATCTTGTCGGTTTGTTCTTGTGTAATATATGGATTTTTGAAAAAGCTTCCTGCATTTGGCAATACCTTTTCATCCGGAAGTTTACGTTGGCGTATTCGTATAACGGCATCACGGACATCTTGAATAGCCGGTTCTGCTATTTCTTCCAGTTCTTTGTTCAAATCAAAATACTTCGGAGTGTAAACGAATGTCCGTTTTAAGTGGAAAACAACGGATATTACTAAATATTTATTTGTGCGCTTAAATATACTGTTCCGGTAGGCAAACTCACATTCGGCATTAGAAAAAGATACAGTCTCTCCCGTTTCCATATCCACTGCTACAACTTCACGTATTACATCTTTTACCTCTGCGCCGTATGCACCAATGTTTTGAATAGGTGCTGCTCCAACAGTTCCGGGTATGAGTGAGAGGTTTTCGATTCCGGCAAAACCTCGTTCTACGCAATAAGCAGCAAATTCATCCCAGTTTTCAGAAGCATTGACTTCGATAAATATATCTTCATCTTCCTCTTCTTCATCAGAAATAAGGCGAACTCCTTTCATGTCGGGATGGATGACAAGCCCATCGAAGTCTTTTGTGAAAAACAAATTGCAGCCACTGCCTATAACAAGCTTTTTTTCGTTTGAATGATCTCTTAAACATTGGCGAAGCTCCTCGATCGTGTTGGGCTGACAAAAAATCTTAGCAAGAGCTTCTGTTCTGAATGAATTATAATTTTTTAATTGGAATTGCCTATAATAGTCCATTTCGGGGTTAATTGGTTTCACAAAATATCCGGTTAACTACGCTTTCGCTTAAACCAGAAAAATAATATAACAAGTATAAGAAGTGCTCCGGCAATAATAAGAATTGTCTGCCAGTGAGTCATAACAAACTTTACAATGAAAATCAGGGCAACTATTACTAATACAGCCCCAACGGCTTGTGTCACCCGGCGTATCGTTAATTTACGTTTAGCTGCCGGTTCATCCTCTTCAGAGATAAGGTGATTACTCCCTTTCCCGGCTTCATATTCCAACATTTGTTCGGTAACTGTATCCGGTTCCGTATTCTCAGTAAAATCTTCAAATGGGACATAATCTTCATTGCTGTCTTTGCCGGACGAAGGATCC
>BNXH01000015.1 GCA_025999435.1 Bacteroidia bacterium | reverse complement strand
TACATCATTCAAACTCAATCTGAAAAAAATATCACTCAACGACTGTAATCTCATATTCCTGTAAAAACAGAAGCTAGTTATGATATTCGGATATTAGCCACTATCGGAGGTGTTGTTACTCCTGTATATACGAATGTTCTGACGACAAAAATCACTACATATGAAGTTATTGCTGCATATCCTGAAAATGTCTATATGATAGGTGCAGAATTTGGTAATTGGAGCTGGGGAGATGCAGGCATAGTAGAAATGACACCAATAAACGGACAGGCAGGTAAGTTCTGGGCTGTACGCTATTTTGCTAATCCTACAAATGGCTTCAAATGGTGTAACGTAAAAGACTGGAATGGAGATTTCACCTCATTAGGCACAGATGTAGGGTTTACTACACATGATGGCAATGCCTTTGTATCAGCGGCAGGTTTCTATATTGTTGTTGTTGATTATACCGTCAATAAAATTTCCATTGAGCCGGCTCAAGTATATGGTATGGGTGACTGTTTCGGTGGCTGGAACGCAGGGCAATATCCATTTGTACCTAATGGAAGTGTAATGAAATTAACGACTTCCGGCACCGGTGAATTAAGAATATATGCAAATGCATCTGCTGCCGGTGTAGGTGGCGATTGGTGGCGTATGGAATTCGTAATACTGAATGGTAAAATTGCTTATCGAGGTAACGGAGGCGACCAGGAACGGGCTTCTGAATAAAATATACCACGCTTATCCAAAATATTTGCAGCTGTTTTGTTATTATTATCAGCAAAGGCAAATTTATTTACCAAATTTTGAGTGGAACGTGTACCATCCCATCCAGCGCTAACACCATCGGTAGCCAATACATACTCAGCCCCTCCTCGTGAAGCACAAATAAGGAATGTCATACCTCCCCAAGTTTTGGTAGCAGCTCCGTCAAAGCATATAGGAAAAATAATCTCACTTTTAGCTACAACGCTGTTATCAGCTTTAAACAGATTAGAATAATTAGACGTCAATGTATATCCTGCCGAAATCACTTTATTACAAGCTGTAATACATTCTGTATACATTGCTTTTCCAGTATAAACTTCTGCATTCAAATACATGCGAGCTAATAATGCATTCACTGCCCCTTGATCTGCACGACCATATATCCCCTGCCGGGCTACAGGTAGCGCACTTTCTATGTCAGTCAACTCTGTAACAATCCAGTTAAACAGTTCTTCTCTACTTAAAGGAGTGGGGGCTACAGAGAAATTACTTTCTATAATAAACGGAGGACGGGCATATTGATCCATTAATGTATAATACGCCAATGCACGGCAAAAACGGGCTTCAGCTCTTAATTGATCCGGATTTGCATCAGCAGGAGCATTCCCCACCTGTTTCAAATATTCATTTGCTAAAGCTACGATGAACATACATCTTTGGTAAACACCTTCAATAGATTCATTCTTAGCATTAGACCATTGCATATTATTTATTTCAGGTACCCAAGAGTCGTTAGCCCAAGCTACTTTACATTCATCAGTGGATACTTCCTGCAGATTCCACCACGAGCGTAATAATTGCGCATTTCCCGGATCTAAACCCTCTATATCGGAAGTACCTTCTCCATCTTGTCCACTAATTGCCCATACAGAGTATATTTTCATCAATCCCTTTGTATAACTGGCCGCATCGGAATATGCAATATCACCAGTTACTATTGTTTCATCCAATGGCTTTACATCCAGATCGCCTAAGCAAGAGCTCAACGTAAATGCCAATCCGCCAAATAACGATAATATATATTTTGCTTTCATTTTCATGTCAATTAAAAATTAAGATTTAAACCTAAAGTATAAGTTCTTGGACGAGGCCATATATTTCTATCAATACCCAAATAATTAGAATCGTTAGAACTTTCAGGATCGATTCCGCTATAGTTTGTTATAGTAAACACATTCTGCACTGAAAAGCTTATACGTCCTGATAATTTTTGTGTTATCAATTTTTTGAAGCTATAACCCAACGTCAAATTATCCATTTTGAGGAATGATGCATCTTCCAAGAAATAATCAGACAATTGTTGTTCTGTTCCGTTTTTATCTGTAAACCCTGTTTCATATATTCCTGTATAAATATTTGACAAGAAACCTTGATTGTTAAACGTCAAAGGGGTCGAATTTTGAGCAGCAAATGCATTAAATACATAGTTGCCTATGTTTGCCCGCAAGTTGAACCCTAGATCAAGATTTTTATACTTAAATGTAGAACTAAATCCCATAAACACTTTAGGCATTGGATTCTTACCTGTCAAATATCTGTCAGCTTCTGTTATTTGCCCGTCTTTATTACGGTCTACAAATACATTTTGTAAAGGCTTACCATCTTCTCCATAAACTTGCTGATACAGCCAAAATGTATTAGGTGCATATCCGGTCTGGTGCTTTTGTGTACGCAAGCCTGTTCCATAACCGGGGTCGCCAATCTGAATACCGGGATAATCAGGATTATATGAAGCTGTAAGATTTGTTATCTCGCTCTTATTCCAAGTAACATTGTACCCCAGATCCCAAGATATATCCTTTGTATTCACAGCTACAACATTAACATTAAATTCGACACCTTCATTCTTCATATTACCAACATTAGCTGTAATAATATTGCTAAAATTAGTCCCGGCCGGTGAATCTATGCTATTTAATAAGTCTTTCGTCTTTTTCTGATAATATTCTATGCTACCATTAATACGATTATTCCAAAATCCATAATCTATACCAATATTTGTTGTTGTTGTTTCCTCCCATTTCAAATCCGGGTTATAACCTAACGGTTTTAAAAGGCCCGAACCTAAATATGTACTATTAGGATTAGTTCCAAACTGATAATAAGGAATATAACCATAGCTGGTACCTATATTTTGCTGTCCGGTCACTCCGTATCCGACACGTAATTTCAGATTTGATAATGCATCGAATTTATTCTGCATAAACGGTTCTTTCGAAATTGTCCATGCTAAAGCTGCTGAAGGGAACAATCCCCAACGGTTATCTTTACTGAAACGAGAAGATCCATCGTCACGTAAAGTAGCAGTTAACAAGTAACGATCCTTGAAATTATAGTTCAAACGGCCGAAGAACGAAATCAGATAATCCTCTGATGGCACAGGACGACTTGCTGTCCAAATATATTGCTTCAGGGCTTCATCATATTCAAATCCTTGCTTATTCCCTATAAAATCGGTTGGATTTGAAAACGTTTTATCAAAATTAGATTGATAGAAATGTTGATATGAATAACCGCCCATCACATCTATATTACTCTGTATTGATTCGAAGTACTTATTATAGTTCAAATAAAAATCAAGAAGCTGGTTTCTACGCAACTGATCCCATGCTGAATAACGTCCTACATTTGGAAGGTCAGAATCTTTAGATGCCTGATAGGAACCCACAGTCGGTCCGTTATGCCCAGTAGAAGTAGCTACATCATATCCGAGATTCAGGTTAGCTCGCAATTCAGGCAAAAAATGGAGCTTATAGTCAAGTTGAATATTCCCTAGACTGCGTTTTGTTTTTCCGGAGTTTTCCACATCATACAACATGGACATCGGATTATTCGGAGCCAATTTGTTAGGCTCTGTACCTTGCATATGATTCCAATAGCCATGATATCCGGTCTCGTCATAGATTGGCTTGGTCGGATCATAAAATGCGGCAGCACCAACTGCCCCAGAATCAGCAAAAGTATTATTGTTGATAGTACCTTTTACATTAATGTTTACACTTAAATGATCATTAAAGAATTTAGGGCTTAAGCTTACACTACCGGTATAACGCTCATAATTGGAAGTCCGCAAAGTTCCGTCTTCGTTCGTATAACCAACAGAGACACGGTAGGGCAATATCCCGGCAGTTCCGGCAAAACTCAAGTTTTGGTCTGTAGAGAAAGCTGTGCGGAAAATAGCATCCTGCCAGTTTGTAGACTGATCCGGATATTGATTCATTATTGAATGTGCAGCATCTCCGGCATTTGTTCCCTGAGGATAATAAGCAGAAATAACATCACGGAATTCACTGGCATTCATCGTTTTAATTTTCTTGTACGGATCACTAAAACTATAGGTACTGTTGTAAGAGATTTTTACTTTCGACTGTGAACCTTTTTTTGTTGTAATAATAATTACGCCATTAGAAGCACGAGAACCATAAATTGCAGTTGCCGAAGCATCTTTCAATACAGTAAATGTTTCTATATCATTCGGATTGATTGTAGCTAAAGCGTTCGGAGTTCCCGGAGCTGCATCATTCGATGTAGGAATACCATCTATTACAATAAGGGGGTCGTTACTGGCAGACAATGAAGCTCCACTACGAATACGGATTGTAGAACCGGAACCGGGGGCCCCATTGCCAGGTTGAACAAATAGTCCCGAAACCTTACCTTGCAGCATTTGTTGAGGAGATGTTATAGCTCCTTTATTGATTTCTTCTGCTTTAATTGCGATAACTGAACCGCTAAGGTCTGATTTCTTTACGCTACCGTACCCTATAACAACTACCTCATCCAGTAATTCAGTGTTATCTTGCAACACCACATCTATCTGGCTTTTTCCTGCAACCGGTATTTCTACAGTCCGGTAACCAAGGAATGAGAAAACCAATACCCCATTACTTGGCACATTATTGATCTGATAGTTTCCATCCAAATCAGTTATAATACCATTGGTAGTACCCTTGACAACAACACTGGCACTGATAACAGGCTCATTGCTATTATCCTTCACATTACCTCTTACAGAAATATTTCCACTTTGTGAAAAAGCTTCCGGTGCAGAGACTAGCATTCCCAGCATAAACAGCAGGAATACGTTAACACATTTTTTAATCTTTCTTTTCATGCGAAATACTATTAAGATTAACGTTAATATTGATTGTTTTTAATCTTTTTATATTGATACTTTATTTATGGAAAACTCAAAACCTTTACTTTACACAGATACAATATCTATCTAAGGTGAAGGCGCAAAAAATGAAGCCTAAATATCGGTATATGGAATGGCGTCATATAATATAATCTGTTGTGTCTGATTCTGCATTATCTTGGTTTTGATTTATTAGGGTCGTGCAAACTGATTCCTCTTCAGCGCATCACAGATTGCAATGCAAATATGATAACTTGAATTATGTTTATCCGCATAAGATTTTGTAAAAGTTACGTTTTGGTTATGCAAACGATTGCAATCGTGTCCAAATAGCCTAGATTTATATCTTTCTCATTCTTAGCCACCAATAATATAGAAACAAAAAAAAGAGGATGATGTTCATCCTCTTTTTCGTTATATGCTGTTTTATGAATTTACTGTCCCGAACCTTCTATCTTTTTAATTTGCTCCTCAGCCTTATCTCTCATATTCTGAGCTTGTTTCTTCGATTCGTCCACTAGTTTTTTACCCGCTGCCTGAGCAGCAACTTTGGCTATCGGATTGCTTCCCGCTTTCTCGACAAGAGCCTGAGATTGTTTTTCAGCTTCTGCAACTAATTTATTCGCAGCAGCATCGGCTTCTGTACGCAGTTTTTCTATCTGTTTAGCTTTTTCTTCCGATAGTTTTGCCGACACATCAGCGCCTTTTTCACCACCGAGCAAATCCCCGACAACGGATGTGGCTGCTCCTGACAACAAAGCCTTAGTATCTATGCCAATCTTAGGATTAGTAAACGTTCCGCCGATAGTAATAGGTACCGCATTCACATAATTATTAGCCATCGACTTAGGCAATGTTACCGTTCCTTTATACTCTATGCTCTGATCTAGTCCTGTAGATCCTTCCAGCTTCATTATTCCGCCGCCGCCAAAATTCACGCTAAAAGGTTTTGTAGTCAACTTTCCGGCATTAATTGTGAATGGCAAATTAATATCTTTAGTGGAGAAAGACTTCAAAGCATCGGTTTTCAACGAAGAAGAAAGAGCTGTAAGCGCTTCCACACCCTCTATTTTAACGTCGCTTGTCTGTAATGCTCCACTACCCGTGAGGCTGGCAAGAGTCTGCATAATAGTTTGCCTCAACGACGTATCAAATTTTAAGTTCATAGAATATGTACCTGCCAGTTTTTCGAAGATCGGTGCAAATTTCCGAATGGATTCTACCGACTTAAATGTCTCGGCAAATGAAACCTTAGACAGAGCCAAATCGAAATTCACTTTTGGATTTTTAGGATCAGAAGTGTTGTATGTACCATTCACTTTACACGAGCCGCCTAAAGCGTTGGCCCCGACATTGCTAAAGCTTAGAATACCATCCCTGACCGTCATATTCCCGGCCATATTGGTAATATTGATCTTGCCATATACAATCTGATTCAAGGCTGCATTCAGTGCAAAATCTATATTTTTAGGGATTATAATATCTTCCGAAGTGGCTGTTTCAGCTTCGGTTCCGGAAGTTTCGCTACTAATGAAATCGTTCGCATTCAGATAATTTGACTTAATATTCAATTGTCCTTTGAGCGTTTGATTTTTCAATGCGTAAGCGATGAAATTTTCGAGGCGTCCGGTAGCTGAAATATCGTTCTTTCCTATTTGCACATTCAACGATGATAGATTTGCATAGCGGGGAGTAAACTCCAATCCGGCGTCATTTATCAACACATCGGGCATATCCTGCGATTTGTAGGTCATACCGTTTACTTTTAACGTTCCCGCAGCCGACACATTCTCATATTGCTCTTTTTCTATAGCAGACATCCTCGCTGCAATATTTATATTCGCAACTATGGTACCGTTGAGTTCTGTCCCTTTTTCCAAAGGATAAACTTCCTTTATCATTCCCAGATTTAATGTTCCATTAGCGCTCGCTTTCAGATTTGGATCACTCATCGGAGTGGAAACATTCAAGCTTCCGGCAAAAGGATTTCCTCCCAGATTGAAACTGAACCTGCTTATATCCACTACTGTATTGTCCAATGAGCCACCTTTACTGTTTATAGCCATATTCACATTGATATTGTTCACAGACTTAGGTAGTGACGGATACTGAAACATGGCATCATTCACAATAATTTTAACATCGAATGCCGGATATGTCTCATCCTGCATCAGACCTTTTACATAAGCCTCCAAAGAAGCTGTCCCCGATGTTTTCACATCCTTGAAGTCTGCTGTATACATGGCAGGCACGATAGATAATATATCTTTAAACTGGGTATTCGGTGCATTCAATTTTAAATCGAAATCCATACCTTCGCCATCTTTACCCACAATGGCAAACGAACCGTCAATAGAAGCTTTCAGGTCATTCAACTGGAGTTCACTGTCGGCAAATGTAAATTTAAAGCTATCGAAATTGGCATTCAAAGCAGCATTAGCTACTCCTTTCACTTTACTCAGATATGGAATACCATCCATAAAGAAAGACACTTCATCTATTGTTGAAGTTGTTTTGAGGGTAGTTTCACTAGCCGAAAAATCGCCCGAGACTTCACCATTCCATTTGCTCATTACAACTTTCATATTTGTTGAATCGTTCCGGAATATGAGATTACAGTCGTTGAGTGATATTTTTTTCAGATTGAGTTTGAATGGTGTACTTTCTGTAGCAGTAGAAGTTGTAGCAGTAGAATCGACCTTCATTATATCCCAGTTGGCACGGCCATCCGGTAATATTTTAGCGTAAACCGATGCCCTATCCAGATTAATTTTCGATATATTGTACTCACTACCGAAAAGACTCATCAAATCGATAGTTACACTTGCCGATTTTGCCTGCAACAATGTATCTTTCTCAAAATCCCCGACTCCTATAACAGTAGCGTTATCCAGAGATAACGTTGCCTTCGGAAAGTTTGAAAACAAATTCAGCCCGAAATCTTTAATGTCCACTTTTGCATCAAGCTGCTCGTTAGCGGCATTAAGTACTGCTGTTTTAATTTTATCTTTGAACAAAAAGGGTATTGCAACCATTGCTATAATGATAACCAATAATACAACCCCAACAATGGTTAGTGCTTTTTTCATAATTCTGTCGATTTGAAATTCTTATTTAATTAATAACGTATGTTTTGCGAGTTTGTTGTTTTGCAAAGTAAATCGACCGCAAGTTACAACTTTATTTTTTATCTGATCAAACCAATAAAATAAAAGATATTGTATTGAATTACTTTCTTCGCAAAAGATTAAATCTGAAAGCAAAATCTAATGTAATTTGATGTTCGTAGCAAAAAGGATTACCCGACTGAGATTTCAATCTTAATATATTAGGTTTATATATTATACCGACACTAAAATTTCGGGATGTATAACAGTATCCGTTAAACACGAAGCCTAGGGTGGTATATTCAGATCGTTGATGATTATATATATGCGGGTAAGTATGATAGTCGTAAAAATCATCTTCGGGTTTGACGTAGTTAGGCGGCATACTATAGGTATCTTTACGGTAAAATGTATAATTATAAGAGAGTCCATAACCGAAAGAAAACCGTTTTAATCTGTGATTATGAGATACATTCAGATTCCACATATGGAATCCGTCATCAACATATGGTTCATCTAACCACTCATCGGGTACATAATAGCCGCCGCAACCTGAAAGATTGGAAAAAGACATTGATCCCGTCAAATTGATAAACCTGTCCTTTTTATAATAATAGTCGAAACCGGCAGACAATCCCAGTACCGAACCCCGGGTAATCCTCGAACGATCTTCCGGATTGATTGTATTAAGGCTTAAATATATAAATGGAAGAGAAAAATAAAAGTTAAGATCGCCTTTTCGTGTAATAAAGCGATCATCATACAGATCCAGATTCTTATCAAACGTCAGCCTACTATTGTATGTATACCTCTTAGGGTTAGACTTATCTACGAAGAAACCCGGCCAAAAATATAAGGCATTCAGATAATAGTTTTGCGAATTTTTGGAAGGGATACTTATTGTTTTCCGCAACGAATCCGATTGTAAAACAAACTGCAACGGCTCACTGCTTCGGGGAACACTAAAACTCAGAACATTAGCATTAGATCTTGGCTTCGTGCGCAATGTATCACCCCTGACTATAGCTTTGGCAGGCTGCTCTGTATAAACAGAAACAGGAGTCCATTCTTCATTTAATATTGAAGCACAAGAAACAACTAAACAAGACATTAAAACAATAATCAAGCGCTTTGTCATAACAATCGGATTTAAAGCTTTCTATATTATAGATGCATAAATGTATAAAAAAGCTGTAACGCTTACAAAAAAAAGAAATAATCCCGCTTTCAGACAGGAATAAGGTTAAATAAAGTTAAATATAAAAACAAGAATAAAGCATAATTAACTGATAATAATAAAAATAGCAAATATATCAAAATATAAATCAAGTACCATGTATTGCATGGTACTAATATTTATTTATATATTTGCATTACAAACAACATGGTATAATACAGTAAAAAATAATCGATATGAAAAAGATAATAGAAGTAAGTATAGGCAGCATCAATTTCACAATGGAAGACGATGCATATATCAGATTAAAAGAATACTTGAAACGCTTCGAATCTACAATTCCTGACAAGAGAGAAGCGCAAGAAATAATGGAAGATGTGGAAGCACGTGTAGCGGAAATTTTTCAAAAAGAAATGAAATTTACCAATCAAGTAGTAGATATGAAACTTGTACAGACAGTAATAGACCATCTCGGAGAAGTTGAGAACAACGGTAATGGAACTGGAACTCAAAATAGCGAAAGAAGCCAAAACTCATATTCCGACCAAAGATATACGCAGGGTGACAAACGTTTCCACCGTGATGTAGACAATAAAATGGTAGCCGGAGTATGTAGCGGATTAGCTGCCTACACCAATATAGATGTTACCATCATACGTGTAATATTTGCTGCCCTGTCTTTTGCATATGGCACAGCCATACTGATATACATAGTTTTATGGTTTGTCGCACCTAAAGCTATAAACATCAGTCAGAAGTTAGAAATGAGAGGTTATGCGCCAACTGCGGAAAATATCAGAAAATATACTTCACAAAACAAATAACAAGCCACCGTAAGGCAAATTATAAAACATATATTAGTATGGAAACAATAAATGTAGACAACATAAAAGCACAAATGCGTAAAGGAATTCTGGAATATTGCATTCTTAGTATTCTATCCAAAGGAGACGCATACGTTTCTGACATCATTAACGAACTAAAAGAATCTGAGATGATTGTAGTAGAAGGCACCTTATACCCACTGCTTACCAGACAGAAAAATCAAGGTGTATTGAGTTATCGATGGGAAGAATCGACTCAGGGACCTCCCCGTAAATATTATGCCATAACAGACAAAGGTAAAGCAATGCTGACCGAACTTGACTTGGTATGGGCAGATTTGGTACGAGTAATAGATAATATAAGAAACAAATAAAATCTAAATACAATGAAACCAACAGTAAGAGTAAGTATTGGAGGATTAGCATTCAATCTGGAAGAAGGAGCATACCGGATATTAGATAACTACTTGGCATCTCTCAAAAAGCATTTTCATGGTAACTCTGAATCCGATGAAATCATTGGCGACATAGAAATCAGACTGAGCGAATTGCTACAAATGAGAATAAAAAGTAATGACAGCGCCGTGTCGGAAAGCGATGCCCAAGATATAATAAACATCATGGGTAATCCCAAAGATTTTGATGATAATCAGAATACATTTGCAGATGAAAGCGCCACTCACAAAGAAAGCTTCGATTATTCACAAAAGAATGAGTCGCAAGAACCATACAAGAAGAAACTATTCCGCGACCAGGACAACAAAATTTTGGGAGGTGTTTTCAGCGGATTAGGTCATTATTTCAGTATAGACCCCACCATTCTCCGCATTGGCACTGTAGGTTTATTACTACTTCTCAACATCCTATCTGTCAGAGGAGCTGGTACAGTAGTACTTGCATACATCATACTATGGATAGTGATGCCGGCAGCAAAATCATTTTCACAAAAGCTGGCTATGACAGGAGCAGACCCATCTATAGTAAATATAGAAAATCGTAGTCAATCGGCTTCGCTCAAGCATAAAAGTTCAGCTAGCGGTTGCCTTGGAGTATTTATAAATATAATCGCGATATTTATTATTACGATAACTATAATCTCTATAATATGCATAATCTTCAGCTTGATCTGGTTATATTTCGACACAGAGTTTATCTCATTTCCTAACTATCTTTCATTGCTGGGATTCAACACCGTCAATTTCAAAATAGCAACAGTACTTGTCACATTGATCCCCCTATCGGGCTTGCTCAGCCTTATGGTGAAAATAATCAGGCGAACTCCTTTTACAATGCAAACGTTGGTCAGCTTTTCTATAGGGCTTATATTCTGGTTCGGCGCAATCTTCTATCTGGGCAATTACGGATTCAAATTTGCTAAAAATCACAGAGATATGGCAATCGCGACAGAAACCATACTTATTGACAGTATCAAATCGGACACATTGCGTATAAAACTTCTGGGAGATACAAATACCGTCTATACACAACCTAATAACGAAGGAATGTTGTACAAAGGAGACAAAATGAAATATCGACAGATGCAAATACTTCCGGAAATAAAAGTTAAAGAAGATTCTACTTTGAACAATTTTAAAATAGAAATCCGTAAAAAAGCTTATTCAGATGAAATGTATAAAGCCGAAGAGAAAGCTAAAAACATGAAAATAAAATATATACAAACAGGCTCCCTCATAAATATAGACCCGGAATGGTACGATATGGATAACCCATGGGATCTGCAAACTTATGAGATAACTGTTACGACCCCTTTGAATAAAAAAGTGATAATAGAAAAACCCCTGAAGGAAAACTATAGAGTGAACATGGAATTCTCAATAAATAACAAAACTTTTAGAAGATATGATTATAATAGTCGCCGCCATTATTATTTTGATTGAATTCCTTATCAAAATATTTGCATAAAAAGATCCTGAGAATAAATATAAGTTTAGTGTGAATAGAAATTCGGGCAAGAAATTGTCCGAATTCTCTTAAATATATGCAACATTTATTCGTTTTTTACGTTTATTATATATACTTTTGTAAACTAACCTTAATTATGGGGTTATGAAAGCTAGATATTTAACATATATTTTTATATCAATTATTACCTTTGGAATGTTGATGACGTCATGTGAGAATGACGACAGCAGTTCTGTAAAGAATATAGAAGGCCATTGGTTATATGAGGGAACAAAGATCAATGTTTCTGCATCAAATGCCGCTTTGAAAAAATCAGCAGAAGAATATATAGCCACAACATTAAGAAATACACAGATCAGCTACGAATTTAAAAACGATAAAACATATTACTGCCACCGGGATAGTACCGATCCACTGAAAGGTAAATTTAAAATGCTGGATAAGAATTATTATCTACTGGATGATATTCGTGGAGAAAAGAGAGTCGTACGGGAAAACGATAAGATTATTGTATTATCCGATTTTAAAAAAGAAATAGCCCGTCAATTAAACGTTGCAGAAGATGCAATAATAGAAGCCACGGTAACCGAGACATTCGAACGAGGGTTATCTCCTAATTAAATAGCGAAAGTAACAGGCAAAGAGTTGTATTCATTCATTAAAAAACTTACTTTTGCCGAATGAAACTGTTTACCAACTAACATGACCTGCAAAAAGAAAATTTACGCTATAATAAATCCCGCATCCGGTACCTCGAAGAAGCAGAACCTACCGCATAAAATAGCTGAAAAATTTGATGCCCACGAGTTTGATGTACATATCTTCATAACGGGGTATGCAGGTCATGGCTATGAGATAGCCAAACAAGCTATCGCCGATAAAGCGACATATGTGATAGCCGTAGGTGGAGATGGTACGGTAAATGAGGTTGCCAGCGCTCTGGTAAATTCAGATATAGCATTAGGTATTATTCCAATGGGCTCAGGTAATGGGCTGGGACGAGACTTAAATATACCTATCGACTTCAAAAAAGCGCTGAATGTTATAACCGAAGAAAATATCATTGATATCGACTATGGTAAAGTAAATGACAAGATATTCTTTTGTACATGCGGGATGGGATTCGATGCCGAGGTAGCCGCAAAAGCATCAGGAAAGAAAAGCCGGGGCTCTTTCATGTATTTTAAAAATATGCTCGAAACTTTCTTCCAGCAAAAGCCGGAAAGATTTGAAATTATCTGTCCGCAAGGCACTATAGAAGATAAGGCTTTTGTCGTAACATGTGCCAATGCATCGCAATATGGATACAATGCCCACATAGCCCCTCATGCCGACATACAAGACGGGATGATGAACATAGCTATATTAAAACCTTTAACGGTGCTTGATATTCCCCAGACCTCATTGCAACTATTCACCAAGAAAATAGATGAAAACAGCAAGATGACAGAGCTGATTACCAATAAAGCGACTATACGGCGCGAACGCGAAGGCTTAATTCACATTGATGGTGATCCGATAAAAATGGGAACTGAAATAAACGTCGAAATTATACCACTAGGGTTAAAAGTATTGGTACCGAAAAATCCACCGAAGAAGAATCCTCTGTCTCCCTTAGAAATATTAGCGACAGTATTCGGATAATCAGAAATTCAGGTCGAAAGATATTCTAAACCCATCCTTATCCACATCGGGATGCCCCAGATAATTTATCCTTCTGACATAATCGATACGGAAGATTTTGAAGATATTCTCTATACCAATATTATATTCCATATAAGGCTTATTCCCCTCCGTAGTATAAGTTCTTTGAGGAAACAACAACATATCGTGATTAAGCATTGGATTGTTACGATTACTCAGACTACCCAGAAAACCTCTGAACCCGACAATTTCGCGCCATTTAAGTACTTTGAGAAACGGAATACGGTTGAATAACCATCCGCCCATATGATAATAAACCTCCCATGATAGTTGTGCATCATGCACAAACTCTAATGGTTCGATCAGGTAAAAATTACCCTTCTGAATAGTGTAAGAACTGTTTGCACTTGGTGTTATCAATAATGGGAATGGAGCCTCGCCCCATATTTTCTCGGCTTGAGCCGACATCGTTAATTTTCCAAACGGAGCTACCCACAATTCTTTCAGAGCCGAAAATGATGTCTTATTATAATGATACTGTCCACCCAAAACATCTTCAAAGGCCATCGTATGAGAAAGATTGAATACTGTCTTCTGTGATGGCATAGAATGCCTTTTTCTGCGCTGCTGAAAGAATTTCTCATTAGGGGCATACCGCAATGACAGCATAGCTTCGGTTGTCTTAATACTTTTTACACTATAAAGATTACCTTCTTCGTCCATCTTTTCAAAAAGAAGCTTTCCGGCGGGACGCTCATGAAACGTTTGCCCCGAAAGCCTAAAAGAAAATCCTTTATAAAACTCTTTCTGATAGGCAACCTGAGTTTGCCTGTTATAAGTCATTTTCTGGTTGCTATTGCTCCGTATCGACATCAATATATTGTCCCTCTCGGCTTGCGTATATCGCTGCCCCAAAGTATTCATATCATACTTGTAAGCAACACTTATGTTATGCTTCGGGAATTCATCTTTATGGTTCTTTATCTTATTGAACGCCCATGTAGCTTCACCGTAATATTTAAATTGATTGTCACGAGTTCCGTAAGCGCCATATCCATACAAAAAAAGACGAGGATGCAGGTTTTTAGTTGTAGCCATCGTTAACCTGAAACGGTTTCCTTCTATAGAGTTGTAACTATAAAAAGTAGGAATAGTACCTATGTCGAGTTTATTTACATCCGGATCTTTCGACATTGGTATATATCCTGTTGAAACAACACTCCCCGCATTGAGCAATACTTTGAAGAGGAGTACCTTGTTCATGTCCTCTATCATCATATCCATCCTATAATCTTTCTGATGCTCTACAGGCCGGCTACGAGCCCAAAATTCCTTAGGTCTTTTCAAGTAATTTTTTTCGAATACTTCCGGTGCCGCTAAAATGAATACCGGATCCATCGGCTTGTTTATCTCAAAATTCTCATAAGCACGGGTCTTGTCAATATAAAACTTAAAAGCCTCCAGCATAGATACATCTATAGCCATACGCTCCTCCATCGGAATCCATTTGTTATCCACCTTTTTAAAATCGTGCTGTACAACAAGCTGATCCACAAAGTTTATATTCATCTTTTTAGGAGTCCTTATTACAGCCCTCTTTACAGCATAGGCACTATCCAGCGATATATACAAACTTCCGGTAAAACCCACATCCCTTGAGTTAAACGGTGCGAAATCCAGCTTCACATACTTGTCTGAATCAATAACAGTAGTATCCGACAGATACCAACGGTAAAAGTCGATGGAATTTTGCTCACTTAATGGCCCGACAAAAGAATGGAAAAGCAGCTCAATAGAATTATCAAAGATGGATATATCTTTAAATACTTCTTTAATAATGGCATCTAATCCCTCAGTTTCAATAGCCTGATCAATTCCCGAAATGTTATATCCTTTGACTATGCGTTTAGTGTCTTTCGGATTTTTCCGGTAAAACACATCTGTAAGCTGCTCCCTGACAGAGAATGGCAATATAGGCTTATTGTCTATAATGGAGGAATCCATATAATTGGGTAGGAATTTATAGCGTTTGAACAGAGGCATATCCGGACTAAACTCATTTATCGCGAAAAACATGCGCTCATATTCCCTGTATTGATAATAATTCAGATCGGTAATATTATTTTGACCTTTACGTGCAATTACTTTTTTTATCAGTTCAACAGCCGGATTGTTTTTCTTCGAATATTTCTCTTTTTGAGGTTTTACCACCACCTCTTGCAACTGCCTGTCTGCCGGTACAAGAAATATATCTTTCACTGTGATTTTTCCCGGAACTACAGTAAAAGTGTAGGGTTTATATCCCAAAATAGCCGCTGTGACAAAGGTTGCTCCTCCTCTGTTACTCAATCTGAATTCACCCTCCTCGTCGGAAAAAGTACCGATAGAGGTATTATTGAATGAGACTGTTACAAATGGCAATTTTTCATGAGAGACCGAGTCCCTGATAACTCCCCGTACCGTAGTCAGGCTTTGAGCATATGACACACTGTATAGCAGGCAAAGTAAAGAAAGTAGGGATATTTTTTTCATTCGTATATATAATAGCTGTGGTAGGCCGCACATTTAAATTCCTTTTAGTTCCATCCCGAACAATTAAAAAAACCGGAAGCAAAAATCGCTTTTTACTTCCAATTTTCATGTATATATGACTGTGCAATTTTAAATTAAGCTGCACAAATTATATTTTTTTAAGTAATCAATTTCCGGTAACGGATACGTTTCGGTTCCACATTCCCCATACGCACCTTCTTATTTTCTTCGTATTCGCTGTAACTGCCTTCAAAGAAAAACACCTCTGAGTTTCCTTCAAAAGCAAGGATATGTGTACAGATACGATCCAGAAACCAACGGTCATGTGATATAACAACAGCACAGCCTGCAAAGTTTTCCAACCCTTCTTCCAACGCGCGTAATGTATTCACATCTATATCATTGGTAGGCTCATCTAAGAGTAACACATTCGCTTCCGATTTCAAAGTAAGGGCAAGATGTAAACGGTTACGTTCCCCGCCGGATAATACGCCGGTCGGCTTTTCCTGATCTCCTCCTGAAAAATTGAATCGGGAAAGATAAGCACGGGCATTGATTTCCCTGCCTCCTACCCGTACAAATTCACTACCTCCCGATATAACCTGATATACTGTTTTATTGGGATCTATATCAGCATGCGACTGATCTACATATCCTATTTTTACAGTTTCTCCAACTTCAAATGTTCCTTTATCGGCTGTTTCCAATCCCTGAATCAAACGGAATAATGTAGTCTTACCCGCACCGTTAGGGCCAATAATACCTACAATACCTGATGGAGGTAACATAAATTCAAGGTTATCGAACAGAAGCTTATCACCAAAAGCCTTACTCACACCATGAGCCTCTATTACCTTATTGCCCAAACGAGGACCATTAGGTATAAATATTTCAAGCTTTTCTTCACGCTCTTTCTGGTCGGCATTCAACATTTTCTCGTAGTCGTTCAAACGAGCCTTTCCTTTTGCCTGGCGAGCCTTTGGCGCCATCCGTACCCATTCTAACTCACGTTCGAGAGTCTTTCGGCGTTTGCTGGCTTGCTTTTCTTCCTGTTCCATGCGCTTGGTCTTTTGCTCCAACCATGAAGTATAGTTGCCCTTCCACGGAATACCTTCTCCGCGGTCAAGTTCAAGAATCCAGCCTGCGACATGATCCAGAAAGTAACGGTCGTGTGTGATACAGATAACCGTTCCACTATATTGTTGCAGATGTTGCTCCAACCAGTCGATAGATTCCGCATCCAAATGGTTGGTAGGCTCATCGAGTAGCAACACATCCGGCTCTTGGAGCAACAAGCGGCACAAAGCCACACGACGGGCTTCTCCTCCCGAAAGATTAGCACATAACTGATCTTCAGGAGGACAACGTAGTGCATCCATTGCGCGTTCCAGCTTACTATCGATATTCCATGCGTCAGAAGCATCTATTTTATCCTGCAGTTCTGCCTGGCGGGCAAAAAGAGCATCCATCTTATCCGGATCTTCGTAATATTCCGGCAATCCGAATTTCTCGTTGATGCCTTCATATTCTTTCAAAATATCCATAGTAGGCTGTACCCCTTCCTGTACGATTTCTTTGACAGTTTTAGCCGGATCCAGCTTTGGGTCTTGTTCCAGATAACCTACCGAATATCCTTTATCCGATACTATCTCACCTTGATATTCTCTATCGAGCCCTGCTATCATTTTCAGCAAAGTAGATTTACCGGAGCCGTTAAGCCCGATAATCCCGATCTTAGCTCCATAAAAGAACGAAAGGTAGATGTTTTTTAATACTTGCTTTTGCGGCGGGTAGAGTTTACCCACGCCAATCATTGAAAAAATAATTTTTTTATCGTCCGACATGTTTTTATTTAGTTATATGTTACTCTTACCTAGTTCTATCAATTTATTTACAGTTCTCATATTACGTGACGTTACAGGCGTTTCTGTTTTCTGCAAAACCCCTGCTAGCTTTGAGTCGCGAATAGTTTTATCAAATAGTACATACATATCACGTCCCTTTATCTCAAATCGATCACCGCCCTCTTTATAAAGAGAGATACGTTCTATATCTCGTAGCGACGGTTTGTCGGCAAACATGAACAAATATAAGACCTCGCCTTCTGCCGAGTTTTCTATTTCAGAAATTTCCTCTATCGAAAAAGGTACATTCTCTTTTATTTTCTCCAATTCGGGAATACTCCTCAGAATAACAGGAATATCCAGCCCAAAGAATTTACTGATTACGCTTTCCAATTCGGGAATCAGTTCTTTTTCATTCTTATCCGATGAAAACAGTACATTGCCGCTCTGAATGTAAGTAGATACCTCCAGCATCCCTATACTGACAAATGCCTGTTTCAAGTCAGGCATTTTAATCATATTCTTACCTCCGACATTAATTCCGCGGAGCAGTACAACATACTTCGTCATCTGTTTTTATTTCTGGTACAGGAAACGTTTGATACTCCTCTTCGGCGTCTTTTCAAACTCCTGATCCTGCAATCTGAAATTAACTATCTGGCTATATTTTGGTAAACGCTTATTTATGGCCTTCATTTCTTCGACAAAGATAGTGGAATAATCACTTTCTTTTATGTCATTCTTCTTCATATAATCTTTGTCGGGATATATCAGCACTATCAATTTACCATTTTCTTCTATGATCAACGATTCGCCTACATAAGGAGAATTATTGTAAAACCCTTCTATTTCTTCGGGATAAATATTCTGCCCGGAAGGTCCTAGTATCATTGTTTTGCTGCGCCCCTTGATAAACAAGAAACCATCGCGGTCCATTACACCCAAATCTCCGGTACGGAGCCAGCCGGCGTCATCGATTATATGTTTGGTTGCTTCCTCGTTCTTAAAATAGCCGAGCATTACATTTTGCCCTTTCACCATTATTTCTCCTGCTTCGGTCTCAGGATTTGATGATTCTATTCGTACAGACATACGATCTACGGGACGCCCACAGGAGCCGGCTTTGTATGTTTCCCAATATTCATAAGAAATAAGAGGGCCACATTCTGTCATACCATATCCTACTGTGTAAGGGAATTTTATTGCTGACAAGAAATCCCCCACTTCTTTATTTAAAGCTGCACCGCCGATAACCACCTCTACCAGTTTGTTACCAAAAACAGGTATCAGTTTTTCGGCGATCTTTTTATATATCATTTTTTTGAAAGAAGGTAGCAGTAACAATGTTTTAACAGGTTGCCTTTTCAACTCTGGGAATACCCGCGTCTGAACAATCTTTTCGATGATAAGAGGCACTGCCAATACCAGTATAGGATTTACCTTGGAAAAAGCATCCAATATAATTTGCGGCGAAGGCACACGGGTCAGATAGTGTATATGACATCCTTTTGATATAGAAAGAAGTATCTCAAACGCCAATCCGTACATATGCGCCATGGGTAACATGCATACAATACCATCACCCGATTTCACAAACGGTATCATATCAATAGCAAAGCGTGTATTAGACCAAAGGCTTCGATAAGGAATCATAACTCCTTTCGGATTGCTGGTTGTACCCGAAGTATAATTCAGAACAGCCAATTCTTCGGGTAATTCATCATGGTATTTTACATTTTCAACAGTAAAGCCATTTGGATATTTTTGAGCAAGGGCTAATTCTAAATCTGAGCATGAGGCTAATAATTTAGCTGATCGTGATTTTTGTACCGAAAAATCATCTATTATCAAAATAGTCTCAACCAACGGCATCTGCGTGGGGTCAACCTTTGTCCACACATACTCGTCCGCAAAAAAGACCTTTGCTTCTGAATGATTTAACAGATTGTGGACATTCTCTCCACTAAAATCATGCAGGATAGTTGTGATAACAGCGCCATAAGTAAGGGAGGCAAAGAAAGCCACAGTCCAATTTGATGAATTGCGGCCGCAAATAGCGATTTTATCTCCTTTCCGGACTTCCATATCTTCGAAAAGAATATGTAGCTGGGCTATTTTACGTGCAAAGTCTTTATATAAGTATGTCTCTCCATTGTAATCAGTTAAAGCCGGACGATCCCAGTTTTCACAGATCCCATTTTTTATAAGTGTCAAAAATTTATTATCTTCCATATGTTATAGTCTAGGTAATATACAAATATATAGGTAAAAACCCGAATTTGCAAAGTCGGCAATAAAATCAAAAAGTTAGAGCCTGTTTAAATTTTACCAAAACATTTTATTATAGCTCTTTTTTCGTATCATGCTGACATTCATTCGACCAATATATTACTTATTATAAAATTTTTTACTTTCGCCACATACTGCGGTTGTATTTTATTCTTGTTATATGCCAGATAAATCGTATTGGTCGCCGTAACGTTCCCGCGCCATAACACCTTCACCAATCCCTGTTTTAAAGCTTTGCCCGCTATAAGGTTAGACGATACAGCCAACCCATCGCTATTGGCTACGGATTTCAATATAGCATCGTTATCGGGTATCACAGCATGTAATCTCAACAACGGCCGTTTTTTGAAGTTCTCGCGCCAAAACCGCCTGATCAAAGGCAGATTATTGTCGTATGCATACCATTTTTTTGATTTTAACCACTTTTCTATATCGTTCAATTTATCGGAATTTAGATACACGTCAAAATCACTTACATCAGTATTCGTATTGCATACGATAAAAAACGACTCTGTAAAAAGTAGTTCATAAGTCAGGTTATCGTCCGATTTATTTTGCCTGGTAATAATAGCAATATCAAGATCGTTATTTAGAAGCTTCTGCGTTAAATCATCGGCTAATCCATATTCCACAGTCAGATTCAGATTATCCTGATTCCCTATATGTTCGGCCAGATAGTTATTAAAGAGCTCGGAAGGAGTACCGAAACGGATGGTTGGATTTTTGTTAAGTACCTTACGTTTAAACTCAGCCTCTACTCTTTCCAGATTATCTATTGATTCTACTATTTGCGTATACAACTGCTTGCCATATTCGGTAGGCATCATTTTACGTGGAAGCCTTACAAATAAAGGTTGCCCGATATAACTTTCGAGAGAAGCCAATTGAATACTTAGATTAGGCTGCGACACCATCAGTTCTTGCGAGGCCCTCGTAAGTGTACCATATTGATAAATAGCCTTAAATGTCCGATACCATTCCAAATTTACCATAGAAATAATTATTTACACGATGCAAATCTATTACTTTTTTTATATTCGAATACAAATAACAATCATTTTGATTATAGAAAATAATAGCCGGTCTGTGATTATTCGAATAAAAAGACGACTGATAGGGTAATTATTTTTTTTGATATGCTGCAACGAGAATTACAAAAACACCAATGGAAAGCATTTTTACGGCATCCGATGTTTGAACGAAATCTGGGAATCAAGCTGTTCATGTATCTCATGTTCGGGCTCCTTGGCTTACAATTATTTTCTCTCGGATTTATCTTGGATAAGATGCTACTGGAAATAGGGAGTTATCAACTGGCAATCTATACTTTCAATTCTTTTGCCCTTTACCTGTTTCTGCTCGATTATATAGTTAAATATATCTTCAAACAGAATCAGTCTATGCAAATAGCACCTTACCTATGTTTACCTGTCAAGCGAAACCGCTTGTTTAATTTCTTACTCGTTAAGGAATTTACCAACGTGTGGAATCTCTACCTGCTTATACTGATTGTTCCTTTTGCATTCAAGTCGATAACACCGTACTATGGATTGAGTATCGCTTTTTTATACATTATCTTCTTTTACTCCCTATGCATCGGCAACAGCTTGCTTGTCAGCTTATCAAACAACCTGCTTAACAAAAACGGATGGTATTTTTTTCTTCCTATTGTGGTTATAGCAGCTATCGTTGCTTTGGGTTATTTCTCTGTTGTAGACTGGGGCATATGTACTGTGCAAATAGGTGAATGGCTATTGGACGGCAATCCGCTGATTTGGTTGGTTCAGGCATTCATATTCTATGGTCTGTGGATAGCCAATCAAAAAACAATGCTGGGTGAACTGTACAGGGGTATGGAGGGCGAAAAGGTAGAGAAGATTATCTCATTTACTCGCATTTCTTTTCTGGATAGATTTGGTGAAATAGGTGAATTTATAAATCTGGAATTGAAGATGCTTATACGAACAAGGCGTTTGAGAAGCCAGGTAATAATAGGGATTCTCTTCATTGCATATTATTTTCTCATTGTAGCATACGGAAGTGAAGATGGTGCTGCCAAAAGCCCATTTATACAATTATTTTTTTCGATATTCGCTATTGGCGCGATAGGATTCTCTCTATCGCAATTTCTCTTCTCGGCGCAGTCTGCTTTCTTCGATGGTCTGATGACCAGAAATCACTCGTTATTAAATATGATAAAGGGTAAATATATATTGTACTCAACACACAGTTTATTTACAACTTGCCTGATGATGATACCTGTTTATCACGGCAAAGTGAGCTTTCTGTTCGTCGTATCGGCTTTTTTCTACACCATCGGATTTTTATTTTTTCTCATGTTTTTAGCTGCCATTTACAATAAAAGTCCTCTCGATCTTTTCGACAGAGGAACATTCAACTGGAAGGGAACGTCCGGAAATACGATGTTTATCAACATGTTGGCAATGTTTATTCCGGTGAGTATAGTATTAGCGATAAACGCTGTTTTTTCGCAGGTAGCCGGATGTTATTTCATGCTTATAACCGGCCTGATATTTACACTTACTGCCAATCATTGGATAAAATGGACATACAAACGCTTCCTGAAAAGAAGATATAAGAATATGGAAGGATTCCGTAGCAATGCTTAATAACGCCACAAAATATAGATAATGAATATACAAATAGAAAATCTGGTAAAACGTTTCGGGAAACAAGTTGCAATAGATATTCCTGAATTAAATATAGAAAAAGGCTCACTGTTGGGTATAGTCGGTAATAATGGTGCAGGCAAAACAACCCTTTTCCGCCTGATTCTGGATCTGCTGAAAGCTGACACGGGACATGTATTGTCTAATGATGTGGATGTTAGTAAAAACGAAGATTGGAAAACTTATACAGGATCGTTCCTCGACAACAGGTTTCTGATCGATTTCCTGATGCCCGAAGAATATTTTTACTTTGTGGGAGAGACTTATAACATGACAAAAAGCGTAGTCGACGAACGCCTGAGTACTTTCAATAGATTTATGAATGATGAAATACTAGGTAAGAAAAAATATATACGCAACTTCTCGGCCGGAAACAAACAGAAAATAGGGATCATCGCCGCAATGATGATACAGCCTCAGGTATTGATACTGGATGAGCCGTTCAATTTCCTCGACCCTTCTTCTCAGATAGAGATTAGGGACATGATACTGAAAATGAACAAAGAAAATGGCACGACAACGCTAATTTCGAGCCATAATCTGAATTATACGACAGATATCAGCAGTCATGTTATCTTACTCGAAAAGGGAATAGTAATAAAAAATCTGGTAAATTCCACGGAAGCCAGGCAAGAACTAAATTCCTATTTTGTAGACAAAGCGAGCAATAACTAACTCTATTTTCGATAATTAAGAGGGGTTGTCTCAAAAGTTTTTTATTCAATCACTTCGTACTTATAATCTTATCACCACTGAAAATCAGAGTGCCTGCCGGGTAAGACCATATTTCATTTTTACCGGATTGCTTTATTTCGGCTGGCTCTCCCCAGGCCAGGCGAGTCATTTCTTTGGTCATCCCTACCCTCACTTTATTTTGAAGGATACGACGATAATTGTTTTCATTATATTTTTTCCTCATCGCTAAAGCTTCTGAGGCTGTATATACCTTTTTTATACCTTCACTGTTGACAATTGAAGAATAAGGGATAGCTGTTCTCAAGCCGCCGCTATTCTGAAGGACAAGAGACAATTCATTGTTACTGCTGTCCACATCAAAATCGATACACTTCCATATTTGCCCCGTAGTAAAGGTCAAAGCTTTTCCGGAAACCAGATTTCGCGACATACTGAGTACATCGTCCGAAATCACATATTCTTTACCGATCATCCGTTGCCTTTCCTTTAAGAAAAAGCCTGTCAGGATAAACGGGAAAGTAAATTCCGAATTGGCATTATACTTATAGTAAAGAATATCTCCATCCGGCTTTTCCTGTAGCTTAAAATAGAATTCATCACCGTATTCGCTTACATCTTTCTTTGCTTTGGGATGTCTGATCACATCAATCACCTGAAAGTACTTGCCTGCTAAATCTTCGTAACGTGAGCTGTAATTTTTCCCATTCGGTTTGTATATGTTTTTCTCATCATTCAGTAATTCATCATCCTTTTGGTACTTCAAAATGAAACCCGGATAACCATAGGCCTGAGACGATTTTTCCAAACCTTTCAGATACAGTTCTTGCCCTATATATTGCCGGACATTTTTCCCTAAGAAATTTGCTGTACTGTCGTAAGGTAATGTAGATTGCTCATTCTTCCCTTTCTGGGCAAAAAGCCCGATCGTAAAAATAAACAGAAATATATTTACGGATATTTTTTTCATTGCTTCTATTTTTTTTCAGAGGGCAAATGTACGTATAATCTCAAATATAACAATATATGAAAATTATATCCTCTTTGCAACCAGGAAATAACAAGCTTATAATTAAAAACTTACAATTAGTTCATAAAAAAAACATGAAAAGTTTAAAATATCCTTTCCACTCATTCGTCATAAATAATAGAAGGCTTTCTTACGAATAATGTTATGAATAAAATATATTTGCTAAATAAAATGGAAAAGAAATTTAAATACTCAATCGTAGAACCTGTAATCACCCTGATTACGACATTGCTGCTAACTGCAGGCACGATAATTTACGTGATAGACAAGCTTTTTTAAACGATAAATAATTAATAGAAAAACAGATATGAACAAAAAGAAAAAATTCCTCGGCGCCCTCATTTTCTTGGCAGTGTTTGCTGCCGCCATAGCCATTGTTATGTTGTTATGGAACGCATTAATACCTTCCATTATAGGATGGACTGCTATTAACTATTGGCAAGCCGCCGGGTTGATGCTTCTCTGCCGTCTTTTACTTGGCGGATTCGGAAGATTCGGTAAATTTGGAAGATTCGGACATCATCACCATCACAAGTTTCATAAAAGAAAAAAAGAAGAGATGATCGCATTCAGGGAAAAAATGAAAGATATGTCCCGTGACGAGCGTCGTGAATATATCCGCGAGCGGATGAGACCGGACTTCTTTGAAAGGGAAGATAACGCAGAACCAAAAGAGTAATGACGGCCAAACAGTCAGAAAATGTCTCGGATATATTTAATAAATACCGGGTACAATTAAAGAGTTATATATCTAAACGTGTTTTTTCGAAAGAAGATGGGGAAGACATTCTTCAAAATGTCTTCTACCAACTTTCGAAGATCGATCTGGTGGAAAAACCGATCGAACATGTTTCGGCATGGCTCTATTCCGTGGCAAATAACCAGATAATAGATCGCAGCCGGAAACATAAGGAAGTGGAAATGCCTTATGTGAAAAACGAAGATGACGAATCTTTTTTGGAAGAAATTCCCTATCTGTTGGCTGACGACAACAATTCTCCCGAGACTAAATACCTCCGGTCATTGGTATGGAAGGAGCTGGAAACAGCTTTATCTGAACTTCCCGACGAACAACGTGAAGTCTTTGAATTAACAGAACTCGAAGACTTCTCTTTTAAAGAAATATCGGAAGCAACGGGCATAACCGTTAATACCCTCATTTCGCGTAAACGCTATGCTGTGCTACATTTACGTGAACGCCTGAAAAACCTTTACCACGAATTATTGGAGAAATAATTTATTTCGACAGATAGTCATAAACGACTTTCGATATTTCAGCGATTATACCCGCGTTTGTATCATCATCTTCCCTCGAATCCGATACGAAAACAGCTAGTGAATAATATCTTCCATCGGGTAATTGAACAATTGCAATATCGTTATCCGCAGCCCTTATGCCTTCTTCATTTCTGAACGACAGCCCCGATTTATGAGCGGCGATTGTTCCTGCCGGCAACGAAGCCTTGATTTTATTCAGACCTGTCGTATGCCCGGTCATAGCATTCCATAGAAAATCGTGAAACTTCGCAGGTAAAATCCGCTTTGTCCTGTATATTTCGAGAAGTTTAGCAGCCGTGTACGGAGTGCTCCAGTTCTGATATTGCACATCCCAACGGGTATGCATCGCTTCTTCGGTAGTAGCAATAGCAAAATCCATAAGTCCTAATCCTCTGATATATTTATCAACATAAGCCGGCCCTCCCAAAAAACGGAACAAAATATCGCACCCGTTATTATCGCTTTTTGCTACTGCATATTTGATAAGTTCACCAACGGATATTTTAAAATTACCTTTCGGATGATCGTCCCGTAATGGGCTATATGTTTCCGGCAACAGATCAGACTCCTTAATAAACAATTCATGATCAAGAGACAGGTTGTTCCTGTCCAGATAATCCAAAACAGCCAGAGAAAGGTGAAATTTATAAACGCTTTGCGTAGGGTAATGATGATCGTTATTAATAAGTATAGTATCTTTTCCGTCTATGATCAGACCTACTCCGACTGTCGCTTTTTTATTCTCAAACACTTTAGACATACGGTCTCTCAGTTCTTTATTAGGAATAACTTTTTTATGCTTAAGCAACCATGATGCCAAACCTTTTTCCCGAAAAGCATTTACCCAGCTACCGTGGTTTACCCCTTTATATTCTGTATATTCCGCATCACAGCCAAGTTCTTTAAGTTTCTTGTAAGCAGAACGTGAATTTTCGACAGGAACAACTGAGTCTTCATCCCCATGAAATAACCAGACTGCCGTATTTTTTGCATAAAGGGACAACTTATTCAGATCAGTTCCACCACATATAGGAAACGCAGCGGCGAAAGTATCGGGCATACGCCAAAGTAATTCGAGTGTTCCCATTCCACCCATCGACAAACCGCCCACATAAACTCGTTCTGTATCAACCTTCCCGGAAGACATCCAATCCTGAACAAGGGATACAAGCGTTTGCATAGGAAGCGTGGCTTTAGCAGTAGCTTCGAATGTAAAGCCCGTTTTATGATCTATCTGATGACGTTTTACATTTGCCCAATAGCTATTTTCAGGACATTGAGGAGCGATAACTATAGCCTGATTTCCTGTATAAAAATTATCTATCAAAAACTGCTTACCATGTGTAAGTTGCTTTTGATTATCATTACCGCGTTCACCTGCGCCATGCAAGAAAACAAGTAAAGGATACTGTTTCGCCTCATCATAATTTTCAGGAAGCATTACCTGGTATGGCAATGTATACCCATTTACCATAAAAGAAGCATTCTTGAACTGTGCAAAACCCGGTTGCCAGCAAAACAACAACAATAGAGAAAGATGTATTTTTTTCATATATAAATCATTGACAATTGATTACAAATCGTACCCCGATGGTTTCAGGGAAAGCAAAGATATTCATTTTTTCCTTGTCAACAGTTATCAGTCATCAGCCAACAACTCGTACCTCGTATCTCGTATCTCGTCTACTCATAACCTTTTAACTAAAATGTAACAAACTTCTACAGTTAGCAGTTAGCAGTCAACAGTCATCAGTCAACAACTCGTACCTCGTATCTCGTCTACTCATAACCTTTTAACTAAAATGTAACAAACTCCTACAGTAAACAAACTCCTGCTTTGATCTCTATCTTTTATTTTAACTAAAAAGTAACAAACTCCACACTCATTTTCAAATTTGCTAATTCGCTCATTTTCAAATTATCTAATTATCACTACATCTATAGATAAAACCAGCGACGGACAATGTTTCACTTTTGGCTCCGCCGATTTTGCCTCGCCTTCGCTTCGGCGATTGATAATTCAATTCATTTTTCATTTTTTTGATGGGTTGCCCTGATCCATGAACAGTGCGTTTTTATTTTTACTCTTAGTTCTATAAATAAATATTTTATAAAACTTAAGCAACAAAAATAATTTATTGATATATTTTTGTCATCCTGAGTGAAACGAAGGATCCCAGCCTTAACAGGCACCAGATGCTTCCTTCGTCAGCATGACAAAGAGAAAGAAAAAATATATCATTAATATTTATAGAATACTAAGATTTTGTGTTTATTACTGATAACATAATTTATACCTTTGCAAGATGGGGAACTAAAACAATCTAACATGAATACGAAGTTATTTATCTCATTTCTTTTATTGATCGTTTCGGGAAATACCTTTTCTCAGAAAAAACAGTCTTTACCGCAGATATATGCTGCGCCTCCGGTAACTGTTGTGCAGCCTTTCAAAGTAGATAGCCTGAATCTAAAAGGTGAAAAATTCAGTGAAAAAGACATGCTGAAGATGTCCTTGTCCATTCCGGGGCGAGAGGTTTTTGTAAGGCCTTTAAAAGCCGATACGGCCGGTTATTTCTTTCCTGAAAAACCAGCGGATAAAAATACCACCATACAGTTATTTGCTTTTAATGTAAGTACAGACAGGTATGCAAAAGGTACCTTGAAAGTAACCACACCCAATATGATGGAAATATATGTGGATGGAAAATTGGCCGCAACAAAAGCGACTGAAGAAAAAACATTTCGTAACGATAAAAAATCTGTTACGGCTTCACTTACCCCATATCCGGAACAAAGTCAGGTTGTAATAAAAATGATAGTTACAGGCAAAGACGAACCGATAACAACACTGAAAGAAGATGTACCTCCTACATTTAAGGTGGAGATAGAAAACGAGAAAAACGATTCGTTAACAGTCTTTTCTTTTTCGAACTCGGACAAACGCCTTGTTAATTTTACAGATATGATGCTGGGCAAACGTGTAACGAATATCCGTATTTCACCCGAAGGACAATATATATTAATATCATACAGGAATACATTTGGAGAGAAAGGATCATCTACCACAGAACTATACAATATAAAGGCTAAAAGCTCGGTTTTGATAGACACCGACGGAGCGAAAAGACAATTGAGCTGGATGCCTAAGAGCGAAAAGCTGTTTTATATATCAAAAACAGAAGAGGGTGTAAATCTAATAACAATAGATCCGGCAACGATGCAAGAAAGTACCTTAGCTAAAAATATACCGGATCAATATATTCAAATAGCACCCAACGAAAGAGTTTTGTTTTATTCCAAACAGGAAAAAGGAGAAGAGAGCAAAAGTGACTTAAAGCTATTGAAATCACCGGAAGACAGGCAGCCGGGGTATACTAACCGGTCGTTTATCCATAAATACGATCTGGTATCCGGATTTAGCCAGCAACTGACTTTTGGTTCGCATTCCACATGGCTTAGCGATATCAGTCCCGATTCGAAACAGATACTAATTTCTTTTTCAGATGAAGTTATAACAGAACGTCCATTCCGTAAATCCACGCTGTTGAAACTGGATCTCGCCACAATGAAAGCTGATACACTATGGATAGACCAGTCATTTGCCGGAGGCGCGTCTTTTTCACCTGACGGTAAAAAACTACTTGTTTCCGGGTCGGGAGAAGCTTTTAATGGTATCGGGTTGAATATTGGCGAAGGACAGATATCTAACACTTACAATACATTGTCCTTCATTATGGATTTATCTACTAAACAGATAGAGGCCATAACTAAAAATTTTGATCCGAGTATCGATGCCGGAGTGTGGAACAGGAAAGATAATCTTATCTATTTTCGTACCACAGATATGGATTATGTGAATGTATATTCTTATAATCCGTCTAATAAGACTTTTACCAAATTGCCCTTACACGAAGATGTAATCCGTGTTTTCGATCTGGCTAATAACGCAGAGACAGGAGTGTATATGGGGGTTGGACAATCGAACTCTACGAGAGCATATATCTATGACTTAAAGTCTAAAACATCTACTTTGATCGCTGATCCTTACAACGATAGGTTGAGCAAGATGGAATTAGGAAAAGTTCAGGACTGGAATTTTACCAATTCGGATGGGGTGGAAATAAAAGGTCGCTTCTATCTGCCACCGAATTTCGATGCTGCGAAAAAATATCCGATGATCGTCTATTATTACGGTGGGACAACGCCTACTGCCCGTACTTTCGAACACCCTTATCCGGGACATGTATTTGCAGCTCAGGGGTATGTGGTGTATGTAGTGCAGCCAAGCGGTGCGACAGGATTCGGACAGAAGTTTGCAGCTATGCATGTGAATGCTTGGGGTAAGCGTACAGCCGAAGATATTATAGAAGGAACAAAGCTGTTTATGAAAGAACATCCTTATGTAAACGATAAGAAAATAGGTTGTATAGGAGCATCATATGGCGGCTTTATGACCATGTACCTGCAAACTCAGACGGATATGTTCGCAGCGGCAGTATCCCATGCCGGAATTAGTTCCATAAGCAGTTATTGGGGCGAAGGTTATTGGGGATATACTTACAGTTCGGGAGCCAGTGCAAACAGCTATCCGTGGAATAATCCGGACTTGTATGTGAAACAAAGTCCGCTCTTCAATGCCGATAAGATTAAAACGCCTATATTGCTAACTCATGGTACAGTAGATACCAATGTGCCTATCGGTGAAAGCATTCAGATGTATACCGCACTTAAAATACTCGGCAAGCCTGTAGAGTTTATACAGGTGAAGGACGAAAACCATGGAGTGGCTAATTATAAGCGCCGGGTGGAATGGAACAATTCTATTATGGCATGGTTCGATAAGTGGCTGAAGGATGATAATGGCTGGTGGAAAGCTTTGTTTCCGGATAGTAAGTAAGATATTGGCTATTAGTATATAAAAGGTATCATGCCGGTAATATTATCAATATTATTGTATAATAAGCCGGCATTACCTTTGGCTTTTTCATACTCGTAAACTACGATTGTCGCGTTAGTATCTAATTCGCTTGCATGTTGAATCAGATAACCTTCATCATTAAAATAGTAATGGAACGAACAGCACCACACATTACCTCCCGATGCGGATATTTCGAAATGATGTGGACTATGGTAGATAATAGTATCTTTGGAGTCGAACGTATATTTTCCTTTATTTTTACGCTCTCTAAGGATATTGTTCTTGTACAGATAATTAGCTGTACGCCAATTGTCTGATGTCTGTTCTTTTATTCTTTTTATAAAACCATTATCAACGGAAAATGTATAAGTTACATCGTTTTTTGAAAGCTTATACTTTCCTTTAGCCAGTATTTCACTCAATAATAAAATATAGTTTGTCAATTTCTTATCAGAAGCATGATATTTCCCTCCATATTTGTGGAATATAGAGACCGAATCTGCCGAATAGTAAACGATAGAATCGCTCATATCATCCAAATGTAACACATCCATCCTATTATATATATCCATCCAACTATTTTTCTTCAGAATAAGCTTGTCGCCCGAATAGATATAACGGGTTTCGCAAACAAGGTCTGCCGTTGAGTCGTTTAGTACCTCCGGAATATCAAACCCTTTGCTTTGATACCTTTTTTCTTTAACTATGCGATACTCAGCCTGAGATATTATTTTGAATGGAATTTGTGCAAATAGAGTTCCACTTATAAATAGCGACAAAAATATGAATAACAGTCTCATAACAAAGTAAAGAGTTATATCAAAAGCAATTTTAGTTATTCGCCAGAATAATCGGCTTGTTTTTTATTTTATTGGGAGAGCTTCTTTTTAATATTCAAAAGAAATTAAGAAATCGGTTTTTAATTGACTAAAATCCCATTACTGCGCCAAAACACCTTCGATTAATCTTAATTCTTCTTCCGAGAAATTAGCATTATCTCTTGCTTTCAGATTGTCCTGAAGCTGTTTCAGTGAACTTGTTCCTACTATAACCGATGTTACTTGTTTATTGTACAGTAACCATGCCAAAGCCATTTCGGCAAGCGTTTGCCCGCGCTGTATGGCCAGGTCGTTCAGGGCAGAAACTTTCTTGATAACTTCCGGCGTAATTTCACTTTCCTGCAAGAAACCATGACTTTTATGGGCACGTGACATTTCCGGAATACCTTTCAGATATTTATTGGTAAGCACCCCCTGTGCAAGCGGAGAAAACGCGATGAAGCCAACACCATATTTCTCATTGATAGCCATATGTTCTTCTTCAGGGTGGCGTACCAGCATACTGTATTTATCCTGATAAATGAGGCAAGGCACGTGCTGGGATTTCAATATGTCATATGCCTGTACTAATTTTTCGGGTGGATATTTTGAGATGCCTATATATAAGGCTTTTCCCTGGCGGACAATATCTATCAATGCCTGCATGGTTTCCTCAATTGGTGTTTGCGGGTCGTAGCGGTGCGAGTAGAATATATCGAAATATTCCAGTCCCGTACGCATAAGGCTTTGGTCTATACTCGCCATAATGTATTTGCGCGAACCACCATCTCCGTATGGCCCGTTCCACATGAGATGCCCGGCTTTGGACGATATAATCAGTTCATCTCTGTGTCCTTTTAGTTCTTTGCCCAGTACTTTCCCAAAATTGGTTTCAGCGCTTCCGGGAGGAGGCCCGTAATTATTTGCCAGATCGAAATGGGTTATTCCCTTTTCGAATGCATACAGAATCATAGATGTAGCGACTCCGAAGTCATCTACATCGCCAAAATTATGCCACAATCCCAAAGATATTTCGGGTAATTGCAGTCCACTATTTCCACAAAAATTGTATTTCATGACCTTTTTTATTTATATGTGTAATGTCCTGTTATCTTGTAACTAAAAAGGCAGTCTTGCAGGACTTGCCCTTGTCCGATGTTGTGCACTATAAGAGGCCGTTTACCGTCACCGGACTTACGGTTGCTAACAATGCCTATGTGAACGATCCCTTTTCCTAAATTCCACGTGACAATGTCACCGGGCAGGTAGTCTTCGCCTTTATTCGATATTATTTTTATAGTGCCGAAACGAGAAAAGAAAGTAGCCTGATTGGGGACTCTGCGATGATCTATATTCCTGTCAGTAGATTTCATTCCCCACGTTTTCGGATATTTACCGAAATTAGCTTTCATATCTTCGTGTATCTTTTTTTGAAGGTCTATCCCTAGTTTCCGGTATGCCCTGATTATGACATCCGTGCATACTCCTTTGTCAGGAGGTACATCCCCATTGGGATATGGTATATTGAAATAACGGGGATCATAAGTCACTTTGTCTTTAGTCAACTCCATTGCCGCGTTCGACAACCCTTTATAAAAATCGTCACTTTGAGCCTGAACGCAAACCGAAACAAAGAGTAAGAACAGGGAAAAGGATATATGCTTCATTCGTTAACTATTAGAATTCAAATATAGTTAAGTTTTATTGTTTTAACAGTATGTTTTGTCAACTCTGTTTGTTATTATTTTCCGATCGCTTCATGACTTATAAATCGCCTCGATTTGAGGCGGATTCCATTCTTTTCATATGTAATGTATTTTATTCATTATATATATCCAACTGTTCTAATTCATTTAAGAATTTGTATGTAACTGCATACCACTCTTTAGGATATTTGATCAGGTAAGATTGATGTGTTGATTCCGGAAATATCTCAAGCTTTTTTTTGCTGCCGGCTAACTGATCAAATATATGAAAAGTTTCTTCCGTTGGTATATTTTGATCCTTACCTCCACACATAAGTAGTGTGGGCACATATATTTTTTTAGCATAGTCCTGAGGATTTGCCTTAAATGCATTGAATCCGTTTATTACCCCTGTCCAAAAAGTGAACAGATCAGCCGCAGGCCATTTAGGTATGCTTAGATCGTCTATACGATTACCGACTGCATTTTTAAATGAACTATATGGCGCTTCCAGTATCAGACCTTGTGTAAGCAGGTCGTAATCGGCTTGAGCTTTCATTATGGCAGCCGCACCCATCGAAAAACCAGCCATTATAATTTTGTCCTCTTTCAATGCAGATACTGTATAGTCGTGAACTGCTTTAACATTTTCAGCTTCCAGAAAACCAATAGTCGTTTGGTTTCCGTATGATCCTCCGGCACCCATAAAGTCAATTAAAAGGACATCGTAGCCCATATCCAGAAAAGCGTATGCTCTGTCGAGCATAGATGATTTTTCATCCATATACCCATGAAAGCACAGAACGGTTCCATATTTTATAGAGTCGGTATGTATAGACCAAGCTTCCAGTTTTCGGTTTTCTCCGGCAGATATATATAACGTCTCGTAATGGCGGTTTGGATATTGTCTGGCTTTTGGTTTAGGCATATCCAGACCAAATAAGGCAATACCTATGGTTTCCTTAAAAGTCGGCTCGTATTCCGGATCGATCGGTTTTGCATTTTCATCAAAGTGGGTAAGGCTATAGGATTGTACAATGATACCCGCGTTAAGCACAATAAATAGAATAATAATTATGCTTATTGTAATTTTAATATATTTCTTTTGTTTTTTTGTCATAAACCGACCTGGATTTTATGTCATTTAGTATAGAATACCGGAGCTAAATAAGGCCTGTTTTCCCATTTACCTGAAAATGGATTCAGTTCGCGGATAATACCACCTTCTATGCCAAACTTTTCTGTTATTTTAAGCTCAAGCGTCCCTCCGTAATAGGTGCTCGGATACATGTTCATAAGTGGGCCATAGACTTTATTTTGGTCTGCGAATGCAGAATATTGTCCGTATCCATTGATGCTGATTCTATCTGTAAGCCTGAATTTTAAAGAACCATTTACACCAACATCGTTATTGTTTAAACCATAAAAATTATATTTTGACCCATATGGTCCCACACTTACAGTTAGCCAGTCGGCAGGCATATAATTGAAGTTTACACCAACAGACCGTATTGCTCCGAGTGTAGGATACCCGAACTGACGGGAAGATGAGGTCAGCCATGCCCTGTCGGAGATAATCATTTCCGAAACAAATGAATAATCATTGGCAAACGGATAACGGGTAAATGTATTGTTTTCCAGAGGGGGACCAAGATATACGTTCAACGGAGGAAGTTTCAGATCAATACTTTCTGTGTTTTTTGCTTTCAAGGGTTCGTATACCGGAAAAACGGATTTGCCAATAGCCGGAGAGTAATCCGGTTTTAAAGAATAGTCGAGCTTTTCGTCAAACCTCAAAGGTTCTTTCATCAAATGGACAGTATCTTTCTGTGCTTCAGTCTGAGCATATAAAGCAGGAGATATTGCCAATAGTAGTATAAGTGTCAGATTTTTCATAATTCCCTGCGTTTAGTTACTACAACTGTAAAGCTAATAAAATATTTTTCTATTTCAGAAAAAAATAAAAATGTATCAGTTGTTACACGATATTTATTTTTCTTTTATATATAAATATATTTATATATATGTATTATTTTTATTATTTTGTTAATATATATTTATGTTGTAATTTTGTAGCGCAGAACAAATTATATTCTGATAATATTATATTAAGTAATGGAAAGTATTTATTACAACATAATTTTCGTTTTTGTCATGCTGACGATAGGAAGCATCTCTTGTCAGTTCCGCTTTTAAG
>BNXH01000014.1 GCA_025999435.1 Bacteroidia bacterium | reverse complement strand
CACAGGAAACTTTGGTGGTAGGCGACACGGTGTATGATATGGCAATGGGTCAGGAAGCCGGTTGCATCACATGCGGAGTAAGCTATGGAAACCATACGGAAGAACAACTCAAAAGCCGGAATCCGGACTTTATTATCGGAAAATTCACCGAAATAACAGGTATTATCGGGGAAATACATCAATTGTAAAACGACAAAGATTATGAAGCGTAAAGTAGATAATTCATACGGAATAATTCCCTTTTATATTCCATCCGAAAAAATAGTGGAAAAATCGAAAGGCTGCTACCTGTATGATTCGGAAGGAAAACAATATACCGATTTTGAATCGGGGGTCTGGTGCGCCAATCTGGGGCACAGTAACGACCGAATTGTGAAAGCAATGGAAGCGGGCATCCGTCAATCTATTCATCACGGGTACAAGTTCAGAAATCATCCGTCGGAATTTTTGTCTCAGGAACTTGTACGGATAACCGGATTGGAAAAAGGTTCGAGCGTTTTCCTGTCTTCCGGTTCGGAAGCGGTTAATCTTGCCATATCAATGGCGCGAAATATTACGGGACGCGAGAAAATATTGAAAATACACAATTCTTACCTGAGCGCATACGGATACGGGCAGATAACTCCCGGTAACAACCATATTGAGAATGTTCACTTTAACGATATGCAATCGTTGGATGAAACCAATTTTGGAGAGATTGCAGCGCTTGTTCTGGAAACAGGGGGAGCATCCATTGATATGGTCAGATTCCCGGATTATGCTTTTATCAAAGAATTAGTCGAATTATCAGTAGCTAACGGTTGTCTTGTCGTGGCAGACGAGGTTACTACCGGAATGGGACGTATGGGTAAATGGTTCGGATTCCAATACTATGATTTTTTACCGGATATAGTCGTAACCGGTAAGGCTTTGGGAAACGGTTATCCAGTCAGCGCGGTAACGGTCAGTGCAAAAATATCCGAATCATTCGGGAGCAATCCGTTCAGACATTTGCAATCCCACCAGAATGACCCGATGGGATGTGTAATCGGATTGGAGGTGATAAGGACAATTGGGGATGAAAATCTGTTGAATCGCTGTCTTGATACCGGACATTATTTCAAAGAACAATTATTATTTCTTAACACCAAATTCAAACAAGAAATAAGGGAAGTGCGGGGAAGAGGATTGATGATTGCTTTGGAACTGGATAACTCGGTCAATGGCGAACTTGTCAGCGATTTATTGTTTGAAAGAGGATTTGTTATTGGTTACAAAGCAAATACACTGCGTTTCTTACCTCCTTTGGTCATTGAAATAACAGAGATAGACAAGTTAATTACAAATATCGGTGAAATACTGGAACTGTTACGGCAATAGTATATGAATATCTTAATCATTTATGCGCATCCGAGCAATAAATCCTTTACATATAAGGTATTGCAAATTTTATTGAAGGCTCTGAATATGAGCAATCACCAAGTTGAAGTATCGGATTTATACAAAATGAAATTTCAATCCGATATGACAGAAGAAGAATATGAAAGAGAGGGATTTGCAAAAACCGAACTTCCTTTATCCGAAGATGTTATCGCAGAACACCGGAAAATAGATTGGGCTGATTGCATTGTCTTTCTCTATCCTGTATGGTGGAGTGATTGCCCTGCAAAAATGAAAGGTTGGTTCGACAGGGTTTATTCCGCCGGGTATGCTTATGGTTATAGCCAAAATGGAGAAAAAGCAATGAAAATGAAGCACATCAAATTGGGACTTGTCATTTGTACAGCAGGGCATCCAAACGATTTTTTAGAAGAAACAGGAATTGCAGGAAGCATGCGAAATGTAATGCTTGACGACAGGTTGGGAGTTCGATTCGAGAAAAAAGAAATGATAATACTCGGCGGCACACTGGAACTTGAGAAAGTAGCGAACAGTCATTTGGAAAAGATTATGAATTTAGGAATGAACATGGATGAATTTTGTGATACATTAAAAAAATAACGTCTGATATGCAACTGCAAAAGTACAATCGGCCGATACTGTTTTACGGCACATCTGTTTTGGTTCCGTGGCTATGTTGGTTTATATGGGCATGGTTAAGCCACAGTCAATGGCAAGGAAATCCGGCAGTGTTTTTTTGTGGGAGTATCCTTGGATTGACCGGTTTATGTGCTCCGTTCATTATTGCCATGATCTTGATACTTCCCGACAAGGAAATGAAACAGGAATTTGTTTCCGCAACGTTCCGGTTGAAAGGCATCCGACCTGTTTTCTGGACATTAACGATTTTCCTTTTCCCGTTGAGCATACTTGCAGCCCAAGCAATTTCCCTGTTTTTCGGATACAGCCTGTCTCAATTCAGGATTGTAGAACATCTCTCTTTTACGGCCGGTATTTTTCCCGCGTGGTTTTTACTGATATTAGCGCCCATTCTGGAAGAATTTGGCTGGCACACCTACGGGATACACTGTTTAAGAAACCGCTTTAATCTTCTGGTTACGTCTCTTATTTTTGCTATTGTCTGGGGAATCTGGCATATACCCTTATCTTTTGTGAAAGGCTACTATCAGAACGTTCTTGCGGAAACAGGCGTGATTTATTCCATCAATTTTCTGGTAAGCCTTATCCCTTATGTGATTATAGGCAACTGGCTGTATTACAGAACGAGTAGAAATATGCTGCTGGTGGTACTGTTTCATCTGCTGGCAGGATATTCCAATGAAATATTCCAGACACATCCCGACAGTAAAATTATACAAACGGTATTACTGTTGATATTTTCGACAGTCTTAGTATGGAAGGAAAAAGCATTTTTCTTTGACAAATCACATGAGAAAATATTCAATTAAACTATAAAAGAAATAATATGGAATATGTTGTAAATGAAGCGTATGAAACGGAATTTCCCAGTCCGTTACTGGTGAAGCGTAACGAAAAAGTAATCGTTAAAGGCGAATCGGAACATTGGCAAGGCTGGATTTACTGTATAAAGACGGACAGTTCTAACGAAGGATATGTCCCGGAACAAATAATAAGATACGAGGATAATTACGGAATCATAACGGAAGATTATTCTGCAAAGGAGTTGAATGTCAGGGAGGGAGATATTCTTGAAGGAATAAAAGAACTCAATGGATGGCTGTGGTCGGAAAATAAAAAGACCCATGAAATGGGCTGGATACCAGTAAAAAACATCAAATTATTGGAAAAATGAATGACGAAATGAAAAAAGAAGTAATACTTGGTCTGCTCAATGAGTTTGCAGACCGGGAGGAGTCGTTTATCGCTCCGGCCTTGAACGTCGGTTGCTTTGGACGCTGATTCTGCAAAATTATGAAACTCTCGTAAATAATAATTAACAAAAATAATAAAGATGAAAATTAATATGACGCAAATAAGACCTGTTGTAGAAGGTAACATTGAACAAACCCCAACTTCCATTATAATGAATTTATTTATTTGCATTATTATGGCGGCTGTATTTTTACTAACAAGTTGTAACACTGTTAAAAATAACACAGATATGAAAAATATTTCCTTGATATTCTCCGGTATTGAGTTTACCAAAGCTATCAATGACGCGGAGAATCATTATATGGTCAGTGACAGCCTTTTGGTTATTGATGGTATCGGAGGTTCCAATTATTTTATCTCGCCGGACGGTATGCGTGCCGAGGCCACCGCCCCTATACTTCTGAAAGAGATAGATAACAGCAGACCTTTCACTTTTACTACTTGTGTAGAGAGTAAAATAGAAAAAATATACGATGCCGGAACAATATATATCTACATTGATAATGAGAATTGGCTGAAATTTGCATTCGAACGCGACGAAAAACTTCGATGCCGTGTTGTTACCGTTAAAACGGATGGCTCTTCGGATGATAATAATCACGATATTATTGGGCAGGATTACGTGTACATGCGCATTGCATCAAACGGAAAACAAATAGGTTATTACTATTCGACAAACGGAGTCGATTGGAATCTTGCCCGGATATATAAAAACTATTATCCGCAAAAAATATGGCTGGGACTCAGTTCGCAATCTCCCAAGCCGGGTAATAATCCTGCTTCTTTCGGTAAAATGAGTTTGACTGATAGCTATATTTCCAATCACAGGTTGGGAAAATAACCGTGTAAATTCCCGATAAAGCATTGAAAGATGAATGAATCAAGTTCGCACCATCGGAAAAGCCGTAAAGTATAATCGCCCTTACCTTTGCGCTCAAGATAACATTCAGGAAAAATGGAACAACGACTATCGACAAAAGAAGATTACCGGCAGCGGGTTAATATCGTCATTGAGTACATCAACAATCATCTCGATGCAGTTATTGACCTTGAAAAACTGGCTGAAATATCCAATTTTTCAAAATGGCATTTCCAGCGCATGATGAAAGCGTATTTGGGTGAACCTGTTGGTGCGTACATCATGCGGGTGCGGGTGGAGACTGCGGCGAAACTGTTGCGGCGCATGGAGCAAATTGTGGCAGTATGTAAAGGAAAACAAGCTCTTTTCCGCAGGTATTGAACACATCGCCATCTATCACGACGACCCCAAAGTAACGGAAGCCGGCAAATTGCGTACCGACATCTGTTTAGTTTTGTCTAAAAAGGCTGAACCGAAAGGTGAAATCGGCGTAAAAACGATTGAAGGAGGCAAGTACGCAATGTTCCTCTATCAAGGCTCTTACGACAATTTGGGAGCAGTTTATGACACTATCTACGCTAAATGGTTGCCGGAAAGCGGCGAGCAACTGCGCAACTATCATTGCTTCGAGAAATACATAAACAATCCCGACAATACGGTTCCCGAAAAGTTGAAAACAGAAATTTATGTTCCAATAGAATAGACTCCGCCTTCTGCCACTGCAACTTATAGTTATCTTCATCGAAACAAACGAAGATTACATTTTTGATAGAATCATTCCTGGATAGAAAGCCCGCTACCGTGTAAAAAGCAATGGTAGCGGCTTTTTCTTTTCAAGTTAAAACAAATTCTATTATCAAGTTGATATAAAGTTCAATATCTATTTTAAGCCTCTTTTTGTCTCCAAATTGGGCGATTTTGAGGCGTTTTTCTACTGTTTCTGCCATAAAAAATAATTTCCAAAGCCGTTTTTTGTTCTTTGTTATTTCTCTAATAAAATAATCTGCTCATAATCAATCATGTAAAAATAATTTTCAAAAAAAGTATTATCAACTTGTCAATACCTGATAATTCAACTTCCGACCTTTGCAAAAACAACAACAAAAATGGCAAATAATCCTAAACAAAATAAGCCATGACAGACAGGGAATTAACGGCATTTATGCAAAACTGGTTTGAGCGGCTTATGGCACGGTTCGACCGATTGGACAAACATTTGGAAAAAATGGCGATAAAGGAGAAGTTGCTGGAGGGCGAACGGCTGTTGGACAACCAGGACGTTTGCCAGATGCTCAATGTAAGCAAGCGGACGCTCCAGCGTTACCGTTCGTCGGGCGAACTGCCCTACCAGATGCTCTATCATAAGACTTTTTACAGGGAAAGCGACGTGGAAGCCTTTATCAAGGCCAATTTCGCCAAAGGCGAAGACACGGACGACAATAATCCCGAAGAACCGGATGTTCCGTAATTGGTATTTTTCTTTTCTAAACACTATCGTTCAACAGAAGCCCGCACCGTCGTGATGACAGGCGCGGGCTTCGCTCATTTATGGTAATGTTCCCAACAATTTTTACTGTTAGATTTTGAAGCCCTTCCGCTCCAGTATTCCGACGGCAGGTCGGGCGACAACCAGCCTGTCGCCCATAATTGCCTTAATCGTCTGCAAATTATCCGGCATGGGTGCAAATTTATTTTCTTCTTTCGGGATACCCGCCATGATGCCGACGCTCTGCTCGATGGGTTTCAGCGAGGCTTCGATTTTACGCTCCATGACCACCATTTCCGCTTTCAGTCCCTTCAACTCGTCTTCCTTTTTCCAAAGGCTTTCCACCACTGCTTTGAGCGTGGGAACGTCCTTCATCAATTTTTCGTTGTCCGTCCTGTACTTCTCCAGCAGGGTGGGCATGGTGTCCAAGGCGTTCCGGAAATTGGCCGCCGCTGTCTTCGGGTCGGCTGCAAGGTGGCCGTGATTGTAGTTATACAAAATCTCGCCTTCTCCCTTGATAAAGAAACGGTTCTGTACCAAATCGAAGCCGTCCTTCACGGTGGTTTCCGATTTCACCAGCAGGGTAAAGCCATAAAGCGACCCGATGGGTTCCGACAGGCCGTGCGTCCGCGCTTTGTCGGCAATCTCGTTCAGTTTCTTACCAACGGACACGGGGTCGGTGGCGGCAAAGCCGTCCAGTTTTACAGGATTCAGGCGTGTGCCGTCCGGGGCAACCTGCACACGGGCGTTAAACGCTTCCACGTCTTTGGATATGCGGGCGATAAAGCCCTTGTTGGTTTCCACCGTCTGCATGATTCCCTCCAGCTTCCAGCGGGTCGAGGACTTGCCCTGCGTGAACGCCCGCCGTTCGCCCTCCAACGAAGTGATTTTTTTCTCTAACCGCGCTTTTTCCAGCAATTCGGTATTGCCGGAGAGGATTGCCACATATTCGGAGAAATTCATGCCGCTTTTCTCGTCCATACTGCCCTCGTCAATGGTACGGCTACCCATATTGTTATTCTTTAGCTGGTTAATAAATAGCTGCTTGTTGTGCAGCAACCCGAATTTATAAGCGTCCAGCGACTTTTCAACGGCATAAATCACCACATCGACCTTATTGTCGGCGTGTAGTTTGGCAACCTCGTTACCTTTGCGGATTGCCCTCCCGTCGCGCTGTTCCAGGTCGCTTGGCCGCCAGGGTGCGTCAAGGTGATGCACCGCTACGCACCGTTTTTGAGCATTAACTCCTGTCCCCAGCATTTCCGTACTGCCGAACAATACGCGGATTTTACCCTCGTTCATATCGCGTATCATCGCCTTGCGGGATTTCTCCGTTCCGGCTTCCTGGATAAACCGTATTTCGGATGCAGGGATGCCATACTGCGTGACGAGTTTGTTTTTAATCTCGCTGTACGGGTTCCAAATATCGGGTTTGTAGGTTCCCAAATCCGAAAAGACAAACTGCGTCCCTTTCTGCGGGGTATATGTCTTGTAGTAACCGGCAATGACGGCGGCGCAATGGCTGGCCTTGTTGTCGATATGGTCGCCGTACTTCTGCGGGTCTATCAGGCGCATGTCAAGGCTCATTTTACGGGCGTAGTCCGTTGCAATAAGCATCTTTGCCTTTTCCTCGCTTTCCGAAAGCGGCGGACGTCCCAAAATGGTGGCGTCGCCCGTTTTGGCAAAGGTCATGAGTTTCTGTATAAAATCCTGCTGGTCGGGCGTAGGCGGAATATTGTGCAGTATCTCGTTCTTCTCCGGGCGGTCGATACCGATGTCTTTCGCCGTGCGGAAATCGGTAATTTCCGAATAGAATGAAGCCAGTTCCGGCACTTTAATGAAGTACCGGAACCGCTCTTTCTGCACAATCTGGTTGGTTACCGAAAACTCGTAATCCTTCGTCTTCTTGGCGAAGATGGCCGCCCATGCGTCGAAGGTGTTGATGCCCTGCCTTTCGAGTTCCTTCGGGCGCAGGTACTTAAAGAGCAGGTACAATTCGGTGAGCGAATTGCTGATGGTCGTACCCGAAAGAAAGGTTGCGCCTAAATCCTTGCCCGTCCTGTCCTGGATGGTGCGCACGGCGAAAAGCATGTTAAGCGCCCGCTGCGAGCCGTCGGAGTTTCCCAGCCCCGCCACGCGGTCGTGCCGGGTGGTAAAGGTCAGGTTTTTGAATTTGTGCGATTCATCAACGAATAAATGGTCGATGCCCATCAGCCGGAAATCCACCGCGTCGTCCTTGCGGTTGGCGATTTGGTGGGTAATCCCTTTCAGGCGGGCTTCCAGATTGGTTTTCCGCTTTTCGACACCCCTGCGCATAAAATTGGAAACTTCCCCTCCCTTATTGCGCAGCACTTCCAGATTTTCTTCCACGCTGTCCAGCTCCTTTTGCAAGATGTCGCGCTGGATTTCGGGGGATTGCGGAATCATCCCGAACTGCTCGTGGGTCATTATCACCGCGTCCCAGTTATTATTTTTCATTTCGTTAAAAATGCGGGTGCGTTTGGCAGGGGTAAAATCCTCTTTCCCCGGATAGAGTACTTTCGCGTCCGGGTAGGCGGTGCAAAAGGTTTGCGCTATCTCGTGTACGTTGGCTTTCAGGGCGATTATCATCGGTTTGCCCGCCAATCCCAGCCGCTTCATTTCCATTGCCCCGCAGCACATAATCAGCGTTTTACCTGCGCCGACCTCGTGGTCGCAGATGCCTCCCCCGTTGGTTTTGAGCATCCAAACGGCGTCCTTCTGGCTCTTATACAGGTCGTCGATGCCCAACGCTTTCATGTCAAGCCCCGGAAAGGTTTGGTGGCCGCCGTCATACTCCGGTCGGGCAAAACAGTTGAATGTGCGGTTATAGAGATTGGCCAACCGGTCTTTGAACTCCGGCGACTGCTGGCGCAGCCAGTCGGAAAAGCCGTTACGGATTTCGTCGATTTTGCTGTTCGCCAGTTGGATGGCTTGCCCGTCGGGTACTTTGACTTCCTTATCGCCGTCCTTGATTGTCCTGGTAATGTCGGGCGTGGTGTCGTGCATGGCATGGCGCATCAAGGCAACTCCGTCGAACAGGCGGTTTTCGCTGCGCACGCCGTATTTCTCCGTGATATTGGCGTTCCGTGAGCGGGCATTGAGGCTGAACTCGTCGCGGCTGGAGGCATACGTTATTTTTACATCGGTCTCAAACAGATACGAAGCGTATGCGGCATAAATGCCGGTCGGTATCCACCTTTCGCCGAAGTTAAAATCCAAATCGTCGAAGTCAATCGGCTTGGGCGCGGCTTCCTGCAAGGCTGCCAGCGATTCTTTAGCCGCTTCGTGGTCAGAATGGTTGTCGATAAACTTTTGCACCTCGTCGGCTTTGGAAATAACATTGCCTGCGATAAACTTGTCGGCTACCTCATAACCGCCCACCAGCGGATTGAAATAAACCCTGCTCTTCAATTCTGATAGTAGGCTTTCTTCCGGACTGCCTGTAAGCGAGGCCATATACTCCAAATCGACCTTGCCGTGCTTGTTGAGTGAAGCGGCCAGCGCGTCGCGGGCATTGTCGGCGTGGGTAATCTCCCGGCTGTTGAACGCCACGGGACGCTCGAAAATATCCGCCTTTACCGCCTTGCCTTCGCGGTAACGCTCCAAAGAGAGTATTTCCCGGCCTCCGGCGTCCATCTTAATCAAGTCAAGATTCTTGGGGTCATTCAGATTGCCGAATTTCTCTGTAAAATCATCGTACAGACGATTGAGCATCTGCCGAAGCGCAGGATTTTCCTTCAACTGGTCGGCTTCGTTCAGGTAGAGGTGGTGGTAGGTATCGCGGATTTCGATGTAGAGCGATGCCCGTTTCCCCTGCTGCGCTGAAAGCTCCAGCGGGTGGAACATGGGGTTGAAACCGTTCAGGTCGCGAAGATAGCCGATGCGGTTGTCCGCATTTGTTACCAGCGAGCCTTCCCTGTAATGTTTCGGTAGCCCCTGCTCCGGCACAGCAAAGGGTACGGGTTTCATCCGTTCTTCCCGTTCCGTTTCCCTTTTGAGGTTTTGGGACTGTTCCTCCTTTCGGGCATCGGCGACAGGATAAACGGGTTTGGTATCTGTTTTTGTTTCCTTGGCTTGCCTTTCCGCTTCTTTCCTCTTTTTACCGGCTTCCAGCATCAATTCTTCCCGCCAGTCCAGCGGCGCACGGTCATCTTCTTTTTTTGAAGATTTCCGCTTCTGCTTTGCTTTGGGCTGTGGTATCTCCATCCGGCGGCGGGAACGGCTGTTTTTGGGTTTGATTTGTGTGCGTTCCTCGACGGACAACCCGAACAAATCGTACAGCGATATGAGCGGTTGGTTTTGGATGTTGTACGCCGGTTCCACCGCTTTCGCCTCCGCAGTCGGCTCTTTGGTTTGCGCAGGTGGCGGAACCGGGTCGGAAAAGTCAAACTGCAAGGAAGTTTGTGTTCCCGGCGGCATGTATGGCTGTTCTTGCGGCTTCAGCTCCCTTACCGGGGAAAGATCGTCATCCGACAGCACATCGTCAAAACCCAGCCTGTTTTCTTCCCAATCCAGTTGGGCTGTACTTTTCCGTTTGGAAAAATCTTCCGGGGTGGCTTCCATAAACAATTCCCTGTCCTTTTCCTTGTTAGCTTCTACCATTTCGCCCATTTCCCGCCAATCCTGCGCTGTCGGCTGGTAGCCCTGATTTTGAGCAGCAGATTGCTCCACCTGCGGGGCGTGTTTTTGGTACAACTCCATATCCAGATGCCGCGAAAAATCTTCGCGCAGCATCCCGCGCAATGCGGCTGCAATGGCTCCCACTCCGCCGGAGTGGAGAAACTCCATCGCCGGTTTGCCGTAAGGGTCGGTTCCGACCTTTACATTGTCGTGGATTACCCGGTCGAAATTCTGGAACAGGTTATTGACCGGTATGCCGTTGGAGAGCTTCCTGCTGTCGATAAAATCCTGCCGCCTTTGTGAGAGTTCCTTAACACCTGTTTTCTTCTGGAGGATAATCAGGTCGCTGCCCACTTCCGTTCCGGCATGTTCCGTAAAGAGGTTATTCGGGAAGCGGACGGCGGAAACAGGTTCGCACCGCTCCATCAGCCACTCGCGCACGGGGCGGTTGGCTTCGGAGTTCAATACGCCCTGCGAAGTGATGAACGCTACCAATCCGCCTTCGCGGACGCAATCGACGCCTTTCATAAAGAAATAGTTGTGTACTGTGCCGGATGCCTGCCGGTGGGCGTCGTCTTTCGCGTTGCTGTATGCGGGGTCGAATACCCTTACGTCGCCGAACGGGATATTGCTGGCGGCTACATCAAAATAACCGTTGTAACGGGCTTCGATGTTTTCAAATCCCTCTACCCGCACTTTTTCGGCAGGATTCAGGTGAGAAAGGATTTTTCCGGTCAGCATATCCTTTTCAAACTGTGTCGCTTCACATCCCGGATTCAGCAACCGGACAGATTCGGAAAAGATTCCTGTTCCGGCGGAGGGGTCGAGCAGGCGCACCGGTTCAACGCCGCTTTCTTTCAAGGCTGCAGCCAATGCGTCCACCACTTTGGGCGGGGTATAAAAGGCGGACAGCACGGAATTTTTCAGGGAACTTACATAGCGGTTATACTGCGGCGCGTTTCCCGCTTCCACGCGCAATATATCGTGCAACTGCGTAACCAGCGGAAACAGTTCGCTGTCTGTTTTCGTCCAGCGCTGCACGTCTTCCGGTTTGTCGGCTGGATTCAACACGGCTTTGATTCCCCCGAAACCGCAGTAGGCTTCTAATGTTTCTCGCTCCGAGGGAGTGGCTTGCCGTCCCTCGCGGTCGAGGTCGAACGCTAAACGTATCGCCTCGATATTGTCCCGAAGCCGGGCTTTCTTATTGAACGCCATCTTCGAGAAGTATTTGGATTGCGCCCGTCAGTTCCGTGTAGAGTAACCTGTACTCCTGACTGTCGGCGAAATCGTCCGACAATGTATATTTTCCAATTACAGCCGAAAGGCGGGGTAGCAACTCTATTGCCAATCCTTCGGCCAGCGTGGGGTCTGTTTCGTCCGTAAACTCGTCCCAAAGTATATTGACAATGGTGCGGTAAGGAGAGAAATGCAGTCCGGCATAAAGGATTTGGGAGGCGGCTTCTTCGGCTTCTTCGTGCGAGCCGCCCGATTTGATAATATGGCTGTACGCTTCGGCTGCCGCATCACCCCGCGAGGCGATAAACTGTTTGTCGGCAGCTTTGTCGGGATGTGAATCGCGTAGATAGGATAACAGGGAGAGCCGGAAATAAGACATTTCCACGGCTGCGGATTTATTATTTGCTTTCATCTTTTGATTTTTTTAGTGGTAAATAAATGGAGGGAAAGGAAAAAGCGACCGGAGCCTTGCCCCGGTCGCCACCACTAAAAAAATCCGATGTCAGGCAATTATCCCTAATTGGCAAGTCATAGATTCTTTCAGTGGCAAAGGTAATCATTTACTTTGTTTTACCTTTCTTTCCGTTTTTGTTTTCAAACTCGAACACGGTTTTATAGTCGGCGTCAAAGGTCACGGCAGCATCGAACGGTTTTCCGGTCTTGCTGCTTGTAAAGCCTTTGATGATGCCCGTTTTACCGTGCGTCAGCAAGGCGGTAAGCTGCGTATCGGTCAAATCCTTTTTGGCAATGGTTCGGAAAACCATTAGCCCGCAATGCTCGTTACTGCATTTGGCAACTTTCGAAAAGAATATGACCTGTCCGTTCTTGCATTTGGGACAGCCGCAGCCGGGACGGTCGTCCTGCCGTTCAAAAGCGATGCCGAGCAATTCCGTGGTGATTTGCGAAGCATACACCTCTATCGAGTGGTGGAATGTAGCTGCATCCATTCTCCCTTCACCGATTTTAGAAAGGGCATGTTCCCAACTTCCGGTCATTGCTACATCCGCAATCTTTCTGTCTTTCACGGCAAGGTAAACTACCAGTCCCTTGTTGGTCGGAACCAACGCCTTCTTTTCGCGCACGATATATTCCCGTGCAAACAGCGTTTCAATGATGGCGGCGCGGGTGGCGGGTGTACCGATACCGGCGTCTTTCATCGCTTCGCGTTCTTCTTCGTTGGTACATTCCTTACCGCAACTTTCCATTGCTCCCAACAGACTGCTTTCCGTGTGCAGCGGACGGGGCTTGGTCTGCTTTTCCAACGCTTCCGTATCACGGACGGGAAGCATATCGCCTCCGGCGAGTTGGGGCAGCGTGGTTACGTCTTCGTCCTGCGCTTCTTCATCGGTGGCGTTAAACACAGCCCGCCAGCCGGGAAGTAGTGTTACGCTGCCCTTTGCGACAAAGTGTACGCCGCCCGCGTCAAGCGAAACGGCGGTGTTCTCTTTGGTGCAACGGTTGGAGAAAGCCTCCAGCATTCGCCCTGCGACCATATCGTAAATCGTCCGTTCATCGCCTGTTAATCCGTCCGCCGGTTCTTCGGTGATGATAAGCGCATGGTGGTCGGTTACTTTCTTGTCGTCCACCGAACGGATATTGAGTACGATGTTATCCATTGAGGCGGCATAAGTTCCGAAACGGGGATGGTTTTTCAGCGTGGCAATCAGGTGCGGTATCCCGTCCAATACATCGGCGGAAATATAACGGCTTCCCGTGCGTGGATACGATATTTTTTTTGATTCGTACAACGCTTGGGCGATGTTCAGCGTTTTGTCGGCTGAAAAACCGTGCCTGCTGTTGGCTTCCTTTTGAAGCGTGGTCAAATCATACAACAGCGGTGGTTCCTGCTTTACTTCTTTCTTCTCGACACCCGTAACGCGGACGGTTCCGGCAGCCTTTACCTGTTGCAATGCGTCATCGGCTGTGGAACGGGTATCGTACTTGTCCACCGACAAAACAGCAAACGTTGTAGCGTCTTTGGCTGTGTGCAGTTTCAGTTTGAAGTACGTTTGCGGCTTAAAATCCTTATTCTCCAGATAGCGGCTGCATATCATCGCCAGCGTCGGGGTTTGAACGCGACCGAGCGACCACGAGCCGCGCCCGGCGGCAATCGACAGGGCTTGCGAGGCATTAAGTCCGACAACCCAATCGGCCTGGCTTCTTGCTCTCGCCGATAAATACAGGTTGTCGTAATCGCTGCCGGGACGGAGATTCTGAAAACCCTCCTTAATGGCTTTGTCGGTCAAACTGCTTATCCATAAGCGTTGGCACGGGCGGTTGCTTCCCAAATATTCATAGATGTAGCGGTGGATTAACTCGCCCTCCCGTCCGGCGTCCGTGCAAACGACAATGCCGTCGGCTTTGGAAAACAACTCTTTAATGATACCCAGTTGCTTCATTACGCCAGGGTCATTCCTATACTCCTTGCCTTCTTTGACCTGCCGGGGAACAAGGATAAACTCTTTCGGGAGTATGGGCAGGTTTTCTTTTTGGAAACCGGTAAACCCGTAAGCTTCGGGCATTGCCAGTCCTACGAGGTGGCCGAACGCCCAGGTAACAGCCCAGCCGTTACCCTCCATATAGCCGTCTTTTTTACTGGTTGCGCCGAGAATGGCGGCTATACTTTTTGCCACGCTCGGTTTTTCTGCTATGCAAACTTTCATCTTTTGATTTTTTTAGTGGTTTGAAAAATTGAATTACATTTTATGCCCCGTGCTTTTCCTGGGCTTGGCGGGAGATTGGCGCCCGTCCTGTTGCTTTTGCTCTCTTTTCTCCTGCTGCTTCCCTGTGGGCTGCGTCTGGCCTTTCTTCAGCGGTTCGGTCGAGTGCCTGGTCGCCTCGTTGGTTTTGCCCTCGTTGTTCACGGCAACCTGCGTTTTGAAGCCCTCGGCGGGTTGCGACTGCTTCTTGGCCTGTGCTTCTTTCCATTGGTCGGGAGGCAGTGAAGTATGGCGGATACGCCCGGCATCCTGATCCGGCCATACCCAGGCGTTGTACTTCTGTCCCTTTTGGTCGGTAGCTTCGGTTTGCTGCGCTCCCTGTTCCTGTTTGGCTTTATTGTTCTGGTTTACCATCCCTTCTACCCAGACAGGTTTATTTTCGCACAGGGTTTTGAACTGTTCGCGGGTGAGTTCGACGCCGCCCTGCACGGGACGCACCCATACTTCGCCAACCTTGCGGGCTTTGAGCGGTTGGTTGTCGTCCTGTCCCGTTTTTGCCGCCCGTTCCTGTTGGCGCTGCTGGCGTTGTTCGGGCGTAAACAGGAAATCGAAGTTTTTATTCACGGCATTATACTGGACAATGCGCGTGATTTTCCCGCCGGGTTCCTCGCCGGGGCGTTGCTTCTTGTCCATGTTTTCTACCAGCACACCCTGGCCGTTTTTTAACCCGTCCTGTTGCTCCTGCGAAAGTTCAACGCCTTTCAGTACTTTCGGGATTTGGATTTCCGATAGTGGGACGGCCTCGAAGCGGTTGGTGATTTTATCCAGCGATACGAGCGCCGGGACTTTTTCGCCGCCGGGGGTCATTTCCAGCTCAAAGACACGCCCGCCGTGGCCGGTAGCGGTGAGTTGCTTCCGGTCGTCGGGGGAGAACATGACGCCCATAAACGGCTTTTCAAAATCGGGCTTCTCCTGAAAGGGGTGCGTCTGGATTTTGATTGTGCCGTCGGGCTGCTGCTCAAAGGACAGGCGGGCTTTTGCCTGCAACTCTTTACCGTCAATCTCCATACGGATTTCGAGCAGTCCGGGCGACTTGTGGCCGTAAGACATGGCTTTAAGTGAATCCTGCAAGTTATCGCCGGTCAAACCGTACTTTTCGACCTCTTTCCATTCGAGCTTGTTCAGGTCGAGCGGCTGGTACTTCCCCTGCGCCTGTTCCTGCATCTTGCCCTCCGGCGTTACACGGTACGGGTCGAGTACCTTGTCCTCCGGGTTGATCCTGATGATTTTGTCAAGGAAAGCCGCCATCATATCAACCGCTTTCACGCTGACCGCGTAAATACCCGTGTGCGACGGGTTTTTGAACTGCGCCGTAAACTTCTGAAAGAAGTTCTCCAGCGCATTGCCGCGCGGGTCGATTTTCAAAAAACTGTCGGCATTCTCCTTTGTCGGATCGACCTTTTTCAGCTTGCCGTCCTTTCCTTCGGCGACGGCTTTCAGCTTGCCATCTTCGCCCTGCGTCAAAATGACTTTCGGGTCATGCTCCTGCGCCGCGCCCATGTAATCCTGGAGGCGGATACGGCTTTCGGTAACAATCCGCGCGTCCGGCTGGTGGTTCAAAAGCCCTTCCAGCACTTTTACCCCCATGTCCAATCCGTTTGCGCTTACCTTGTAAAATGCCGTGCCGGAAGGGTCGCCAGTCCGGGACATGAAGTTTTGGAAGAATTTTTCCATGTCGCCGGAATTTTTCTCTACGGTCAGGAACATCCGCTCGTTCCTCATCGACGGTTCTACGGTCTTGATTTTCTTCCCGTCCTCGCTCATGCCTGCAACGGCTTTCAGCCTGCCGCTCTTTTTGTCCGCGACAAGCAAAATGTCGCGGTCGTAATTAATCTGTTTTTCTGCCATAAATCATTGATTTTTAAGTTCCGCATTACTATTAATGCGGAACGAAAGTACGCCTATCTTACTATGCGGCAAAGGGATTTCAGGTGGCTGGCAGCTTGTGGCGCCGGTTTGGAAGCGTGTGGCGTTGATGCTTTGGTTTCCAGCGGGTTATTTGCCTGTCGGTTTTGCCCGGAAAAACGAAAAAAGCGGCGTATCTTTGCAGGGTAATTATATAAGTTATGAAGCATGGCAAAAAAGAAACCTCCGGGACATTACTGCCGAATCTGCGGTTGCCGCAAGCCTAACGAAAAGTTCAGCGGCAAGGGACATGCCGGGCATATCTGCAAGGAATGTTACTCGCTGCCGCAGGAAAAGAAGAACGAACTGCAATATATTAACCGGATAGACCGGATTGCGGAAAAATATCCACGCTCGCGGGAGGACTGGGAATACCTTGAAAAATGCGCGAAAAACAAAAAGTATCCCGAAGCGGCGGAGTTTGCCCAAATGATACTGGGCATGAGTGGCAGGGGAGTGAATGAACCGATTGAAAAAGGCTGTGAAAACGATGGGGATATTTATGATTATGCGGATATAGACAATCTTCCGGTATTTTCCGAAAAGAAGAAATTTGCCGGACTTGACGATGATGAAAAAAAATGGCTCCGGGATTATATCCGTTCGGAAATCATTGAACACTGGGAGCATTCAAATGTATGCCCGAATGAAAATGAGCTGGTTGAAATAAGAAAGCGGATGACGGGTATATTTGAAGAAGAATGCCATATCATCTTGAAGAACGACGCCACATTGAGGAAATTCTTTCAGGACAATGTAACTTCTGCAATGAATAAATTACAGAAGAAGACAGAGGTTAGCGTAAAAAACAGCTAACCCCTGTTCTCAGTTAATTATTACATATATATAATGTGTATGGAAACAGAGAGAGCCGCCCGAATGGGCGGCTCTCTCTGTTTCTCTTACTCCTGTTTTGGGAGTAAATGACACAGTTTGGGGTCGGCCTTGATACGTTCCAATTCTTCCGCGACGATTTGTTTTGTTTCGGCTTTAATGCGGTCGTAATTCTCTTTAATCATTTCCTTCATACGATCAACACCATTCTCATCTACAAAATTGGAGATGACGGGTATTTTCCGGTACGCCTTCATTTCTGCGGCTACCCTGTCGTTATCCACTACTATTTCACAATGGAAAATCTTCTGCTCAATGCGTTCGTCGAAGTTGTCGGCGACCGCCCCGACAAACATCCCCTGCGTCAGGTTGGAAATTTTCGAGGGAGGTATCAATGAATCCATTTGGGTAGAAATGGAGGTCGATTTGTCCTGACGGTTAATAGTCATCGACTGGCGTTTTTGCAATACCTTCCCGAAACGGTCGGACAGGGTTTTGGCCGTATCGCCGACCACTTGACCGGAAAAGATATTGCCTACCGTGTTCATCACTACGGCAGCTTCCTTATCGCCATAGTCGCGTTTTAACTGGCTGAAATCTTGAAAACCCAACAACACGGCCACTTTGTTGCTTCGGGCGGTGGCTATCAGGTTATCCAATCCTTTGAAATAAATCGTTGGTAATTCGTCAATGATAACGGAAGATTTGAGTTGCCCCTTTTTATTAATCAACTTCACGATTCGGGAATTATACAATCCCAATGCCGCCCCGTATATATTCTGTCGGTCGGGATTGTTGCCGACTACAAGGATTTTCGGGTCGTCGGGATTGTTGATGTCAAGCGTAAACTCGTCGCCGCTCATCACCCAATACAATTGCGGGGAAATCATACGGGAAAGCGGAATTTTTGCACTCGCTATCTGCCCCATCAACTGATCAGCAGCACCACCTAACCACGCATCCATAAACGGACTAAGGTAATTTTCCAAGTCCGGGTAAGAGGTAAGTATCGGAAAAATATCTTCGTAGCGTTTGTTCAGGAACTCAATCGCATGGGGAAAGGTGCAATACTTCCCGTCCTGATAGATGCGCAGATACCAAATAATTGCTGCAAAGAGGATTATCGGAGATTCCACGAAAAAGTCGCCCTGCTTTTGCACCCACGTTTTGTTCAAATTTAACATTATTGTATAGGCTGATTCGTATGCGTCCGATATATCGTCCATGAAAGAAGGGTTAATCGGGTTACAGCGGTGAGAACGGGAAGGGTCGTCAAAGTTTATCACATAAAAGGTCGGGACTTTGGCGTAACCCTCACGATTGTTCAGCAGGTGATTGTAGGCGATTGTCGATAAGTCGGGAAACTTGAAATCGTAGATATAACCGGTAAATCCCTTCTCAATCTGTTGTTTTATGAACTGGTTTACCACGGCATAAGACTTGCCGGAACCGGGAGTACCTAACACTATCGCCGCCCGGAAGGGGTTTACGATGTTTATCCATCCTTTCCACATTTTCTTTTTGTACCAAAAGCGGGTAGGCAGGTTTACCGAATATTCGTTGACCATCAGCCTGGTTTCCTGCATGAAACTCTCGTTCTCCGTGTTAAACACGTCGTCCATCAGGTTGTTTTTCAACAAGCGCGACATCCATATCCCCGCCATGAGTAGAAGGATATAGCCAACAGTCATGGTAAAAATATACAGCCCTGCATTGGCTACCACCGGTAGCGGCGAAGTCAGTAGCCACCAGTTCAGGAAGAAGAAAACGAACCCGAACGTCAAGCAGACGTAGATTTTATTCCAGGTTATTTTCTCGTCTTTGACACCCTTAGTTCCCAAACAGGACAGGGCGAGGAATACCACTGCAAAGATTTTCGTCCACAGGATGGAAGTGAACAATCCGGCGGTGCGGTTGAAACCCAGCAGGATTTTATCGACTACCCCGATGTTGATTCCCCATTCCTTAATTGCTCCGTAGCAAAACCAGTATATGTTTATCACTACGAATAAAATACTTAACGCCCGCATAAAGTCCATGACTTTTGCCAGGCCTCTCAAATCATCTTCTTGTTGCATAATCAATTTGTTTTTAATTGTTTGACAATGGATTGAAAATGCGAAAGTAGGAAGACAACAACATCCCGGAGCTATATTTTAGGGGCGTGGCAGTTTGTGGCATCGGAATGGATGCTTGTGGCGTTATGGTTGATAATCAGCAGGTATAAATACTATGATAAGCCGGGAATAAATCGTACCTTTGCCTGCAAAATAAAATCGGGTCGCACTGCGACCCGAAATACATGCAGTATATGAAAGAATTAGTATCATCGAACTTTTATAATGATGTAAAAAACATCATCATCAATGCCCGGAATAAGGTGTATCATTATGCCAACAGCACAATGATATATGCTTATTGGGATATAGGGGAACGTATCATAATAGAAGAACAGGGAGGTAAAGAACGTGCAGATTACGGGAAGAAAATACTGCATGAGCTTTCCCTGAAACTCACGGAAGACTTCGGTTCGGGATATGATGAGCGGAATCTGCGTAGGATGAGGCAATTTTATCATATTTTTCCAATTCGGGACGCACTGCGACCCGAATTGACATGGACGCATTACCGTTCGTTATTAATGGTTGAAAATGAGACGGCTCGCCAATACTATTTGAGAGAATCCGTTGAACAAAATTGGGGTACACGCGCTCTTGACCGTCAGATTTCGTCATTGGCATACGAACGGATTCTTTCTTCTCAAAATAAGATGGAAGTAAAAAAGTATGAGGATACAATAGCAAAGGAAGATTGTTTAACCCCGCATGACATAATCAAAGACCCTTATGTATTGGAGTTTCTTGATTTACCCTCCAACACTGACTTTTACGAAAAAGATTTGGAAAAGGCGTTAATTGACAAGTTGCAACACTTTATGCTGGAGCTTGGTAAAGGATTTTCGTTCGTTTCCCGGCAACGCAGGTTCAAGGCTGAAAACGATAACTATTTTGTCGATTTGGTTTTCTACAATTACATTCTGAAATGTTTCATATTGATAGACCTCAAAGTTGGTTCCCTAAGTTATCAGGATATAGGACAGATGGATTTCTATGTTCGTTATTATGAGGAGAATATCAAAACCAATACGGATAACCCAACGATAGGGATTATTCTTTGCACGGAGAAGAACGCTACTATCGTAAAATATTCTGTTCTTCATGAAAGCCAACAATTGTTTGCTTCCAAATACAAACTTTACCTGCCTTCCGAGGAAGAACTGGCAAAAGAACTTGAAGCAGAACGCAGGCAGATAGAGACCAATATAACTGAACAAGCAACCGATTAAGATGAAATTTATAGATTTATTTGCAGGACTTGGAGGATTTCATTTAGCACTCGAAAAACTTGGGCATAAATGTGTATTCGCAAGCGAGATAATTTCCGAATTACGAGAACTATACCAGACTAATCATGGAATGGAATGTAGTGGGGATATAAATGCTATAAAAATAAAAGATATACCCAAGCATGATATTTTATGTGCTGGATTTCCGTGCCAGCCATTCTCACAGGCGGGATTTCAAAGAGGATTTGAAGATGAAAAAAGCGGAAACTTTTTTTATAAAATTATGGAGATATTGGAACATCATAAACCGGAGTTCGTATTCCTTGAAAATGTTCCTAATCTGAAAACACACGATGGAGGAAAGACCTATGAGATAATTCATACAACGCTTGAAACGCTTTATGATGTAAGAGAAGACATTATTTCACCTCATTATTTTGGGATACCTCAACATCGTACTCGTTTTTATATTGTTGGAAGACTGAAAAAAAAGGGAGGACTTAAGAACTTCCTATTTCCTAATCATGATAAACGCCCGGAATGTAATATTAATGATATAATTATCCCAGACGATACAGACTATATGACTTTGAGAAAGGTTACTCTCAATCATATAGTGGTATGGCAAGAATTTTTAGACTTGCTTGTTAAGAATAAAGCAGAGTTACCAACTTTTCCTATTTGGGCAATGGAATTTGGTGCAACATATAAATATGAAGGCATTGCACCTTATTTTCAGAAAATGAGGGACTTTGAAGAAAAAAAAGGTAAGTTTGGAGAGAGAATAATAGGGAGTTCAAAGGATGATTACTTACAATGCTTACCTATTTATGCACAAACTAACAAGACGGAAAAAAATCGAAATTTTCCAGATTGGAAAAAACAATTTATTCGTCAAAATAGAGGCTTTTATGAAAAAAATAAATCATGGATTGATGGTTGGATTGACAAAATAAAAGGATTTGAAAATAGTCATCAAAAGTTCGAGTGGAATTGTGGATACGAGGAACACCCTACAATTAATGATAAAATTGTGCAGTTTAGACCTTCCGGCATTAGGGTGAAAAGACCAACTTTTTCTCCTGCATTGGTTTTAACAACAACTCAAATTCCGATTTTCCCATGGATAGTGACACCAAAAGGTGAGATTGGCAGATATATGACTCGCAAAGAGGCGGCAAGACTCCAATGTATGGAGGATTTGAAGGAAGTGCCTGATACCATAGCCGGAGCATTTAAAGCTTTTGGTAATGCAGTTAATGTTGAGGTTGTAAGAAGAATCGCAGAACAACTTTTAATAGATTATGAAGCAGATAAATAAAGTTTCCATAGCTCTGAAACCAAGTGTTTACAGTACTTTTCGCGCTTTAAACAACACGGTTTCATTCACGTTGGGTGAATACGTTGATAATGCGGTACAAAGTTATCTGGACAATAAAAATGCATTATTATCCATTAACCCTCATTACAAATTAGAAATTCAAATAACTGTTGATTGGACGGCGAAAACAATTCTTATAGTCGATAATGCAGCAGGTATTGATGCAAATAATTACGAAAGAGCTTTTGAACCAGCTCATGTTCCATTGGATGTAACAGGACTCAATGAGTTTGGCATGGGAATGAAAACCGCGTCTGTTTGGCTGGCCGATAAATGGTGCGTGTACACTAAAGCTTTATGGGAACCAGTAGAACGATTTACGGAATTTGATTTACAAAAGGTTACAAGTGAAGGTAAAGAGGAGTTGATTGTAATTGAAAAGTCCAAACCACAAAATGAACATTATACAAAAATTGTTCTCTCTGGTCTTTCGAACCATGCGCCTACACCTAACCAGATGGATAAAATTCGTCGACATTTATCCAGTATTTATCGTAAATTTATTCGAAATGATGAAATTGATATAGTTGTCAACGGCGAAAAATTATCTTATCCGAATTATGAAATTCTTTGTGCTCCTTATCACAAAACTCCAGATGGAGAAAATATTGTATGGAGAAAAGACATTGACTTTGAGTTAGGGAATTATAAAGCCAAAGGTTTTATCGCTTTGCTAAAAACAATGCAAAACGGAGCCAATGGACTTGCTCTTTTACGTCGTGGCCGAGTTATTCAAGGTGGTGGTGAAGAAAAGTATCATCCACAGGTTCTTTGTGGACAAACAGGTTCTCCTCGATATAAACGCATTTTTGGAGAACTTGAATTAGATGGGTTCGATGTCTCTTTCAATAAAAACGGTTTCCGTGACGAAGACGATTTATATGCCTTTATGGAAGCCATAAAACAGGAACTTACAGCACCCGAATTCGACCTTCATGGACAGGCTGAATACTTCCGGCAAAAAACGAAAGAGGATAATACAAAGATTGCGAAAGAGATTACTTCCACACTGAAAAAAGAGACAAAGCCCCGTGAACTTACGAAGAAAGTTCAAGAAGCAGAAACGAAAGTTCAAAATGCTCAATATGTAGCACAATCGGAAACATTAATACAAAAAGCAGAAACATTGGATAGCCATGCAGAAGCTTTTCAACTTAATGGAATAAACTACACTTTACGAGTGGATTTGGTCACGGAAACAGCAACTGATACACTCTACTCGGTTACCCAAGAAAATACAAGTCAATATGATAGTGCGAACAGTAAAAGAATCGTATGCAAAATCAACCTTGCTCATCCTTTCTTTACTCGTTTCGACCAATTTAAGAGAGCAAATAATTATCAGCCGATTATTGCAATTTTCAAATCGCTTGCATTGTCGGAAATCATGGCTCCCAATAGAGGAACAACTTTTGCTTCCAATATAAGATTATTATTCAACCAGTATATTTTAAAGTAACATTGGCGATATGGAAATCCAGATAATATCAACAGGCTCATCCTCAAGTTTTGCTCCGATTATTGGAGAAAAGACAACAGAACTCATGGAACGATTTAAACGAAAACTCGACCAAGAGGAAGTGGATAATCTTATAACAGAAACGACAGAGATATTATCGCACTGCACCAATCCGCATTTAGATGAGGCACAGTCCGCTACAAATCTTGTTGTTGGGTATGTACAAAGTGGAAAAACAATGTCTTTTACCACGTTATCAGCTATGGCTAATGATAATGGATTTCGAGTGATTGTCTATTTTGCAGGAACCAAAACAAATCTATTGACGCAAACAACTAAACGACTGCGTAAAGATCTCATCAATAATGGAGCTAATAATCAATTCTACAAATTACACGAAAATCCATCTCTTGAAGAAGTCCAGCGTATACGAAATGAGTTGCAAATAAGCACAAAACCTACTATCCTAATTACTGTTTTAAAACATTACAAGTATATTAATGCATTAGCAGATATTTTTAATTCACAACAAGTAAAAAATGTGCTGAAAAATAATGCCGTTCTTATTATTGATGATGAGGCAGACCAAGCCAGTCTTAATGGTTATGCTTATAAAAACAGTAAAAAAGAAAGTCTATCGGAAGAATGGGAAGAAGATGAATATACGACAACATATCGAAGTATTTTGCATTTAAGGAATTCTATTCCTAATCATTCCTACATCCAATATACGGCAACCCCACAAGGGCCATTGCTTATTAGCATTCTGGACTTGCTATCGCCAAAACATCATACTGTTTTGACTCCGGGGAAACAATATACTGGCGGTAAAACGTTTTTTATAGACAAGCCCGGATTAGTTTTGACAATCCCTGATGAACAAGTTTATAACAGCAAAAAGAATCCGCTTACTCAATGTCCAAAAACACTTGTTGATGCTTTGCAGATTCACTTAATGAATGTAGCCTTAGTTGTCTGTATCTTTAAAAAAGAAAACTACCTCTCCATGATGATTCATGCAGACAAAGACCAAGATGCAAGCCGTACCTTTTACATTTGGGTTAAAAGTCTGATTGATATGTGGACGGAAATGATTAATGCTGATGAAAACGACTTGGCAAAAATAGAATTAGTTGAATCGTTTCGTCAAATTTATCCCGAAGTTATTCGAGAGTATGACAAATCTACGGATATAATACCTTCTTTTGAAGAAATATTAACTCAGTTGCCCGACGTTATATTTGATACAAATATTGAATTGATTATAAGCAGCAACAAAAGACAAGGCGATAATAAAGAGGTTGATTGGGAAGGCAGTCCATCCCATATCTTAGTTGGTGCGGAAATGTTAAATCGTGGATTTACGGTAGAAAATCTTGCCGTAACTTATATGCCTCGTTATAGTATTGGCAAATCTACTGCCGATACCATCCAGCAACGTTGTCGCTTCTTTGGCTATAAATGGAACTATTTAAAATCATGCCGTGTTTATCTTCCGACAGATACTTGTATTGAATATGCAGAGTATGTAGAACATGAGGAAGAAATGCGAAAATGGCTTAAAGAAAATACAAATCTTGAGGCCGTGGAGCAATTGTTAATTATTTCGCCACGTTTAAATGCTACTCGCAAAAACATCCTTTCAATTAATACGGTACAAACGAAACTTAACGGATGGCGTAAAATGAATGCATTCCAAATGATTGATGAAAATATTCGTTTTGTAGAACAGTTTATTACGCAAACAATTTTTGAAAATGATAAAGATTATGGTACTACTGATCGTAACCACCGGTTTGCAAAATTACCCATCCAGCAAGTAATCGAATTTCTTTCAAACTTTAAGTTTTCAAATATGCCGGATACGGCTCGTAAGCAAGCGACTATGCGATACCTGAAATATCTTGCTTCAAAAGAAAATTCACCATTGGAACATGCATATATTATTCAGATGGCTTATGCAGGAGAAGCTCGTGAACGTGCTTTCGATGAACAAACAATGAAATTAACCACTAATCTTCACTCAGGGCGCTCAGTTTCAGGTAAAGAGGTCTATCCTGGTGATGCAAAAATTTGTTTTGAAGATTCGATTTGTATTCAATTACATAAAGTTAAACTTAAATGTAATTCTATCCGTTGGGGCGGGAAGGTCGCTTATACATTAGCGATTTATTATCCCAAAGATTTTGCAATCGACTATGTAGCAACCGAAAGTAAAAATGAAGAATAGAAAATCATGAAACAGTCTATATATAAAACATTTGCAAGATTACAACAAAAAGAATCTGTTCGTAAAGATGTTTTCTTAGCTGCTACATTGCCATTTACGAAAAAACATAAGATTGGGATTTCATCGGAAGGATATCCCATGTTTTTCATCGAATGTACTAATACATTGCATTTTTCGGATATTAACCTCGAATTTATTTCGATATTGTTTAGCCGAACTTGTCGCTTATCTGAAAGCGATTCGAAACAAACAGAGAATATTTATACAATCATTTTGTTGAAAACAGGGAATAGTGACTTTCAGCAATATTTTATCGAAATAGTATGTGTTGTATTGGAACAATTACCGGAAAGTCCTTCCCATGAACAACTCAAGAAGGAAATTCAAAAACTGATAGAGTTATTCAGTCGCTTTAATCGTCCACCACGAAAAACCATACAAGGATTATGGGCTGAATTGTTTATTATTGAGCGAGCCAAAGTTCCCGAATATCTAATCCAATCGTGGCATACCTCTCCCAATGACAAGTTTGATTTCAATGATGGGTACGATAAAATAGAAGTTAAAAGTACCTCCACTGTTCGACGAATGCATAGTTTTTCTCTTGAACAACTCTATCCTAATCAAAACTCAAATCTCTTAGTCGCTTCTGTATTTGTTATTCAAACAGGGCAAGGTAAAAATATTTTTGACCTTAAAGATTCTATTTGTAAGCGAGTCCAAAGTTTGCAGTTACAATTCCGACTAAACGATATTCTATCTCAAACGCTTGGGAATGATTTTGACAAAGTTTTTGATGTCTATTTTGATTACCAACAAGCATTAGATACGCTCGCCTTTTACAATTTTAAAAATATTCCGACAATCAGTAGTGATAACATTCCTGAGGAAATAAATAATATTCGTTTTGATTGTGATTTATCACATATTATATCTGCAAGGAGTGATGAGTTCATTTCTACGGAAAGTCAATTATTTAAAAGCATACAGATATGAATAGAATAGAGAAAGTATATCCTGAAACGCTTTTACAGTTGATGCTCGATGTTTTGAAAAGTGCACCTCAATTCTTTTATATTAGAGGTACACAACCGTTTTTAATGTTATTTAGTGGAAAAGAGTATTATGTCTATGTGAAAAATATGTCATCAGCATATTTTAATGAACGACCAGACACCACTCGTGCTCAATTACCTATTCGAGAAGAGTTTGAAGAAATAAAAACTTCTTCAAGCCCATTTGTATTTTTAGGATATGACCAAGAAAATGACGTGCTTATTTGTTGGAACTATCACATAGTCAAAACACGTTTAAATGAAAGGAAAAGCGTTTCTTTCTATTCTCGAAAGTTTTTTCAAGAAGAGGTTACCAAAGGTTCATTTTTACAAAAACGTTTGAAAAATGGAGATGAACCTATTCTTTTTAAACGGAAAGACTTAGTTGAGTTTTTCACGAGAATCGAAACATTTTTCACACCTGAAAATGAAGAACCAGACACAGATATTTTGCTATTTGACGAAGAAAAAACAAATGAATCCGATAATGTAATAGCCGTTGCACCCAATAATCCATACGTCGTCAATGGGAAATTGCTCAAAATAACAGATACAGAACTGAAAGAACAATTGAAGCCCATTATCCAAACAAATCATATGCTACAAGCATTGAAAATGGCAGAACAGTTTTATTCGGGACAATTTCCTACTATGAAATTAAAAGATTGGCATGAGCTAATTAAAAATATAGATTTTGACGAGCTTGATGAAATACATGAACAAATTGAGATACAGCCACAAAATACAGATATTGTTGAACATCATAAAATCCAATATATTGATTTTATGTATTCACAAAATAAATCAGAAAGTATCATAAGGCGGTATGTACATGCTGTTTCCGGTATTCTTACAAATTTAGTTAAGGAATATTATTCTCCACAAATAAATTCAATATTTGATACTGTTAATATATCCATGTTGCAGTATTGGGCTGATAGTCTTTCTATGAGGCCGGATTTTAGAGAGTTTAATACATTGAAGCATCGGGTTTATTCATGTGCATTGAATAAGTATATTGAATATGCAGAATCATTAACTGCAACAGAACCCCTATCTATAAGTCCTAAGCATTGCGAATCGTTATTTATGCGATTTATGCAAGACTCTGGTTTGTCGGAAAATTCGGGGAGGTATTATATCCAAGCTCTTAATGGTCGAGTAACCGAATGTATAAGAAAATACCTAATGCCTGCGATACAAAATATTTTTTCCATTACTGATATACAGTTGCTTTATTCATGGTCGCAATTTCTTCATCGAAACCAAGATTTCAAAGAAATGAATAATGTTGGTAATCGACAATACAGTTGTGCATTGAGTAAGTATATTCAGTTTGTAGAAACACTTGTTGATGAAAATACTGAAAGTGCGGTACTAAAGAATGAAGGGAAAAGAAAGTCACATATTCTTCGTGTTACTTATCCCAATGGTCGTATAGTGGAAGAAAGAATGGTTTATAAAACATTAATGGATGTAATATCCACTGCCGGAGCAGCAAGAGTAAAATCTTTAGGAATAATGTTGAATGGAACAAACTTAGTTTCCGACACCATTATTCCACGTTATGAGATATCACAGAAACCAATAGGAGACGAACTGTTTGTTATGACTTGTTCTGATACGGCTACAAAAAAGTCTATAATACAACAAATCTCAAATGCTTTTAATATGGGATTAAAAATAGAGGAAATTTCTATCATCTAAAGATTTTATAGAGAGTATTTTACATCTGCCTCCCATACCTCCGTTTTTTCTTCTTCTTTCGCAAGGGCATAGGCTGGTTATCATCATGCTGCCCCGGCTCCGGTGTCAGTACCGATAGCAAAGTTCCGACGGGCGAATTATCCCCCGAATATCCTTTAGCCGATTGCGGTTGTTTTTCTTCATGGGCGGTTTGCATCGCCGGATGCGGATTCTCACGAACGGGTGTCGGCGTAACCGATTGCAGATCCTCACGGTGTTCTTGTGGCTGTGAAAAATCTACGAACCGTGCGGAAAGCGCATTGGCTGAAAACTCCTTACCCAACGCGGAACCGTTCAGGACGGTGCGGCTGTTATGGTCGATAAACGTTACCCCGAACAAACGTCCTCCATTACCGTAGCGCAATAGCACGTCAATACCTTTCTTCTGCAAGTTCGCTCGAAACTCGCTTCCTGTGCGGGCTTTCGTCATGGACACAGAAACGATAGCGCGGGTATCAGCAACAATTCCCTTTGCTTTGATTTCCTCGCCTGATTTTTTCATCGTTTGCTCCAATGCCTCGATACCATATTGCTTGCCGAACAGGGAAGATTTCAGCGGTTTGCCTACACGGTTACCATCGGCGTCCAACGCCGAATACACCAATCCCGTGTATTGGTGTCCCTGATTATTCCCCTCGACTTTCTCTACTCCTATATTATATAAGGAAAGTAACGCCCGGTACTCGCCGAGCGATTGAAATTTATACATGCTCGTCAAAGGCTTGATAGCATTGGCGACTTGCTTTTTCAGGTCGCTGCGCGAAGCATCTACCGGAGAAAGCTGCCACGTCTCGCCCTGCTTCCTGTCTTTTGGGTGCAGGCCATATTTCTTTTCAAGGTCATCGGTAATCTTCCGGCTCCGTTCAAAATCCTTTTTGTCGCTGATTAATGAGCCGTCGCTGCGGACACGGGTAGAAACAATGTGCAAATGCTGGCGGTCTATGTCCTCGTGTTTGAATATCATGTAGGGCTGGCCGCCAAAACCCAGCTTCTCCATATACTCCCGTCCAATGTCGGCTAATTGGTCGTCGTTTATCTTATCCTCCGGGTGCGGATTCAGGGAAATATGGATAATTCCGCGTGTGGTAGTAACCTGTCCAGGCATAGCCCGTTCAAAATCCCGCATACATTCCCTTACGGAAAACTGCCCGTCGGCAGGAACAAAGACACGGTTTGTTTCCAGAATCTTACCCAAACCCGCATCAATTTTCTCCTGATTGTAGGCCAACGCGCCGTACAAATTATTCCCTATATGTATATCCGCAACCATGTTTTCTACGCTATTCAGGCAAATATTCTTTCTTGAATTGCTCGCACAACCGCAACACTTCCCGCCCGATTTTCGACAATTCTATCGTTTCCTGCTCCAATTTATAGAGCATCGCTAACGCTTTTTTCTCGCCGAAAGTGGTGTGAAGCTGCTTCACCACCTGATTGTAATTCACGCCGACGGAACGGATTTGCCCGTACAAAGCAGAGAGTTTCATCACAAAATCGAGAGCCGAACTGTCGGTTTTTATCACGCGCAACGCTTCGCCAAAAATACGGGCAAGGATAAAACGCGCCTTTGAGCGGATGCCCGACTGCTCGTACATGGAGAGGAACTCTGCGTACTCGGCGTCGGTAAAACGCACCATCAGGCAGTGTTCCGCCGGGTCGTTCTTGGGCGGCCTGCCGCCTTTTCCCCGTTTACGGGGTTCTTTACTTTCATTCATAACACGGATTTTTTTAATGGTTCACAAATCCGTCACGGCGGGTGCAGCATCGCCCCTAAACTACCGACTTCGGAGGTAGTTTGCCCCCTGCAAGGGCAAGGGTTTTCCGGTTACGGAAAACGTTTCGCGTTACGCGAAACATACCTTGCTATTTGCCCGGACGCAAATGTTTTTTGCCCGCGACGGGCAAAGTTTTACCCTCAAATTAAACGGGTAAAAGTTTGTTGCGAAAAGGGCAGTTTGGAGGGTGTTGTTGAAACTTAAAAGGCGACCCCGCACCCGACCGTAACGTTATCGCCGGCAAAGTTACGGGCATATCCAATGCGCTGTGTGTCACTCATCGACGCCACTCGACGCCACAAGCTGCCACCACCCGAAAACATGGTGGTTACCTCAAAAAGAAGGCTTTCCTTTGCCGCTGAAAACAATTTTAAAAGAACATGTAAACGCATAAAATTTCATGTGTTTCAAACTTTAAAATCGGATAAGAATAAATCAACGAAAATTTCAAAGGGTGTTTATTCCAAAAATCAAAAGGATAAAAAGACAGATGAATGAACGGATGAATGAATGAGCGGATAAAAGGGTACGGGATTATCGGATTACAGCGATAATACGGTAATACGATGAAAAATTAAAATAGCAATAAAAGAATATTTAAATATTTATCCTTTTACTTTTTTATTCAAATAAGACTGTATATCAACGAATAACATTTTGAAAATCCGTAAAAGTAAATAAGCGAATAGAGAAACATAAAAATAGAAAGTTAAACAACCGATTGTATAATTAAAACAATGTTCAAATGAAAACAAATCCTGTTTATGTGGCCTTTGCCACGCAAAAAGGGGGAGCAGGCAAAACTACCCTGACTGTACTGGTCGCAAGCTACCTGCATTATGTGAAAGGCTGCAACGTGGCTGTAATCGACTGCGATTACCCGCAGCATTCTATTGTCGGGATGCGGGAACGCGACTTGGTTTTAGCTACGGAAGATGAACACTACAAGGGCATGGCCTATGAACAGTTTACCCGGCTGGACAAAAAAGCATGGCCTGTTATCGGCAGCAGCCCGGAGGAAGCCCTTGCCGATGCCGACTACCTTGTCCCACAGGGTAATTATGATTTCATCTTCTTCGACCTGCCCGGCACGGTCAATAACAAGGGCGTGTTAAGCACCCTGTTGAACATGGACTATATCATAGCCCCCATTGCCGCCGACAGGGTGGTCATGGAAAGTACGCTGGACTACCTTATCGCCTTGCGTGACCAGGTAAGGGCTGTTGGTAAAACCCATATCAAAGGGACGTACCTGCTGTGGAATATGGTCGATGGCCGCGAAAAATCGGAACTGTACGACGTTTACGAGGCGGTTATCAGGGAATTGGAATTTACGACCCTTCAAACGTTTGTCCCGGACAGCAAGCGTTTCCGCAAGGAACAAAACACCGGTCACAAAGCCCTGTTCCGTTCTACGCTGTTCCCGGCGGATAAATCGCTGGTGAAAGGTAGCAACATGGACGCGCTTGTCGATGAACTGTTGGGAATCTTAAAGTAACAGGTTATGGCAAGGGAAAAAATTGAAGCGGACGAAGTTTCTTTCATCCATCAGGTAGGTAACCGTGAGAGGCCGTTGAAAGCCTCCATGGAGCAGGCGGAAGCACCTAAAACGGCAATTGCACCCTTACCGGAAGAGCCGGAGGAGGTAAAGGAGCAGGAAGCGCCCCGCGAAGAAACCAAACGGCGTCGTGGTAAGGCACAGGATTACAAATCCCTTTTTGTCAAAGAGGTTGCCGGGGGTAAGGCGCGTGTAAACAAAGTGGTGTATATCCGCAAGGAACACCACGACCGCATCCTGAAAGTTGTACAGGTTATCGGCAAAAACGAGGTTTCCCTGTTCAGCTTCCTCGACAATGTGCTGGAGCACCATTTTTCAACCTTTCAGGGCGAATTGAGCGAATTGTATGAGAGCAGTATCGACAAAAGTTTTTAATCAACTAATAAAGACAAAGAAAATGAAAAAGATAATAATATTCGGGCGCGGCAAAAGCTCACAGGGTACGCCAGCCGACAAATTCCTTAAACGCCGGGAACTGAGAACCCGTCAATGCGTGTATATCAGCCATGACGTACACGGGATTGTCGCCCGCCTGGTACGGTCGTTCACTGACCAGGGCAGGGATATTACCGTTGGCGGTTATATCGACACGGTGCTGACGGAACACTTCAAAGAGCACCGGCAGGAAATCAACGAACTCTACCGCCAACGCAATGGCGACCTGTTTTAGTCCATGATTCGGATATTCATTACAGCCATCGTGCTGTACCTGATTTTCCTCGCCTGCTACCTCGTGTGGGAACGGTCGGTAAAACGGAAAAGGAACGCAGCGAAACGCCCGGCGTTCAACCCGTTCAAGTCGCCGCCCAAAGAGGACATCATCGGGAAAAGCGGCTTCGACCTGCGCCACTCGCTGCCACAAGCTACCACGCTGATTAAAAGCGAAAAATGTGAAGAAAATACGCCTACATTTGCTCCCGGAAACGCAGGTAGGGAAAGCCCGGACACTCCGGTGGCGATCCCTACCTCCCAGTTGGACAAGGTTTTTTCTTCGGGCGGAACGGATGATTCCGGCGAAATAGATTTAAGTTTCAATGACGAGCCGGAGGGGTCAGCATCCGACGGTTACGAAGACAACGTAGATTCCGAAGAAAGCGGGGAAGCGGGGGAACCCGCCGGAGCAAGTATGGCGACGGGAGTAAACTTCGACGACTTGTCGGGCATGGTGAAAACGGTAGAGAATCCCGAAGCCGCCAGTTCCGAACAGCGGGAAGAAGCCGGGCGGGTTCTGGCAGAGGTCAGGCAGACCGATATGTTTGAACAGGCCGTGTCCGGCGAGCCGAAAAAGAAAGCCACCGCCGGTAAACTGATGGATGACTATTTTGCCGCCTACCACCGCCACAAGCGGGAAGCGGGCGAAGCAAACGATGAACCAAACGTGAAAGCGCCCAAAGACTTTGATCCGCGGGCATTCGCATAGTGATTAACAATTAAAAAAAAGAGGTATGAAGCAAAGAGATTACGGTTAGCTCACGGACGCCAACCACTGAAAAAATTCGAGAAAGTAAAAAAAGCAATTATCCACCGGCGGCGCGTGGGGACTAATCCCGCCCCATGCCCGCCAAATTAAAAAAAATTAGCAATGACAAGGAAAAAGATTCTTATGTCGGCGGTGGCTATCCTTGCCGCTGCCAACGCCTTCGCACAAGGCAACGGTATCGGCGGTATCACCGAAGCGACCAACATGGTCACCAGTTATTTCGATCCCGGTACAAAACTGATATACGCCATCGGCGCCGTTGTGGGGCTGATCGGAGGCATCAAAGTGTATAACAAGTTCAGTTCGGGCGACCCCGACACGAGCAAAACCGCCGCGTCGTGGTTCGGAGCGTGTATCTTCCTGATTGTAGCCGCCACCATCCTGCGCTCCTTCTTTTTATAATCACTCCAAACAACTAACAGAATGGAGTATAATATAAATAAAGGAATCGGAAAGAGCGTCGAGTTCAAGGGCTTAAAGGCACAGTACCTCTTTATTTTTGCAGGCGGCCTGCTGGCCGTGTTCGTCGTCTTCGTCATCCTTTACATGGCGGGCGTCGATCAATGGTTTTGCATCGGCTTCGGTGTAATTGCCGCCTCTTGTCTGGTATGGCTGACCTTCAACCTGAACGCGAAATATGGGGAACACGGGCTGATGAAACTGCTGGCAAAACGCCAGCACCCGCGTTATCTTATTAACCGCAAAAACTCGCGCCGCTTCTTCCTGCGTCCTAAGAGAAAGGAGGCCGCGTATGCGTAACGTACTAAAGGCAGCCACCATCGAAAGCAAGTTCCCCTTGCTTTCGGTGGAGCACGGCTGCATCATCAGCAAGGACGCGGATATTACGGTAGCTTTCCGGGTGGACTTGCCCGAACTGTTCACCGTAACCTCCGCCGAATATGAAGCGATACACTCGGCATGGGCGAAAGCGGTGAAGGTGCTGCCTGACTACTCGGTTATCCAAAAGCAGGACTGGTTCACAAAAGAGAACTACAAGCCGGAAACGGACAGGGAAGACATGAGCTTCCTGTCCCGGTCTTTTGAAAGGCATTTTAACGAACGTCCCTACCTGAACCACACCTGTTTCCTCTACCTGACAAAGACGACGAAAGAGCGGATGCGCATGCAAAGCAACTTTTCCAGTCTTTGCCGGGGTAACATTATCCCGAAGGAAGTCAATAAGGACACGGCGGTAAAATTCCTGGAGGCTGTCGGGCAATTCGAGCGCATCGTGAACGACAGCGGGTTTGTCCGCCTCACGCGCCTTGCTTCGGACGAAATAACGGGAACGCCGGAAAGCGCGGGGCTTATCGAAAAATACTTTGCCCTGTCGCTCGACGACACAACCTGCCTGGAGGATATGGAACTCGGAGCGGACGGCCTTCGTGTGGGCGATAAACATATTTGCCTGCACACGGTGTCGGACGTGGAGGATTTGCCCGGAACGGTTGGGACGGATATGCGCTATGAACGTTTGTCCACCGACCGGAGCGACTGCCGGTTGAGTTTTGCCGCACCCATCGGACTGCTGTTGTCCTGCGACCATGTGTACAATCAATACATTTTCTTGGATGATAGCGCGGAAAACCTGCGGAAGTTTGAAAAATCCGCAAGGAACATGCAGTCGCTTTCCCGTTATTCTCGTGGGAACCAGATAAATAAGGAGTGGATAGACAAGTACCTGAACGAAGCGCACAGCTTCGGCTTGACTTCGGTCAGGGCGCACTTCAACGTCATGGCGTGGAGCGACGACGCGGATGAACTCAAGCATATCCGCAACGACGTAGGCAGCCAGTTGGCGCTCATGGAGTGCAAGCCGCGCCACAACACGACGGACGCGGCAACGCTCTACTGGGCGGCCATGCCCGGCAACGCGGGGGACTTTCCGGCGGAGGAATCGTTTTACACGTTTATCGAACCCGCCCTGTGCTTCTTTACCGGGGAAACCAACTACAAAAGCTCCCCCTCGCCCTTCGGCATCAGGATGTGCGACCGCGTGTCGGGAAAGCCCCTCCATGTGGATATTTCCGACCTTCCGATGAAAAAGGGAATTACCACGAACCGCAACAAGTTTGTCTTGGGGCCTTCGGGTTCGGGAAAATCCTTCTTTATGAACCACCTCGTGAGGCAATACTGGGAACAGGGGACGCACGTCGTCCTCATGGACACGGGAAATTCCTACCAGGGACTGTGTGAAATGATACGCCGGAAAACCAAAGGGGAAGACGGCATCTATTTCACCTACACCGAGGAAAGCCCGATTTCGTTCAATCCGTTCTACACGGACGACTATGTGTTCGACGTCGAGAAGAAGGACAGCATCAAGACGCTGCTCCTCACGCTCTGGAAATCCGAGGACGACAGGGTCAGTAAAACCGAAAGCGGCGAACTCGGAAGCGCGGTATCCGCGTATATCGAGCGGATAAGGGCAGACCGTTCTATCGTCCCCTCGTTCAACACCTTCTACGAGTTTATGCGGGACGATTACCGCCGGGAACTGGAAGAAAGGGAAATCAAGGTCAGCCGCGAAGATTTTAATATCGACAACATGCTGACCACGCTTCGCCAGTATTACCGGGGCGGCCGCTTCGATTTCCTGCTCAACTCGGACAAAAACATCGACCTGCTTTCCAAACGCTTTATTGTCTTCGAGATAGATTCCATAAAAGAGAACAAGGAATTGTTTCCCGTGGTTACGATTATCATCATGGAGGCGTTCATAAACAAAATGCGCCGCCTGAAAGGTGTCCGCAAGCAACTGATTGTAGAGGAGGCATGGAAAGCCCTTTCGTCCGCGAATATGGCTGAGTATCTGAAATATATGTACAAAACGGTAAGGAAATATTTCGGGGAAGCCGTCGTCGTAACGCAGGAAATAGACGACATCATCGCCTCGCCCGTCGTCAAGGAATCCATCATCAACAACTCCGACTGCAAGATACTGTTAGACCAGCGCAAGTACATGAACAAGTTCGACAGTATCCAAGCCCTTTTGGGACTTACCGAAAAGGAAAAAGGGCAAATCCTCTCCATCAACATGGCCAACAACCCTTCAAGAAAATACAAGGAGGTGTGGTTTGGTCTGGGCGGGGTGCAGTCGGCGGTGTACGCCACCGAGGTCAGCGCCGAGGAATACATGACCTACACGACCGAGGAAACGGAGAAGCTGGAAGTGATGCAAAAAACCGAAGAACTGGGTGGGAATATCGAACTGGCTATTA
>BNXH01000013.1 GCA_025999435.1 Bacteroidia bacterium | reverse complement strand
ACTACTGGGGTGTATTCCCTTCTTTATCGTTAGGTTGGATTATTTCGGAAGAAGGCTGGTTTAAGAACAATGTCAGCTTTGTTGATTTCCTTAAAATTCGTGGTTCTTACGGTATGTTGGGACGCGACAATGTAGCACCGTGGGCTTGGCTGCAAACATATGGAAGTGAAACAGTCAAAGGCCCTATATTTGGTAATAATCCTGATGTGAATGCCGGCGCACACTTCCAGATCCCGAATGCGGTACCTAACCGCAATTCGCATTGGGACAAAAGCTACAAGAGTAATTTCGGTTTAGATGCAAACTTTTTGAGAAACCGTTTGTCGGTTACTTTAGATGGATATTATGACCGTTACAGGGAGGTGTTTATGTCGATTACCAGCACCTCTGATTTTCCGGGTACGATAGGCGCTCAGGCATCAGCCTCCAATTACGGGTCGATAGATAACTACGGACTGGAACTCTCTCTGAGTTGGCGGGATAAGATAGGAAAGGACATCAAATACTGGGTGAAGCTCAATACTTCATTAAATGACAACAAAATTATTAAATACCCGTGGACGGCTGCTGCAACACGCGAATTGGATGCCTTTATGCCGGACGAACGCGCCGACCGTGGTTTATGGGGTTACAATTGTACCGGTATGTTCCGCAGCTATCAGGAAATTGCCGAATACTTCGCTGAGTATAACCTCACTACTTATATGGGAAAAACGCAAGCGGACGTTCATCCGGGAATGCTGATCTATAAAGATGTACGCGGATCACAAAAGCCCGATGGCACTTATTATGCTCCCGGCGACCCAAATGATCCGGAAGGGAACAAAATAGACAAGAATGACCGTATAAAAATATCGAACCGCAAAAGTAATCCTTATGGTTTTACGCTTAATTTTGGAGGTGAATACAAAAGTTTCTCGTTTAGCGCACAACTTGGCGCAAGTTGGGGAAGCTACAGCATGATGCCGACACAAGCTATCAGCAACAAAAGTATTGTTTCTACCGTTTCAGGCTACGATGCGATGCAATATACCAATTTACCTTCATTTTGGTCAGGCAATATGTTTGCTTACAGAGACGTTTTGGATGCACAAGGACGAGTTGTGGCCTCACAAAACCTGGATGCAAAATATCCTAACCTGCGTTTCGCTGATGTTAATTCTGTTGAATCCACTTTTTGGAAAGTAAATAATGCTAATGTTTTTCTGCGCAATATTACGCTGGCCTACACATTGCCTAGTGTATGGGTAAAGAAGGTAGGTATCGAAAGCTGCCGGCTTAACGTTACCGGACAAAATATTATTGAATTTTATAATCCATATCCAGACAAATTCATGAGCCCGAATTCTCCATACAGTACATATCCTCTTTTACGGAAAATTACTGTAGGGCTAAATGTTTCATTTTAAAAAGGAATAATATGAAAAATATAAATAAATTTATTTTCAGTGCCCTTCTGATAGTAATCTCTCTTTTGTGGGCGGGATGTAGTGATACATTTTTGGAAGAAAAAACAAATTACAGTAATCTTACTCCCGAAATCTACAATGATTATACAGGTGCTTTGAGGAGAGTTGATGATATCTATCTGCGCATGTTACCGAATGCCAATGATGGTCTTACCTATAGAAGTCCAAGTGGAGGTAAGAGCGATATCCAATCACAATCGACCGAAGAATTTACCGGCCTTTCAAATTTTGTCCATCCTGATGTAACAATTACTTCATCAAGCAATTTGACCGACTGGTTTTATGTAAGTAGTGCAACAAGCAATAGTCCTTGGGGTGAAATTCGCAATTGTAATGATGTGATAGCTGGTATTTCAGGTGGTACGTTAAGCGATGATCAGAAGAATGAATTACTGGGACAAGTCTATTTTTTCCGGGCATGGCAATATTATTTATTGGTAAAAGTATATGGCGGGGTCCCAATTATAGATAAAGTGCGGGTAACCGATGTAAGTGAAGCGCAAAACCTGACAGTACCCCGTGCAACCACCAAGGAATGTATTGATTTTATATGCTCCGATCTGGAAACAGCTTATAATATGTTACCTTACACTTGGGGAAGCGCTAATTTCGGGCGCGTTACTAAAGGAGCAGCTTATGCCTTAGCCGGTCGTGCACGCTTACTCTATGCCAGTCCGCTATTTAATCGTTCAGATAACAAAGACCGTTGGCAAGCAGCGTATGATGCCAATAAAAAAGCTATTGAGGCCCTCACGTCCGGCGGATTTGGCCTGGCTTATCGGGATGCTCCGGGAATCAATGCTGCCGGATGGTCAAAAATATTTTCCGATTACAACAGTCCGGAAGCAGTGTTTGTAACGCTCTATAACAAAGTACATGACGATGATGCGGCGAACGAAATCTATAGAAACAATCGTAGGGAACAAGGCTTGCGCCCTTCCAATGCTTCAGGCGTTACATCCAATACGGGAATGAGCGCAAATGCCCTGATGGTCGATTTATTTCCTATGGCAGATGGTAAGAGGCCGACAGAAGTAGGCCAATACAATTACAATTCCTTGAAGTTCTACGAAAATCGTGATCCGCGTTTTTATCGCACATTTGCATTTCCGGGTATGTACTGGAGATTTGAAGGCAATCCTTTGGCATGGCAGGGAACTATTCCTTCAAATGCCGTCTATAACGGTTCAAACTATGTGCTATGGAATTATTCATGGTATGGCGATGCCACGAAACAAACCGATCCGAATATAAGCGGTTTCGGAGCTGATATGTTAGGACAAAACTATAGAGGTGTCTATATTCGCAAGCGCTCTAACGATTTTGACATGACGACTCCTACCCCTACTTGTTTATATCGCTGGCCTGCCACAGCCTCTGAAAATCGTCAGGGTGCATTTGGCGAAGGAGCTATGCCTCATATGGAAATTCGTTATGCAGAAGTGTTGCTGAATTTTGCAGAAGCCGCTTGCGGTATCGGAAATTATGCAGAGGCCGTACAGGTGTTAAAAGACATTCGCAAACGTGCAGGGTATACTAATGAAACAGAAAATTATGGTTTGGATGCATCATTATCCGGTGATCGTGGTAAATTGTTCGGAGCTATTCTATACGAACGGCAAATCGAATTTGCATACGAAGGTAAGCGATTCGATGATATGCGGCGCTGGTTACTTTGGGATGGCGGCGGTAATTTCAATAATGTAAACGGCGCACCAAGTTCGTGGACATTGACAGGATTTAACGGTAATACCTGTACATATCTGGGTGTGGAACCTTTCAACGGAAAACGTCGTGACAATATTGAACTTTGTGCAAAAGCAACTGCAACTGAAGCAAGCAGCTCCGATCCTATATTAGCCAATCGTCCTGCTCCATTAGATTTGAAGAATGATCTGAGTGCGCAGTTCAGCAATTTAAGTAACTTTTATGATAGTTATCTTATACGTAAAACACGTATTGGCGATGAACAAAACAAAGTAGTTACTTTTTTACCAAAATACTATTTTATCGGTCTCACAAACGGTGCGCAAACCAATAATATTACATTAAAACAAACCATTGGTTGGGGAGATGCAACACAAGGCAATGCGAATGGCACATTTGATCCATTAGCTGAATAATAGTGAAAAATAATTAATTCTCTAATTGAAAGGCTTTTGCGATTTTCCGCAGGAGTCTTTCAATTAGGGAATAAAACGATCTGGTAGGTTTATATATTTTAAGACAATTAAGTTCTCTCAGTAAAGAAAAGCTGTAGTTTAAAACAAAAAAATCATGAAAAAAAAATTAGTCTTTGCAAGCACAGCCTTTTGCTTACTTGCATTTAATGCTCAGGTATTTGCCCAATACCCCAAAATCACATCGGAAGTAGCCGCACAATCATCTCAATTACTCAAAAAAGCGGAGGAGGCTTCTAATGCCGCCTGGGAAAAAGCATTGCCTATTATAGAGAAGGAAGCGAAAGAAGGCAAACCCTATATTCCGTGGGCAGCCCGCCCGACAGACCTTCCTCAGGCTGAGATACCTGCGTTTCCCGGAGCCGAAGGAGGTGGAGCATATAGCTTTGGAGGCCGCGGAGGTAAAGTGATCGTGGTAACCAGTCTCGAAGATAGCGGTCCCGGGACCCTTCGTGAGGCCTGCGAACAAGGTGGCGCCCGTATCGTTGTCTTCAATGTGGCCGGTATAATCCGTTTAAAGTCACCATTGATCGTACGCGCTCCGTATATTACGATTGCCGGACAAACAGCTCCGGGCGACGGCATTTGCGTGGCAGGTGAATCCCTGTGGGTCAATACTCATGATGTAGTCGTACGACATATGCGTTTTCGCCGTGGTGAAACATGGGTAGGACGCCGCGATGACGCATTCGGAGGAAATCCGGTTGGAAATATTATGATCGACCACTGTTCTACCAGCTGGGGACTGGATGAGAATATTTCATTCTACCGCCACATGTTCAACCCGGGGGACGGTTCCAAAGAACTAAAACTACCAACCGTAAATGTCACAATACAGAATACAATTTCGGCTCAGGCTCTGGACACATACAATCACGCATTCGGCAGCACGCTGGGAGGTGAAAACTGCACATTTATGCGTAACCTCTGGGCTAACAATGCCGGAAGGAACCCATCGGTAGGCTGGAATGGCGTTTTCAACTTTGTCAACAATGTTATTTATAACTGGGTACACCGCTCTATGGACGGTGGAGACTACACTGCCCTGTTCAATGTAATAAACAACTATTACAAGCCGGGGCCTCTTACACCGAAAAACTCGCCTGTCGGCCACCGCATACTTAAACCCGAATCGGGCCGCAGCAAATTAGGTTACTATGTATTCGGCCGTGTATATGCAAACGGTAACATTGTGGAAGGCTATCCTGAGATAACAAAGGATAACTGGGCCGGGGGAATTCAGGTTCAGGAGCAGGGGAATACCGACGGATATACTGCAAATATGAGGTGGGACAAACCATTCCCGATAGAAAATCCATTCCCTATCATGACTGCACAGGAGGCCTATAACTTTGTACTGGAAAATGCAGGAGCGACATTCCCTAAACGCGATATCGTCGACCAGCGTGTACTGGAACAGGTAAAAACAGGAAAAGTATATTACGCAGAAGGGTTGAATCCGGATGATTTCTATCAGTTTGAACATCGCCGCCTGCCAAAAGATTCATATAAGCAAGGAATTATAACGGACATCAAACAGGTCGGAGGTTATCCCGAATATAAAGGCAATCCATACAAAGACAGTGACGGCGACGGTATCCCTGACGAGTGGGAAAAAAAATACGGCCTGAATCCGAATGACCCAAGCGATGCCGTAAAGGATATGAACGGAGACGGATATACTAATATTGAAAAATTTATTAACGGAATTGATCCTGCAAAAAAAACAGATTGGACCAAACCTGAAAATAATTACGATACGCTCGCTAAGAGAAAAAGTTTATTATAATTTAAGACACCGGATTGATGGTACATAATAAATTACAGATATATTTATGTACCGTCAATCTTTTCAATACTCAAAATACTTTTATGAAACAGACATTTTCTATTCTGCTATTTCTGTTCATCACCATATCTCTGTTTTCTCAGAATAAGGAAGAGGAATATAACAAAGTGCTGCAACAAAGAGCCGATAAAATCGTAAAAACCCTGAGCATACGAAATCAGGAAGTTTACAGCAAAGTAGTAGATATTATTACCGACCAATACAAAGGATTGGGAACTATCCACGATAATTCCGAGGCACTGATGAAAAGTGTAAAAAGCGACATTTCAGATAAAGAACAACGTGAAAATACCATTAAAAACATAGAAAATGAAACCGACGCCAAGTTGTATAAACAGCATTGCGCATACATAGGGGCATTATCGACTTATCTGACCAATGACCAGATCGAAAAGGTTAAAGACGGCATGACATACGGAGTTGTAAAGGTCACCTACGATTCTTATCTCGATATGATTCCAAGCCTCAAGCAAGAGGAAAAAGATCAATTGTACACATGGCTGGTCGAAGCGAGAGAGTATGCAATGAGCGCCTCTTCTTCCAACAAAAAGCATGAATGGTTTGGCAAATACAAAGGCCGCTTCAATAATTATTTATCACAAAGAGGATATAACATCCAAAAAGAACGCGAAAACTGGAACAAACGTATGGAAGAGCAGAAAAACAAATGATATTCAGTCATTAAACTATATCGAATATCTTAAAACATGAAAAAATCATATTTCATAATACTTCTTCTTATTTTGGGCGGATATACTTCCGCTCAGAATAAGAAAGCGGAAAAAACTGTTCCTCCTTTAGAACTGAAAAATGGCAGGCTTTCTTACACTCCTGACAGCTTAGGAAACAGGATTCCTGATTTCTCCTATGCCGGATATATGGCCGGAGAAATACCGATCCCCTGCCCTGCGGCTACTATAATCATTCCTCATACGGATGGAGATGCCACAAAGATTATACAAAATGCCATTGATTATATTGGAAATAAAGAAACAGACAAGACCGGGATCAGAGGGGTAGTTCTCCTCCAACCCGGAGCATACCGTATATCAGGAAACCTGAATATCACGCGTTCAGGAATAATTCTCCGCGGAGCCGGAATGAGTGAAAAAGGAACAAGCCTCATAGCCACCGGAAAAGACCGGAGAACCCTCATTCAAATCGAAGGGCAAAAAGACCTGATAAAAGACACTGCAATAGAAATAACGGACAATTATGTACCGGTAAATTCATTGACACTAAACATCGCAACAGGACATAACCTGAAAACAGGAGATAAAATATTTATCCATCGCCCATCTACTACCGAATGGATAAACAAATTAGGAACAAACCACTTCGGAGGGGGAATAACCGCCCTCGGATGGAAAGCAGGAGAACAGGACTTATATTGGGACAGGACTATTATTTCCGTCGCAGGTGATAAAATAACGATAGATGCCCCGCTCACCACGGCTTTAGACAAAAAATACGGAGGCAGCTTTGTAATACCTTATACATGGAACGGACGTATAAATAATGTCGGAATAGAAAACCTATCATGCATATCCGAATATGATAAGAATAACATGAAAGATGAAGCTCATTCATGGGTAGCTATCTCGATGGAAAATATATGCGATGCATGGGTACGGAATATTACATTCCGCCATTTTGCAGGTTCTGCCGTTGCCGTGCAGGAAACAGCAAAAAGAATAACAATAGAAAATTGCAAATCGTTTGCCCCTGTTTCCGAAATCGGAGGGCAACGCCGTTATACATTCTTTACTTCCGGCCAGCAGTGTCTTTTCCAACGATTGTATTCAGAGGAGGGATACCATGACTTTGCTGTAGGATTCTGTGCTCCGGGACCCAATGCTTTTGTGCAGTGCGAATCGGAATTACCATACAGTTTCAGTGGCCCTGTGGACAGTTGGGCCTCCGGCGTATTATTCGATATAGTGAATGTAAACGGTAACGCACTGAGCTACAAAAACAGGATGCATGAAGCACAGGGAACCGGATGGAACGCGGCAAACAGCGTATTCTGGCAATGCTCGGCATCCCTTGTTGAGTGCTTTGCACCACCAACTGCTCAAAACTGGGCATTTGGCACCTGGGCAGAATTTTCCGGCGATGGATATTGGAATGAAAGCAATAATCATATAAATCCCCGTAGTCTGTATTATCAACAACTGGAAGAAAGACTCGGCGAGTCGTATCAGAACAGAGCTAATCTTTTGCCTGTAAGTTCGGAAGCTTCGAGTTCTCCATCTGTGGCAGTAGCGGCAGAGCTTACAAAACAGGCTTATCAGGCTCCTGTCACATTAAGCGAATGGATCGATAGTGTAGTCGCAAAACAGAAATTTCCGGCGGATGATAAAGCTGTAATATTTACTTTCAAAGAAAATATTACAGAAAAAAAACTACCGGTTTACCCTCTGGCCATTACAAATGGCTGGTTAACGAGAAATAATAGTGTCCAAACCGGATACAAGCATAATATCCAGTGGTGGAACGGAACAGTCCAACCGGCATATCTGGCCAAATCGGCCAGTCCCCATATTACACGCTTTGTGCCCGGGCGAACAGGTACAGGGCTGACCGACAACCTTGATTCCGTCGCTTCATGGATGCAAAAGAACAATATTATCGCTATCGACCATAATTATGGTTTATGGTACGACCGCCGTCGCGACGATCATGAGCGGGTACGCCGTATAAACGGGGAGGTATGGCCGCCATTCTATGAGCAGCCTTTTGCCCGCAGCGGACAAGGCATGACTTATGACGGGCTGAGCAAATATGACATCACAAAATATAATGACTGGTATTGGTCGCGGCTGCATCGCTTTGCTCAGATCGCCGATAATGACGGATTGATACTCATGCATCAGAATTATTTCCAGCATAATATTATCGAAGCCGGAGCCCACTGGGTTGACAGCCCATGGCGTCCTGCCAATAATATTAACAATACAGGCTTTCCCGAACCTGCGCCATATGCGGGAGATAAACGTATTTTTCTGGCTGAGCAGTTTTACGATATCAGCCATCCTGTAAGACGTGAACTTCATCGTGCATATATACGGCAATGCCTCAACAATTTCAGAGGGACAAACAGCATAATACAGTTGATAAGCGAAGAGTACACAGGGCCTCTCCATTTCGTCCAGTTCTGGCTCGATGTCATTGCCGGGTGGGAAGCCGAAACAGGAGAAAAGCAACTGATTGCCCTTAGTACAACAAAAGATGTACAGGATGCCATCCTTGCCGACCCTGTACGTTCCAAAATCGTAGACATCATAGATATACGTTACTGGTTTTACCGTAACGACGGCTCTACATATGCACCCGAAGGCGGTCTGAATCTGGCACCCCGTCAGCATGCAAGACTGGTGAAACCGGGAGGTCTCGATTTTAACTCGGCATATCAGGCCGTCAGCGAATACAGACAAAAATTCCCGGACAAAGCAGTTACCTTTTATTCAAGTACTTATCCGCAACAAGCATGGGCGGTATTTATGGCTCAAGGCTCTCTGGCCTGCCTGCCTAAGATAAGCGACAGCAGATTCCTCAAAGACGCATCGGCTATGAGCATTATTCCCGAAATGAATACAGAGGGACAATATGTACTGGGAAATCCCGCGGTAGGATATATCATATATTCCGATAACAAAACCATATCTATCGACCTGAGCGGCACTAAAAGCAAATATGACCTTTACCAGATCAATGCCAAAACAGGAGAAATAAGTAAAGACAGACAACAAATAAAAGGCGGAAGTACAGTCAGTATTCAGAAGAAAGAGACAGTGCTTTGGCTTGTAAAAAAATAAATCACCCTATTATGAAGAAAAGTATCTTATTCCTGTTCGCATTAATAGCATTTATATGCTGTAATACAAACAAAAATAAAGAACAAAAGGAAGCAGAGGTATATATGTTCACTTCTTTCCGAGAACCTGCTACTGACGGATTAAAATTATTATATAGCTACGACGGATATAAATGGGACAGCATACCCGGCATATTCCTCAAACCGGAAGCCGGAGTCCAGAAATTGATGCGCGACCCCAGCATTGTCGCAGGGCCTGACGGTACATTTCATCTGGTATGGACTTGTAGCTGGAAAGGCGATCCGGCTTTTGGCTATGCTTCATCAAAAGACTTGATAAACTGGTCGGAACAGCGACATATCCCTATTATGGCATTCGATACGACCACTGTAAACGTATGGGCACCCGAACTATTTTACGATGACGTAAACAATGACTTTATTATTGTCTGGGCGTCTACCGTTCCTTTCAAATTTGAAAAAGGAATAGAAGACGAAGATAATAACCACCGCTTATACTATACCCGTACAAAAGACTTTAAGGATTTTTCAAAGGCTGAAATACTCTATGACCCTGGATATAGCTCAATCGATGCGGTAATAGTAAAACGTGATTCAGCCGATTATGTATTGGTATTCAAAGATAACACGCGTCCTGAAAGAAATATGCGCGTGGCTTTTGGAAAAACAGCCATTGGACCTTACGGCAACCAATCGGAGAAATTCACGGAGAACTTTACGGAAGGGCCTTCCGTTGTCAAGGCCGGAGACGAATGGCTGATTTATTTCGACGCTTACAGGAAAAAATCATATGACGCTGTTTCTACAAAAGACTTTAAAACATTTACAGATATCAATGATAAAATATTCATACCCATCGGCCATAAACACGGCACTATATTCAAAGTTCCCGAAAGTGTATTAAAAGCCCTATTGGAAAAATAAATATTTCTAATATAAAATATTACGATGACCCAAAGAATCAAAATCGCGTTAGCTATAATTGCAATAACCCTGACCGCGTCAGCACAAGACGGCGTGCATTATACAGGGAAAACATTGTCTAATGTAGATTACCATCACGGACAACTTAGCCCCGCAGTAGGGACGCATAATATACAAACGTTCCGGGCAAACAGAGAATATCCTGAAAAAGCAGAAGGATTGGGATGGACATACAACCATGCTCCTATGCTCGCCTATTGGAACGGCACATTTTATCTGGAGTATCTGAACGCTCCGGTAGGCGAACACGTGCCCCCGACAAGGACAATGATACAAACATCGAAGGATGGTTATAACTGGACTACCCCCGTAACACTTTTTCCTGAGTATAAAGTGCCTGACGGATATACAAAGCCCGATTATCCGGGTGTTGCAAAAGACTTGTATGCGATCACACATCAGCGTGTAGGTTTTTTCACAGCAAAAAGCGGACGTCTTTTGGCTATCAGCTATTATGGTGTTGCTCTGGATATGAAGGATGACCCCAACGACGGCAATGGTATCGGACGTGTTATCCGCGAAATAAAGAAAGACGGGTCATTCGGGCCTATCCATTTTATCCGTTACAATCACGCATTCAATGAAAAGAATACGGTTTTTCCATTTTATAAGAAAAGTAAAGATAAAGGATTTGTCGAGGCATGCGACGAACTTCTTTCCAATCCCCTGTACATGATGCAATGGATAGAAGAAGCCGACAGGAACGACCCCATCATACCTAAGATACAGGCATATAAGGCATTCAGCTATTACAGGCTGGATGACGGGCGTATTGTCGGATTATGGAAACACGCGCTTACAACCATGAGTAATGATGGTGGTAAAACATGGCCCGAATCGGCACAGCGTGCCCCCGGCTTTGTCAACAGTAATGCAAAAATCTGGGGACAAAGAACTTCGGATCAGAAATTCGCAACAGTTTATAATCCGTCCGAATTCCGTTGGCCACTGGCTGTTTCTACAAGTATGGACGGATTGGAATATACCGATCTGTATCTTGTGCACGGAGATATCACCCCTATGCGATACGGAGGCAATTACAAATCGAGAGGGCCTCAATATGTAAGGGGTATACAGGAGAACAACGGTACTCCTCCCGATGGCAATATGTGGGTAACATACAGCATGAATAAAGAAGATATGTGGGTGGCCAAAATCCGTGTGCCTGTTACCAATATGGCGACAAGCCATGCCGACGAGGTATTCGACAATATGCCTGAAGGAAAGGAACTCGATGTATGGAATATATACAGTCCGCTCCGGGCTCCGGTAAAAATAGAAAAGCGTAACGATGGAAAACGCTGGCTATCGCTTAAGGATTGGGACCTATTCGATTACTCAAAGGCTGAGAGAGTAGTACCCGAATCACAGACATTAGAGGTGGCCTTTGATGTATTGCCAATGCAAAACGACAAAGGAAATCTTCAAATAGAATTTCAGAACGCGAAAGGAGAAGCCTGTACGCGTATAATCTTCGACAATGACGGCCTGATGAAACTGAAAACAGGAGCCAGATACAATACATTGACTCCGTATGAAGCCAATCAAGTGTATAATATCCAGGTATCACTGAATACAACTACCCGAAGCCTGACAATGAAGATTAACGACAAGAATATTCCTGCCCGCTTATTCTTCAATCCTGTCGAATCAATAACAAGAGTTGTATTCCGCACCGGAGATCTGCCGTTAGACCCTACACCGAACACGCCTGCCGACAGGTTTACCGATTTGCCGAATGCCGGTGAAGACGAGCCGGAAGCAGCGTATTACATCTCTTACCTGAAAGCGTCGAACCCGACTAAAACGGCTGCAATATTAGACGCTGGTAACTTCAAATCCTATGTGGATTACTTCAATACAATGGAAGATGAAAATATTGTACAGGCTATTCCTAATTCTCAATCTTGGGACTGGATGAAAGCTAATATTCCATTATTCGAATGTCCGCAGAAGAATTTTGAAGAGATGTATTATTACAGATGGTGGTCGTTCAGAAAACATATCAAAGAAACCCCTGTTGGGTACGGAATAACTGAATTTTTGGTAAACAGGTCTTACGCTGATAAGTACAACCTGATTGCATGCGCGATAGGTCATCATGTATATGAAAGCCGCTGGCTCCACGACCAGAAATATACCAACCAATATATCCATGTCTGGTTCAGAGGCAACGAAGGAAAGCCGATGAATAAACTCCGTAAGTTCAGTAGCTGGACAGCCAATGCTTTATACAACAAGTATCTGGTAGATGGCGACAAAAACTATTTGCTGGATATGTATCCCGACCTTGAGAATGAATATTCGCAGTGGGAAGGCGACCATAGGTTACCCAGCGGGCTATACTGGCAGGGTGATGTACAGGATGGCATGGAAGAAACAATCAGTGGTGGCCGCCGTAAACAATATGCCCGCCCTACCATCAACTCTTATATGTATGGCAATGCCATTGCATTGGTCGAAATAGCAAAATTGAAAGGAGACGAAGCGGCAGTAAAAAAATATGAAGAAAAAGCTGCTGAAATAAAGAATCTTGTTCAAGTGCAGTTGTGGAATACGGATAGTGTTTTCTTTGAAACATTAAGAGCTCCCGGAGAATTTGCTCAGGCACGTGAAGCAATCGGTTACATACCATGGTATTTCAATTTACCGGATGAAAAGAATGAATACGCCCAGGCCTGGAAACAAATAACCGAAGCGAAAGGATTCCTTGCTCCTTACGGACTGACAACTGCCGAACGCCGTCATCCCCTGTTCCGTACCCACGGATGTTGCAACTGCGAGTGGGATGGAGCCATCTGGCCTTTTGCCACTTCCCAAACCCTAACAGCTATGGCCAATGTCCTGAACAACTATAAGCAGGATGTGGTAAATGACAGCATTTACTTCCGTCATATGGAACTATATGTAGAAAGCCAGCATCACAGAGGCCGCCCATATATCGGCGAATATCAGGATGAAGTGACAGGCTACTGGTTGAAAGGAGATCAGGAACGTAGCCGCTATTATAACCATTCTACATTTAATGACCTTATTATATCAGGACTTATAGGATTACGCCCGCGGGCCGACCGGATTCTGGAAGTCAATCCACTCCTTCCTGATGGTAAATGGGATTGGTTCTGTCTGGACAATGTGCCTTATCATGGCAAAATCATCACGATTGTCTGGGACAGAACAGGAGAAAAATATAAGCGTGGAAAAGGATTTTATGTAATGGTAAACGGAAAGGTCGTTGCCAGAGCAGATAATCTTACGAAACTGACTTATAAATTGCAATAATTTATGAAAAGATTAATAACCAGTATAGTAACAATATTGATTTGTCTGAATATATTCTCAATTGACATTTCCAATCTTACCGTAGAAATGGTACAGGCGCCTTTGGCTGTGGATGCTAATACGCCGCGATTCGGTTGGATGCTTACTTCCGGTGAGAAAAACGATTTCCAGACTGCATATCAAATTACAGTAATGGACGGCAGTAATAAAGTATGGGATTCGGGAAAGATGAAATCGAACCAGAGCCAACTGGTTCCCTATAAAGGCAAAAAGCTGGAAAGCAATACCCGCTATATATGGAATGTAAAAGTGTGGAATAAGAACGGGAAGATGACAGAAAGTGAATCTTCATTTTTCGAAACAGCCCCTGCATTCTCTTCATCTGAAATACAATGGATAGGCGCTATCGGCCGGGCCAAAGCAAACTTACCGATTGGCCGCCGCGATCTTCACGGGCCTTCTTTCAAAAAACCTGAATATAAAGAGATGTATGACAAGATAGATACATTGGCTTTACGAAGTATCAATCTGCGGAAGACTTTCAATTCAAATAAAAAAGTAGAAAGAGCTATAGTGCATGTATCGGGGCTCGGGCATTACAATCTATATCTGAATGGTAAACGTGTGAGCAAAGATATATTCACCCCTGTATGGAGCGATTATGACAGAACGGTTTATTATAATACCTATCAGGTAGATTCTCTTTTGCTTTCCGGTGAAAATGCTATCGGCGTCACACTAGGTAATGGCTTTTATAATGCGGTAGGCAACCGCTACCGTAAATTGTGGATATCGTTCGGCCCTCCTACCCTGTTTCTAAAAATGCATGTATATTACAGTGACGGTTCGGAAGATATAATTTTATCTGACGAAACATGGAAATATTCGTTAAGCCCCATCACTTTCAACGATATATATGGCGGCGAGGACTATGATGCCCGACTGGAACAAAAAGGGTGGAACAAAAAGGGATTCGATGACAGGACATGGAAACCGGTGGTTTTGCAGGAAGCTCCTAAAGGCACATTAAGAGCGCAACAAGTCACTAATGTCCGCAGGATGAAAGAATATAGCGCGGTAAAAATGACCAGAATAGATTCAAGCTATGTACTGGATATGGGGCAAAATCTTTCGGGTTATCCGTCCATCAAAGTTAAAGGAAAGGCTGGACAAACGGTAAAATTAACGGTCGGCGAACTACTGAATGAAGAAACAGGCCTTGTTTCTCAAAAGCAATCGGGCAGTCCCCATACCTATTACTACACGCTGAAAGGAGATGGTGAAGAGAGCTGGCATCCTAAGTTCTCCTACTATGGATATCAATATATACAGGTAGACGGGGCAAATATATTGTCTTACAGTAACGATAAACCGACCGTCACCGACATAAAGTCCCATTTTATTTACAATTCGGTCGAAGAAAACGGCTATTTCCAATCATCGAATGAGATATTCAACAAGGCTCATGTTCTGATAAAAAACGCGGTAAAGAGTAATATGCAGGCTGTGTTCACTGACTGTCCGCATCGTGAAAAACTAGGCTGGCTGGAAGAAACCCATCTAAACGGCCCCGGACTGCTTTACAACTGGAACCTCACCCAAATGTTCAACAAGGTGATGCAGGATATGGAAGACGGGCAGCAACCAAACGGGCTGATACCAAATATTGTACCCGAGTATGTAGTATTCGGCGACGGCCTGGAAGTATTCCGCGATTCTCCGGAATGGGGAGGCGCTTCTGTTATCATGCCGTGGATGTATTATCGATTTTACGGGGACAAAAGCATACTTAGCAAGTATTATAATGTGATGAAACGTTATGTGGATTATCTGACGTCCATGTCGGCAAATCATATTGTTTCCCACGGACTTGGCGACTGGTACGATTATGGCGAGCACCGCGCAGGATTCTCTAAAAACAGCCCTGTAGAGGTTTCCGCGACAGCGCATTATTTCTATGTGACTCATTTGTTTACAGAAATTGCGAAGCTAACAGGAAACAGTTCTGATGAAAAGAAATACGGTTCTCTGGCAAGTGAGATAAGAAATGCTTTCAATAACAAGTTCTTCAACAAGGATACTAAACAATATGGTTCGGGCAGCCAGTTCTGCAATGCCGTAGCCATATTTATGGATCTGGTAGAACCGGCAAATAAGCAGGCTGTAATGAACAACCTGAAAAAAGATATTGCTCAAAGAGGAAACCGCCTGACAACCGGCGATGTGGGTAATCGTTACCTGTTTCAGGCTTTGGCTCTGAATGGTGAAAACGAACTGATGTACCTTATGAACAACCATTATGATGCTCCCGGATATGGCTTCCAGATAAAATACGGAGTGACCACACTGACCGAACAATGGGACCCACGCAAAGGCGCATCATGGAACCACTTTATGATGGGACAGATAGATGAATGGTTTTTCCGCAGTCTGGCAGGGATAGAACCGGCAACACCGGGCTTTCAGGAATTTACCATACAACCTCAGCCTATCGGCGATCTGACATGGGTAAAAGCAGGGCATAAAACCCTTTATGGCGATATTAAAGTGGAATGGCAACGGAAGGACAGTAAGTTTTACCTGACTGTACTCGTTCCTGTAAATACCAGGGCTACCGTAATTTTACCCGACGGAAAGACACAATCGGTAGGTTCGGGCGAATATAAATTTGATTGCAGCATATAAGTTATGTTGATCAGAAATTGAAAACTTTATCTATGTTATTAGCTGATAGTCTTTGAAAGGATGAATTTAATATGCCGATGTGCCAATGTTAGAAAAAGACAGGTAGAAAATAGTGTAAAATGTGTCAGGTTTGTCAGGTTTTTATAACAGTTACGAGTTACTTCGCCCTGCGGGCAGTTACAAGTAGACGAGAGTTGAAAGTGGAAAATGGAGAGTTGAAAGTGGATGATTATAGGTTTCGCCGCTTACGCCATTGGCACATCGACATATTGGCTAATTAGCGCATTAGTTTTCTGTTACTTCTGTTACTTCTGTTACTTTTTAACTATATATAGTTAATATATGTAAAATTAGTTACAGGATACAAGATATTAACTATTCACTGTATCGCCACTTTGTGCATCATTGGCATATTGGCTAATTGGCACATTAGTTTTCCGTTACTTCTGTTACCTTTTAACAATATATGGTTAATAAATGCAAATATGCTTATAAATTAAAAAGTTGATAGAATAAAAATATGAAAAAACTCGCTCTACTATTATCCCTGATGTCGATATTAAGTATATCAATTCAGGCACAGTTGAAATTGCCATCCATCTTTGGCGATAATATGTTATTACAACAAAACACCAATATTAATATGTGGGGCTGGTCGGAAAAAGGGAAATCGGTAGAAGTCGATCCGTCATGGGCTAACCGGAAATATTCGGCTAAGGCAGATAATTCGGGTAAATGGGCTTTGCAAATACCTACTCCAGCAGCCAGTAATGATGTATGTACGATTACTGTTTCGGATGGAAAAGATAAAATAATATTTGAAAATGTATTAGTCGGTGAAGTATGGCTGTGCTTAGGTCAGTCGAATATGGAAATGCCGATGAAAGGCTTTAAAAATCAACCGGTAGAGGGAGGGAATAAAGCTATTTTCAAGTCGAAGAATAAGAATATCCGCATTATCACAGTTAAACGTACATCCGAACTGGAACCTCAGGATAATTTTATCGGAGAGTGGCAGGAAGCTACCCCCGAAACAGTAAAGGAATTCAGTGCGACAGGTTATTACTTCGGGCGCCTGATAAACGAAACACTGGATATTCCGGTCGGGCTTATCCTTTCTTCATGGGGAGGTTCGTGGATCGAAAGCTGGATGAGCCGCGATATTCTCAGCCGTGAATTTAAGGAAGTGAAACTGCCGGATAGTATCGATGATGTAAAAGAGAAGAACCGGACACCTACGACTCTGTACAATGGCATGATACATCCGGTAAAAGGTTATACTATCAAAGGAGCGATAATGTATCAGGGAGAGTCTAATTACGACCGGGCAGCGCAATATTCCGGTCTTTTCCAGACTTTTGTAAAAGAAATGCGGAAAATATGGGGGCAGGGAGAATTTCCGTTCTATTATTGCCAGATAGCGCCATATAATAATCCTCCCGAAAAGCACGGGGATTTTAACGCAGCCTTTTTACGCGAAGCTCAATATAAATCTGCTCAGGTAATACCAAATTCGGGCATGGCAGTTCTGATGGATATAGGCGAAGAGAACTGTATCCACCCCCGCAATAAAGAAGCCGGAGGTGAACGCCTGGCAATGATGGCTCTGGCTAAGACTTACGGGATGACAGGTTTTGCATATGAAAGCCCGGCATTTAAAGAGATGGTAGTAGAAGAAAGCAAGGCTGTTTTGTCGTTCGACAATGCCCCTATGTGGCTTACAGCCTACGGAAAAGAGCTTAAAAACTTTGAGATAGCGGGCGAAGACCGGGTGTTTTATCCGGCAAAGGCAGAGATCAAACGCAGTAAGATAGAAGTTTCGTCAGATAAAGTCGGCAAACCGCTCGCTGTGCGCTATGGCTTTAAGGATTTTGTTATTGGAGATTTATTCAGTACCGAAGGCTTGCCTTTATCTTCATTCAGGACAGATAACTGGGATGATATTAAATAAGTTATATGATGAAAAAGTTAGTTATATCTTTATTATTTGTATTTGTTTTTACATATGTATCTGCTCAGGCGGATACTGAAATTCTAAAAAAATCGACAGACTGGGTTACTTCCTTAGAACTGAACGATAAAGGAAAAGAAGCCCGTCTGGCAGATGTAATATCGACACACCTGACGGCCGTAAAGACTTGGCACGACAGCCATCCTTATACGATGGTTCCGGAAGGCATAAATCCGAAAACCGGAGAGAAGCTGTCAGCCGATGACCGCCAACTGATAGTTGATTCCACAATCCCCAAGACGGTACATGAGGCTTTGATGACAGGGCTCAGGAAAGATCTCGCAGAGGAACAGGTGGAAGCTATTCTGGATAAATACACTATCGGCAAAGTTGATTTTACGATGAAGGCATACCGGGAAATACTGCCTGATATGCCAAAAGAAATGGATGAGTACATACTCAATCATTTGAAGCAGGCAAGGGAAGAGGCTGTGGATTACAAAAGCATGAAGGAGATTTCAGCCATTTTCAAAATACATAAAACCCGGATAGAATTGTATTTATATCAGAATAATTATAATTGGAAGGCTATATACAAAGAATATGTCGACTCCCTGAAAAAGAAGAAGTAAGCTATGTGTATCCGCTCTTTTATATTGCTGTTATCTGTCTTGTTTCCGGTCTGTACTGTATCGGGGCAGACAATCTCCGATTACAATGTAAAGTGGAATACCCAGAGTGAAAATTCGGCTGAAAGCATGCCCTGTGGCGGTGGCGATATAGGATTGAATGTCTGGGTAGAAAATGGAGACATATTATTTTACATGTCGCGTAGCGGAACATTCGACGAAAATAACACGCTGCTTAAACCCGGACGTGTCCGCCTGAAACTGACACCCAATCCATTTGGCAATGAGTTCAGTCAGGAACTGAATCCGGAAGAAGGATGTGTATATATAAAAGGCAGTAACGGAAATATTACGTCGAAAGTACATATTTGGGTAGATGTGTTCAATCCGGTTATAAATGTCGATATCTCGAATAATCAGGGCTTGAAAATCGAGGCCTGCTATGAAAACTGGCGTTATCAGGACAGATTGTTACGGAAAGACGAAAGTAACCAGAATTCATATAAATGGGCTGCTCCGAAAGATCTGATAACGAAAAAGGATGAAGTCAGGTTCGAAGGGAATAAGGTTTTATTTTACCATCAGAATCAGGGGGAAACCGTATTCGACGTCGCCGTAGCACAGCAGGGATTAAATGAGGTAAAGTCCCTGATAAACAACCCGCTCCATAATCTTGTATTTGGGGGATATATGGAAGCGAAGGGTTTTAAAACATCCGGTATATCGGAAGGTGTTTATGTAAATACCGATTTCCGGGCATGGAAACTGGAAAGCGAAAAGCCCCTGAAGAATTGCAGTATAAGGATAAAACTTCATACAGTCCAAACACCGGATATAGCGGAGTGGAAGGCCGGATTGGAGAAACCAGCTGTTTCTGACCTGAAAGAGAATAAAAAATGGTGGGCTGACTTTTGGAATCGCAGTTTTATTCATATCACTTCGGATAATGACAGTAAGGCGAAAGAGATTGCCCGCAACTATCAGCTGTTCCGCTATATGCTGGGATGCAATGCATACGGGGATTATCCTACAAAATTTAACGGAGGATTGTTTACATACGATCCTCAGTACACAGATACCCTTTATCGTTTTACTCCCGATTTCAGGAAGTGGGGCGGGGGAACACATACCGCACAGAATCAGCGTCTGGTCTATTTCCCAATGCTCAGGAGCGGTGATTTTGATATGATGAGATCCCAGTTTGACTTTTATAACCGGCTATTGCCTGCCGCCGAGTTGAGGAGTAAGGTCTATTGGGGGCATGAAGGAGCTTGCTTCACCGAGCAGATAGAAAACTTCGGTTTACCAAATCCGAGTGAGTACGGATGGAAACGCCCTGACGGTTATGATAAAGGGATGGAATATAATGCATGGCTTGAGTATCAGTGGGATACTGCTTTGGAGTTCTGCTATATGATTTTGGAGCGGGAGCAATATACAGGTGAAAGCATCAGAGAATATTTGCCACTGATAGAAAGTACCCTTCGTTTTTTCGATGAGCATTATCAATATCTGGCCAGGCAAAGAGGGCGAAAGGTCTTTGATGAACAGGATAAGCTGGTTTTATATCCTGGGTCGGCATGCGAAACTTACAAAATGGCTTATAATGCGTCATCTACCATTGCAGCGTTGAAAGTCGTTACGGGAAGTTTATTACAGTCCGGATCGTTTGGGACAGACAGTATTAAACGGGAATATTTCAACACCTTCCTGTCGAGGATACCTGAAATAAAGACACGGTATATCGGCGGGCATGAAACAATCGCTCCGGCCTGGCTTTGGGAGCGGATAAATAATACAGAAACCCCTCAATTGTATCCTGTGTTCCCCTGGGGAATATATGGAGTGGGCAAAGAGAATCTGGAGATAGCCCGCAATACATGGAGATATGATCCTGATGTTCAGAAATTCAAAAGCCATATAGGTTGGAAACAAGATGCTATCTGGGCCGCGCGTCTTGGCCTGGTTGCCGAGTCGAAAGACCTGGTCGTAAAGAAGTTGCAAAGTGCCGGAACCCGTTTTCCTGTCTTCTGGGGGCCGGGATTTGACTGGACTCCCGACCACAACCGGGGCGGTTCGGGTATGATTGCTTTGCAGGAAATGCTTTTGCAGACCGATGGGAAAAAAATCTATCTGTTGCCCGCATGGCCTAAAGAATGGGATGTCCATTTCAAATTGCATGCTCCATATAACACTACCGTAGAATGTAAATTAGAGAAAGGTAAAATACAGTTGTTACAGATTTTCCCTAAGGATAGAGAAAAAAATATTATAACACTAATTGAAAGCGGATAAGAGTATCTAGTGTTTTAAAAAGAATGTAAACATGTCATTCCTTTCTTGAAATAGAATATTCTCCATTGTCAATCAAAGATTGATTCGATTATTCATGAACCAGATTGTTGCTGAATTAAAATTCCTTTATTTGCAGGTTAATACATTACGGACAAATGTTCCGGCGATGAATGAATTTCCTGTTCTCGACTGGAAAATTACGGATAACGACCTTATTGAATTAGCAAGATCACCGTATATCGCTAATATTTCTTTTGATAAAGGAAAGAAAACGCAACAAGGCCACCAAACTTCTCCTGCTAAAAAACAAACTCTGGTAATCCTGCTTGTCCGTCCCGGACTCGACAAAGGTCAGGGAATCTGCTAACCCACCTTCGGTGTCGGGCTGAAGATAAACGTTAGACCTTGCCTAATGAAGGGAATATGAAGGGGATATGATTGTTTCAGCTGCACCCACAGGCTACCCGACCATGAATAGACACCGGGACTATCGCCCACATGATACACGGTCTGTCCGATGTGGGTGTCTTTATCCTGCTGGCTATCATCGGATACACCCGTTATGGCAGCGCCTCCGCTAAGCTTATTCAGGTCGGTCAGCAGGACACGTGGCAGTATCAAGCCCCAGATGGGCATTGGCGGTGCTGTTGGTATCGGTTTGCTTCAAAACGAGGATGACCCCGGGGATAGGCTCGGAATCAAGGCTGATGGTTACCTGCCCGGAAAGGCTGATAAAGCAGCAGTACAGAAGAAGGAAAATGGGTAAAATTAAGTTTAAACGTTTCATAACGATATGTGATTTTATGTAATTTTTGCGTTGATTTCAGCGGAAAAATGGCGATGTAGGTTGTAACATTTGCAGGCTATAAACAGTTCATATAAAATGTTTTACAAAGTTAGGGTTTACATTCAATTATCCATAACATACTGATCTTTAAACAATTATCTATTATTATCCGATTCTCACCTTTTGGCGTACTTTTGCGGCGCTGGCTGAAAATTCTGATTTCCAGAATGTTTTTTCGGTTGGTTACCCGGTAGATCTGGGCTGGGTTTATATGTTGGTCATTAGAGGATTATCCGAACGATTTACCTTTGTAGAGTCTTACAAGCTCAAAGACATTATTTGTGCATTATGGGTTAATTATATCCCTTTCAATTTTGGCTAACTCCATATATTTTTTGCTGGTTTTTCCAAAAATCGGAACTGCTGACTAAATTGATATCCATAGTCAGGTCTTTTACTTAATACATAAGTCAAAGATATATAATTGCACGGTTAGTTGTACAATTATAACACGAAGATCTCCTGGTATTTCAGTTGGTTTACAGATCGCTTAAGTACGGATTAATTAACAGCCGGCGATACGGGAATATATAAAAACGGTTCCTACCTGCTTACGGGCTTTTCAAAAAGAATACCGGACGCCTATGCAGCGTCCGGCTCCTGTACTCCGGTTGGCTCTGATTCAGTCCTATCCGCCGATTAAGGCAGCTTCGGGCTTTTCTGTTTCCTCTCCCCTGCCCTTTGCCTTCTCTTTCAGGGTTTCGGTTTGTTTCAGTATCCGCTGGTACTTCTTATTATAGATTTCGGTATGCTTCCTGACGATTTCATCCGCCTTTTCCGCAAAATGCTGCCTGCCGAACTCGATCAGCAGCATGGACGCGTAACCTGTGCCCGCGTTGCCTGTCAGGCCCCAGAAATTTCCTCCTGTGCCGCCGCTACCGTCTTTCACGGCTATCCACTTGGTACCGTCGTTGTAGTAGATACCGGGAGTTACATCGCCTGCGGTAGCCGTGTTGAACACGAACATTCCCTCCACATGATTCTGTAAGGGAGCGGCAAGAGTGGTCGATTGCAGTTGGACACGCGGCAAGACAAGGCCTTTGGTGGCAGAACCGTCGGCCTGTTCTTTCAAATCCAACAAAGCGTCGCCATCCGGCTTATTTCCCGAACCGATAGTGACCTGAGAGTGTAACGATACCGTAAATGAACCGACTATATGCATTATTAATATTAATAATGCCGTAGAAAAATTAAACCTTTTCATAATTAGAATTTATATAAAGTTTGTGTTAAAAATTTCTGTTCGAAGTTTGCATATATTTAAAAAGCTTATTATTATATTGCCTTTACAGGGCGCAGTTCCCTAGTCTGTCATCTCCCCGGGGTGTTACCCCGGGCTGGAATATATCAGGCCTTCAGCCTGTTTCTTTCCACGATGCCCTGAAGGGGCTACATAATATAGCCCAATGGCAACGCCTTGGGTGGAAAAACGAAATCCCCTGAAACCGCGCTCTGCAAGGGCAATATAAGATTTTACAATATTTTTGTTATATAGTATAAATTTAACTTTTTTACCTCACAATAATTTTCGCATATATAAAATATATCATATATTTGTAACCTACTAACTTAAAAACCATGAAAAGGACATTTTAAAATTTGAGATAACGGAGCTATATATCTCAAAACCAGCTAAACACCTAATTGTTGCGGATAAAAAAACTTTAAAAACGAAGTTATCCAAAAAACATTGGGTATATCGTTGTGTTGATTTTCATAATATTGAAGCTATTGCTTATATCAAAATTACCGGGTTGCTTCCCCCTGCTGGCGCGGACTTCCAGTCCGTGTCTTGCTCAATAGAGCAAAAGGTTTGCTACACAACACACAGACGGGACGTCTGCGCGAGCGGAAGTTAAAAAGTTAAAAAGTTATAAGTTATAAGTTATAAGTTCTGAGCACCCACTACTTATTACTCACTGCCTAAAACTAACTGATTATTAATTAGTTAAAGGAATAACAACTCCTTTGACTGCTGATTCGCATAAATTCCTTTATCTTTACCGCGCAAATAATTACGTAGATGAAACTGAAAGAAGAATCGAAGAATAAATCAATCTTTACTACCAGCTATAACTATAAAATGGGGTAAACTAATATGAACCAGGATTCTATCCATATCAAATATCTTATTTCTAACGAAAGGGATATGCAATGGGGTTTAACCGTAAACTCCGTTGGTTATCAACATATCAAACCCGGAGATGTATATCCTCCCCAGAACCACCCGACACGTTATCTCTTTAAAACAGATAAAGGGAGGATACTTGACGAATATCAGTTGTTATATATAACACAAGGGAAGGGGCAATTTATATCATCTAAGAGTAATAGAAATGTAATAACTGAAGGGAACATGTTTTTGCTGTTTCCCGGAGAATGGCATTCATATAAACCTGATATGAATACGGGATGGGATGAATACTGGATTGGATTCAAAGGCAAAAATATGGAGCAGAAACAGCAGTGCGGTTTTTTCTCTAAAGAAAGGCCTGTACTGGATGTTGGTCTTAGAAATGAGTTCGTAAGTATGTACTTACAGGCTATAGATATTGCTAAAGAACAGAATGCTGGTTTTCAACAACAATTGGCCGGAATAGTGGATTATCTGCTTGCTTATGCTTATGCTTATAATAAGTCGTCTTCTTTTGAAGAGATGAAAATTACGAAATTGATTAATAAGGCTAAGTTGATAATAGCCGAAAATATGACAACCAATATTTCTCCTGAAGAAATTGCTTCAAGGTTAAATATCAGTTATTCCCGGTTTCGAAAGATTTTTAAGCAATATACAGGTTTCTCTCCTTTGCAGTATATTATGGAAATAAAAATACAGAAGGGCAAAGAATTGCTTACAAACACAGACCTGCCAAATGTAGAAATAGCATTTAAAGTGGGTATTGATAATCCTAATTATTTTTGTACCATATTCAAAAAGAGAACGAATATGACCCCTATGAGATATAGGGTAATCACTCAGGGTAAAAACTTAAAGTATCAAGACTAAACTGTTTTTCTTTTTATTATGCATGTTATATTTTGATATTTTTTAAAGACATATTATTGATTTTAAGTATGCGGTTTATCATATAGATTATTGATAAATAGTATATTAATTTCTGGTTTGGGTAGTTTGTTTTGTATCATAATTTAGAGTATTTATATCAAATCTATAACTTTCTTTTTTTTCATGATAATTAATTTTACCACAGATAAATATATTATGAAACCATGGACTATAACACACATAATTTTCTCGCATTCGACATTGGCGCTACCAGTGGGCGCAGTATAATCGGTTCGCTGACAAACGGAAAACTGGAATTACAGGAACTAACACGTTTTCCTAACAAAATTATCCACATTCACGATAAATACAATTGGGATATTTTTGCTCTATACGAAGCTTTGAAAGACGGATTGAAAGTTGCGGCATCCCAAAATATAAAGATCGATGCCATCGGTATCGATACATGGGGAGTAGATTTTGTTTATTTAGGGAAAGACGGCTCCATACTGGGTACGGCACGTTCTTATCGTGATCCTTATACAGTAGGCATTCCGGAAGAATATTTTGAAAAAGTTCTTTCCCGAAAAGAGGTTTATGAACTGACCGGAATCCAGATAATGAATTTCAATAGTTTATTCCAGCTTTATGCAGCAAAAAAAGAAAATTCTTCTGTACTGAAAAATGCAAAAGAAATACTTTTTATGCCTGATGCGCTATCTTACTTGCTTACAGGCAAAAAAGTTTGTGAATACACCATTCTTTCCACTTCCCAATTTTTGAACCCTAACACAAAACAGATAGAAGGTTCTCTTTTGGAAGCAATGGACATTAAAGCATCCCTTATACCTCCGGTGGTGATGCCGGGACAGTTAATCGGAAACCTGACGGAAAGTCTGGCAAACGAATGTGGCTTAGATCAGATACCGGTGATAGCTGTTGCCGGACATGATACAGGTTCGGCTGTCGTATCTGTCCCCGCCGAGAATAAGAATTTTGCATATCTGAGTTCAGGTACATGGTCGTTGATGGGTATCGAAGTAGATACCCCTATTATAAATGACAATTCTTTCAATCTCAATTTCACCAATGAAGGAGGGGTTGACGGTACTGTTCGTTTCCTGAAAAATATTACCGGAATGTGGTTGCTTGAGCAATGCCGTAAAGAGTGGGAAGCAGAGGGCAAAACATATACATATCCGGAAATTGTAGCCCTTTCGGGTTCAGTAGAAGGATTCCGCTCATTTGTTGATCCAGATGATACTTCTTTTGCAAATCCTGAGAGTATGACCAAAGCAATCGCTGCTTTCTGTGAGAAGACAGGACAGAAAGTACCTAAGTCGGAAGCCGATTTTATCCGTTGCATTTTCGATAGCCTTGCCATGAAGTATAAATATGTGTTTGGCTACCTGCAAAAGGCAGCACCGTTTCCAATCGAGAAATTACATGTAATTGGTGGCGGTTCCAATAATAAGCTGCTGAATCAGATGACAGCTAACGCAATCGGCATTCCTGTCGTTGCAGGTCCGGGGGAAGCTACGGCTATCGGCAATATAATGATGCAGGCTAAAGGAGCCGGACTAGTGAATTCATTGCAGGAAATAAGGAATATAATCCGTCGCAGTGTTAGCCCTGAAATCTTTAATCCGCAGGATTCCGGACAGTGGGACGGGAAATATAAGTTTTTTCAAACTTTATTAGCCCCCTAATTGCCTCGCCTGCATTTCGGCGAACGTTGTTTCCCAAAGGGGGACTTTCGCAAAATCACGAAAAAATTTTGAAACATAAAGTAAAAATATCATGAAAAAGAATGAATTAGTATTAAAGTCGTATGAAATAGCAAAAGAACGTTACGCGGCAGTTGGTGTAGATGTAGACGCTACATTAGAAAAGTTGCAGAAAATACAAATATCGATCCATTGCTGGCAGGCTGACGATGTCACCGGTTTCGAAAACCTTGGCAACCTTGGCGGCGGCGGCATTCAGGCGACAGGAAACTATCCGGGAAAAGCCCGCAATATAGATGAACTTCGTACCGATATCGAAAAAGTACAAACATTGGTTGGAGGTGATCATCGCTTGAACCTGCATGAAATATACGGAGACTTTCAAGGCAAGGCAGTAGACCGCGACGAGGTGGAACCGTCTCACTTCGCAAGTTGGATGCAATGGGCTAAAGAGAAAAACCTGAAACTGGATTTCAATTCCACATCTTTCGGACATCCTAAGAGTGGTGACCTTACTCTGGCTAACCCTGACAAATCTATCCGCGATTTCTGGATCGAGCACACAAAACGTTGCCGTGCCATATCAGAAGAAATGGGTAAATTCCAGAACGATCCGTGTATTATGAACCTTTGGATACATGACGGCTCAAAAGACCTGACTGTAAACCGCTACCTGTACCGTTCAATCCTTGAAAAATCACTTGATGAGATTTTCGCTCAGGATTATAAAAACATGAAAGACTGTATCGAATCAAAATTGTTCGGTATCGCCCTCGAAAGTTATACTGTAGGTTCACACGATTTCTATCTTGGATATGGAGCGAAGAAGCAGAAGATGGTTACGCTCGATACAGGCCACTTCCATTTGTCGGAAAGCGTAGCCGATAAGATTTCTTCTTTATTATTGTTCACACCGGAAATTATGCTTCACGTAAGCCGTCCTGTACGTTGGGATTCCGACCATGTGGTTATCCTGAATGATGAAATCGCTGATCTTGCAAAAGAAATAGTTCGCGCTGAGGCATTAGGCAAAGTGCATATCGGATTGGATTTCTTTGATGCTTCTATTAACCGTATCGGAGCCTATGTTATCGGTATTCGTTCTACACAAAAAGCGTTCTTACAAGGACTACTTGAACCAATCGCGCAACTTCGTGAGTATGAAGCTAACGGCCAGTATTTCGAACGCCTTGCCCTTCTTGAAGAAGCAAAAGGATTGCCTTGGAACGCTGTATGGGACTACTTCTGCTTGAAAAACAACATTGCTGTGGGTGAAGATTATATAGGTGAGATCCAACAGTATGAAAAAGATGTAACTTCTAAAAGAGGATAAAACTAATTGTGTTATGAATGATGTCTCATCTGTAATTCATAACTCATAATTAAATAACATGAATACAATCATAGGTTTAATTATTATAGCTATCGGGAGCTTGGGACAATCCAGCTCCTATGTGCCTATTAATAAGGTAAAAAACTGGTCATGGGAATGTTTCTGGCTTATACAAGGCATTTTCGCATGGCTGTTGTTCCCTCTTTTAGGAACATTGATAGCCTTGCCCTCCGGTGCGTCACTAACAGAGGTCTGGTCTGCAGCCGGAGACGGAACATGGAAAGCTATTGGCTTTGGCGTACTTTGGGGAGTAGGAGGTTTGACGTTCGGACTTAGCATGCGTTATCTTGGCGTTGCTTTGGGACAATCTTTAGCCTTAGGTACATGCTCCGCTTTCGGAACATTGATCCCGGCTATTCTCGGCGGTCAGAATTTATTTTCCGGAGACGGGCTTATTCTTCTTATCGGTGTGAGTATTGCCATCGCAGGTATTGCCATCATCGGTTATGCCGGAGTATTGAGATCTCAGAACATGTCCGAAGAAGAGAAGAAAAAGGCAGTAAAAGACTTTGCATTGAAGAAAGGAATCCTTATTGCTCTTCTTGCAGGGGTAATGAGCGCCTGTTTCAATCTGGGACTTGAAGCCGGTGCTCCGATTAAGGCGCATCTGGCGAGTCTGGGAGCAAACGAATTTCTGGTTCTGAATCCTGTTATACTTTTAGTAACAATAGGAGGATTCATTACTAATGCCTGTTATTGCCTTTTCCAGAATTATAAGAACAAATCATTCAAAGACTATACTTCAATATCGGGCTCTAACTGGATTAACAACTTAATCTTTTGTACTTTAGCCGGGCTTCTCTGGTATTCGCAGTTTTTCGGACTGGGTATCGGACAAAGCTTTTTCGAGCCGGGCAGTGTAATGATGGCATTTTCGTGGAGTATCCTGATGTCGTTGAATGTAATATTCAGTAACTTGTGGGGAATTATATTGAAGGAATGGAACGGATCGGGACAGAAAACAATTATGGTGCTTGTTGCCGGATTAACAGTTCTGATAATCTCTATAATCTTACCTCAGGTATTGAAATAAATAATAAGGCTATAACTAAAAAAATAATAAGGCTATTGGCTAAAGGCTAATAGCCAATAACTAAAAAATATGAAATCAATATTAGATGGTCGTCCCGAATTGGCGAAACGGATAAATGAAGTGGCCGAAGTAGCCGGATATCTGTGGCAAAAAGGATGGGCTGAACGAAATGGTGGCAATATCACCATCAACATTACCGATGTGATAGATGATGAAATAAAAGCCATGAAGCCAATCAGCGAAGTAATGAAGATAGGTAAGCCATTGCTACACCTGAAAGGCTGTTATTTCTTCTGTAAAGGAACAAACAGGCGTATGCGCGACCTGGCCCGCCGGCCTATGGATAACGGCTCAGTAATTCGCATATTGGACGATTGTACCGGTTATGTTATAATTGCAGACAATGCGGTGAAGCCTACATCTGAGCTGCCTTCACATTTGTCGATGCACAACTATCAGATAGGCATTGGATCCGGATATAAAGCTGCATTGCATACACATCCAATCGACCTGATAGCAATGACGCACAATCCGGCTTTCCTTGAAAAAGACAAGCTTACATACCTGCTTTGGAGTATGATTCCCGAAACACGAGCTTTCTGTCCAAAGGGTCTTGGTATTATCCCTTATAAGATGCCGAGTTCGATGGAATTGGCAGATGCTACTGTAGAAATGCTGAAAGAATATGATGTGGTAATGTGGGAAAAACATGGTGTTTGTTCGGTAAGCGAGAATATTATGGAAGCTTTCGATATGGTAGATACCTTATCGAAATCAGCTCAAATTTACCTTACTGCCAAGTCGATGGGTTTTGAGCCGGAAGGAACAAGTATGAAAGATATGGAAGCGTTGAAGGTTGCTTTTAACCTGCCAAAATAATAACAATAACATATCCTAAATATTTGTAACTCGCAACCATCCATAGAACAATGTAACTTATAACTAAATAAAAATATGCAAGAATTAACCGGAAAAACCGCACTTAACCAATACCATTCCGAACGCATTATCCAATTCGGAAAAGGAAGTTTCCTCTGCGCATTTCCAACACTACTGAAGCAGGAATAGCGTTCGATCCGGACAATAAGTTTGAGGATAAACCGGCTAACAGCTATCCGGGCAAACTGGTACAAATGGTACTATTGTTAGTTATCCAAGATGACCGGAAGATTATAGACCTGCTTCAAAACCTTTGGGCTACAAGTTCTAGCCGGTAGGTTGCCGAAGGTGTTCTGGGTGCAGAACTCATCCTGATGAGACGTAGTGAAAATAAAGATGTATTTGAAAAGACAGTCTACCTGATAAACGATTTTAAGGAATATTTCATCCGGAATAATCATCAAAGGTAATTCTCTTATTTGCCATAAGTTATCTTCAAAATATTCGTCGTGGTTTGGGTCGCCATAATAAGAACTACTCAGTTTCAGCTTGTTTTTTCAAACAATTCCTTTAGTACTTTCGATTCTTCGGTTTCCTCAATATCTAATATTGCCCCTAAACTATCTGGCAAAACCACCGTTTCTGACTTTAGTATCAGGCTACTTTCATCTATTTCATCTTGCCCAAAATCTAAGGCATCGTTGCTACAACTAAATAGTGCGATTGACATGAATAACGTCATAAACACTAATTTACAAGTATTTATTCTTTGAAGGAAAGAATTGTTTTTCATTATTATTTTTATGATTATCCGCATAATGTCCGTTAAATATTTAACATTATTCAGATGAATTTACACATACATATATTTCCGTATTTTGCTGATATTCAGTATATTTATAGTATAGAACCTATAAAGCAATACATTATGAATATACTTAATTTCATGCAACGTTTCCCCGATGAGGCTTCGTGTATAGCCTATCTGAAAGAACAGCGGGAACAATCCGGTGTTGTCTGCAAGCATTGCGGCTGTATTATTGCTCACCGTTGAAAGAGAAATACCGAATTTTTCGGATACTTCGGCAATAGTATAGCATTCTTTTACCTCATACTGCAATTTTACAGGTTTTTCTTTGGGTTTTTCAGGTAAAGCCACAGCAGTAAAAATCGATTCAAGATGTATCCGACTTACCCTTGTCAACCGTTCTCCCAAATTGAAAGCTGGAATTTTACCCGCTTTAATCAGGCGATGGATAGTATCTTTAGAAATGCCAAACATGATAGTTGCTTCTGATATAGAAAGAAAAGGCCGTGTTTGCATTTGTGCAATTTTATCTGCCGATTGTTCTAAAATAGTTTGCTTGTGTTCGGCTTCCTTCGCTTGTTGCTTTTTCTCCTTTCCTGATTTATTTGCACAATTAGGACTGCAAAAGCGCGTGATAACGGTTTTAGCCTCAAAAGGCTTCCCGCACTGCTCGCAAATTTTCGGTATTTTCAGTTGACTAACTCCCATATCGTTTACTTTATCGTCAATTAAGGCACGTTAAGACATAATAAGCATGAATAAGACTCACTTTATCGCCAATTAACGCGCATAACAAATATGGTACATATGTATGATAAAAAACAATTAAAAACAATAGTCATTCGTAAATTTACAAAAACAAAAATCCCCGTAAACTATTTGTTTACAGGGATTTTTCTATTAGTTATTGATCGTTTCTAACCCCCTTTTACTTCACTTCCTCAAAATCCACATCTGTAACATTATCACCACCATTATTGGATGGTTCGGATTGCTGATTTGGATTTGCTCCTGCCTGTTGCTGTTGATTGTACATTTCCTGACTCATTGCGTGAAGAAGTTTTTCCAGTTCGCCCATTGCAGTATCTATAGCCGGAATATCCTGTGCTTTGTGAGCATCTTTCAGTTTATTCAAGGCTTCTTCAATAGGAGCTTTTTTGTCAGCAGGGATCTTATCTCCCAACTCGCTCAATTGTTTTTCTGTTTGGAAAATCATCGAATCAGCATGGTTCAGCTTATCTATTCTTTCTTTTTCCTTTTTGTCCGATTCGGCATTTGCAGCAGCTTCATCTTTCATCCGTTGGATTTCGGCGTCGCTAAGACCGGAAGAAGCCTCGATACGGATCGATTGTTCTTTTCCTGTTGATTTATCTTTAGCCGATACGTTCAATATACCATTCGCATCTATATCGAAAGTAACTTCAATTTGAGGCACTCCACGTGGAGCGGTAGGTATACCATCCAGATTGAATACTCCGATTTGCTTGTTATCTCTAGCCATTGAACGCTCACCTTGCAATACATTTATCTGTACCGATGGTTGATTATCGCTTGCTGTAGAAAATGTTTCACTCTTCTTGGTAGGGATTGTTGTATTAGATTCAATCAATTTGGTCATCACACCACCCATAGTTTCTATACCCAAAGAAAGAGGAGTTACATCAAGTAAAAGAACATCTTTCACTTCTCCTGTTAATACCGCACCTTGTATAGCCGCGCCTACAGCAACTACTTCATCCGGATTCACACCTTTAGAAGGAGTTTTTCCAAAGAATTTTTCTACTTCAGCTTGTATGGCAGGTATACGGGTAGATCCTCCTACAAGAATTACTTCATCTATCTCAGAAGCTGAAAATCCTGCATCGGACAATGATTGACGACATGGATCAATACACTTGCGGATCAAACTATCTGCCAATTGTTCAAACTTAGAACGGGTCAAAGTTTTCACCAAGTGTTTTGGAATGCCATTCACCGGCATGATATACGGCAGGTTAATTTCGGTCGAAGTTGTGCTTGAAAGTTCAATTTTAGCTTTTTCAGCAGCTTCTTTCAAACGTTGCAACGCCATTGGATCTTTACGAAGGTCTAAACCTTCTTCTTTTTGGAATTCTTCAGCCAACCAGTCTATAATAACCTGGTCAAAATCATCACCGCCCAGATGCGTATCACCATTTGTTGATTTTACTTCAAAAACACCGTCTCCAAGTTCTAATATAGAAATATCGAATGTACCTCCACCAAGGTCAAATACAGCGATCTTCATATCTTTATGAGCCTTGTCCAACCCATAGGCAAGCGCAGCTGCTGTTGGTTCGTTCACAATACGTTGAACTTTCAGCCCTGCAATTTCTCCGGCTTCTTTTGTAGCCTGACGCTGAGAATCGCTAAAATACGCGGGTACTGTAATTACCGCGTCAGTAACTTCCTGACCAAGATAATCTTCGGCAGTTTTCTTCATTTTCTGAAGTATCATAGCCGAAATTTCCTGTGGAGTATACAGACGTCCGTCGATATCTACACGAGGTGTACTGTTATCTCCTTTTACCACTTTGTATGGTACACGTACAACTTCGGTCTGTACTTGATCCCAAGTTTCACCCATAAATCTTTTTATGGAGTATATTGTTTTTTCAGGATTAGTTATTGCCTGACGTTTTGCGGGATCACCAACCTTACGTTCGTTTCCTTCAATAAAAGCAACAACCGATGGAGTTGTCCTTTTTCCTTCATTATTGTTGATAACGATTGGCTCGTTACCTTCCATAACGGCAACACAAGAGTTTGTGGTACCTAAGTCTATTCCGATTATTTTTCCCATTTTATATTATTTATTTGTTATTCTTCTATTATTTATATTTTTCCACCTTTCGGTTACACTACTATTTCTTCAAATGCTATGCCAAAAATGACCTGATATATGAGATATGACAAAATATGACTATTTGGCAGCATTTAAATACTCTATAAAAATTGAACATAAGTTCTATAAAATAATTATTGTCGTGTCAAACTCTTTCGTCATTGGTAGCCTAAAAGGCGAAGCAATCCGGATATAAGCAACTGGATTGCTTCACTTCGTTCGCAATGACGAGAAGTAAGCACGTCATTAATTTTTATTGATTACTTATATTTACAATAATATCCACAAAAAAATAAAAAGAACCATAGGAAATCCTATAGTTCTTCTGTATCAATAACTATTTATTCTCAATTCTCCGTTTCTTTATACCATTTATTCAGACGTCCACCAACAAAGGAGAAAAACCAGTGGTTCTTAAACTTATCTACATACTCTATGGTCTGGTCACCGTTATTTTTTTGATCCACTACCGAGTACTTGTCACCCATAAGAGCTACAATTTGTTGTTGAGTCATACCCAACTCCACCTGTTTCAATTGATTGTTATAGGCTGTACCACAGGCGGCCAATGCTACCGCCATAAATAGAACTAAAAGTATTTTCTTCATAATTTATATAGTTTGTATAAAGTAAAACATTTAATGATCCGGATTAGTTTTTAAAACGGAAAGATTATCAAATTATTTCAATACCTGTCCTTCCATAGCTTTTTCATAAGTTCCATAATTTTAGCTTCGGATGGATTTTGCTGAGGCTTCCAGAATTGTCTTCCTTTTATCTCTTTCGGAACATAATCCTGTTCCACAAAATTATTTTCGTAGCTATGAGCGTATTTATATTCCTTTCCGTAGTCCAACTCTTTCATAAGTTTGGTAGGTGCATTACGCAGATGAAGCGGAACAGGCAGATTCCCGGTTTCATCGACTAAAGCTATAGCTTCGTCTATTGACATGTATGCAGAGTTGCTTTTAGGTGAAGTTGCCAAATATATAGTTGTTTCTGCCAATACAATACGTCCTTCGGGCCAACCTATTTTATGTAATGTTTCGAAACAGGCATTAGCTAACAAGAGTGCATTCGGATTTGCCAATCCTATATCTTCAGCAGCAGAAATCACCAGTCTGCGGGCTATAAATTTAGGGTCTTCCCCTCCGGCCACCATCCGTGCCAACCAATATATTGCCGCATCGGGATCGCTTCCCCTGATAGATTTGATAAAAGCTGAAATTATGTCATAATGCATTTCTCCGCCTTTATCATATGCTGCCGGATTCTCCTGAAGCCTCTCGGTAACTACTTCGTCTGTTAATACAACTTTATCATCCGTTTCCGACGAAATAACCAAATCGAGGATATTCAATAATTTACGGGCATCACCTCCCGAAAATCGTAGCAATGCATTTGTCTCTTTCAATTCAACATTGCGGTCTTTCAATATAATATCCTGAGTGATTGCCCGTCGAGCTAACTCAATCAAATCTTCTTTGTCCAGCGATTGAAGAACATAAACCTGACAACGGGACAGTAAAGGACGGATAACTTCGAAAGAAGGGTTTTCTGTTGTAGCGCCGATCAGCGTAATAACACCTGTTTCCACGGCATTTAATAATGAATCTTGCTGAGACTTGGAAAAACGATGGATTTCATCGATGAACAAGATAGGGCTTTTTGTATTAAAGAACTGATTCCGTTTGGCTTGGTCTATCACTTCCCGTACATCTTTTACACCCGAATTGATAGCGCTCAATGTATAGAAAGGGGTATCCAAAGTATTAGCAATAATTTGGGCCAATGTCGTTTTTCCAACACCCGGAGGCCCCCACAGCAAGAAAGAGGGTATTCTCCCCGACTCTATCATTTTGCGAAGAATGGCGCCATCTCCTACAAGATGCTTTTGTCCAATATATTCATCCAGGTTACGAGGGCGTAACCGTTCTGCTAAAGGCTGACTCATGATCATAAAGTTATCAATCAAAAATACAAAAAGTTTGCTTCCGGTGCAAGTCAACTTTATATAAGGAAAATAAAAAAGAGCCGGCAATAAGCCAGGAGTGGCCGGAAGACATTACGATCACTTTTTGTTTTCTATGTTTTGAAGAAAATAGAAGGATCACCCCCACATTCTACGACAATCATAGATATGATCAGGTTTCTCATTTCTAAGGAAAATCTTCGTTTAGCTGTTTTATAGCCGAGATTATTAGCATGTTTATATATCAGGATTAGCATAGCAACAATCAGGCTCATGTAAATCATTACTTGTATGCCGTTTCTGTTAAGGGAAACTAAATTGGCTTGCCACCATAATTCCATTATATTTATTAACATATTGGTCCGATTGATATTAAATTCGCATGCTTATACAATTATCCATTAACAAATAGAAATGCCGGCAGAAACTTATAAAATATTTTAGTTATACTCAAAAGTAATTAATTTGCGAGATTTCCAATAAAAACCGAACTTTGCCGTATGAGATACGAATTGTCCCCAACAGATATAGAGACATTGCACCGTTACCAACGTAATGTTAGAGGTAAGGAG